>NZ_JBLHYX010000007.1:0-178720 GCF_047631075.1 Limimaricola cinnabarinus
CGGGCGCTTGAGCAATTTGAAGGCTCCACGCCAGGCGCGCTTGCCCGAAACGACCAGTCCAACTACCAATCTCAAACCCGCAAACTCTCGTTATGACCGAGGGACCGGCGGGGAGCAGGTCACCGGCCACCCGTCGCTTCGGCCGGGGACGCTTTGGAAGACATGGTTCGGCTATCACGTCCGAAGTCGGGTCGAGGCCCGGATGAACTGCTTGAAGCTCTTCGGCGAGAGGATCATGCCACGAGACCCGGACCGCCAAACCGCCGAAATCCAGATCCGCATCGCCATCATGAACCGCTTCTCAGCCCTCGGGCGGGCCGAGATCAAGGCCGTCCGCTGAAGAAAGGCGGGAAAGGGGGCAGTCATGCCCGAGGCTGATTTGCGCAACATCGCCGTCTACTGGCAAGGAGGCCCCATTACTCAATCCCTTCAGCAGGAGCCGAGAGTAGCTTAGAAAGCACCAGATTTTGTCGAGGGACCGGGGCAGCAGCCCAGATCAGCCGATCTCCGCCCTCAATACAGACCTTCGATCTCGAGCGGCAATTGACGCACTTCACGTTGAGTCAATAAGGGTCGAGGCAGGGGCGTGACATCTGCGGCCTGCAGTTTGTCATAGCGTTGCTCGGCCGCTTCGCGGATGTCGCCGCGATCGCGGAGGATCGTCGGGCGTAGGAACACGAACAAGGTACGCGTGGTCTTCTGCGCATTGCGCGATTTGAACAGGTTGCCGATCACGGGAACATCGCCCAAGCCCGGTACCTTGTTGTCCTGCGATTGGCGGTCGTCGGTGATCAGCCCGCCTAGGACCACCGTCCCGCGATCGTCAGCGAGAACCGTGGTGTTGATCACGCGGCGATTGGTGATCAGGTCGGCGGCCCCTTCGACATTGGCGCTCATGAGGCTCGACACTTCCTGTTCGATCATCAGCTGCACCACATTGCCGGCGGTGATGCGCGGCACGACGTTCATCGTGATGCCCACGTCGCGGCGCTCGATCGTGGTGAAGGGGGTGGCGGTATTGCCGTCGGTGGCAAAGCTGCCGGTGCGGAACGGCACGTTCTGAGCGACCACGATGGTCGCGGGTTCATTGTCGAGCGTGGTGACGCTCGGGGTGGACAGAAGCCGGGCCCGGCTCGATTGCGCCAATGCCTGCACCAGCGCGCCGAAATCATTGTTTCCGGCCCCGACGGTCAGACCGGTGGACAGCGCCACCGAGCTGGTGGCCCCGAGGGCGGCGAGCACGCCTTGCAGCGATACGCCGCCATTACCGAAAGAGGTGGCGGCGATGCGGCCCGGCGGCGCGGCGTCGCCGAAGCCGAGTTGCACGCCGAGCCGTTCCGCCACATCACCCGAAACCTCGACGATCGCGGCTTCGATCATCACCTGCGGGCGGCGCACGTCGAGCGCATGGATCAGACGGCCGGCCTCGGCCAGTTGGGCCGCGGTGCCGCGGACAATGACCGAATTGGTCTCGATCGAGGCTTGGATCGCGACCGAGATGGAGGCGGCGGGCGCGGCGCGGTCGAGCGCCACGAAGCCTTCTCCATCCTCGCCTGCGACGGCCGCGCCCTGATCGGCAGCGACGGGATTGCTCAACTCGACCGCGTCGCCGAGGGTGCCGCGAAGGATCTCGGCCACCACGGCGGCATCGCCGAACTGCATGCGAAACACCTGGGTCGAGATCGCCACCTGCGGGCTTTGCCGCTGCGCCACGTCCATGGAGCGGGCGAGGTCGCGGATCTCCTGGATGTCATCGGGGCTGCCGCGCACCAGAAGCTGGTTGGTCGAGGCGTTGACCGACAAACGCGCGCCGGTGCCCGCCTCGCCCAGCACTTCGACGATCGCGGCGCCGACGGCGACCGCATCGGCATTGGCGAAACGGATCACCTCGGCGCGGACGTTCTCGTCGCTGTCGAAGGCGCGGGCAATGGCGGAGATGCGGTCCACATTGGCGCGGGTGTCGGTGATTAGCACGGCGTTGGGATCCGCGATCGCCTCGATATACCCGGAGTCCGCCACGAGCGGCGCCAGCACGCGCACCGCTTCGGCCGATGGCAGGCGGTCGAGACGCAGCATCGTCGTCACGAAGTCCTGGCTGCCCGCGTCGGCGTTGGTGGTCGAGCCGCTGATCGTGCGCGCCCGCGCTTCGGGCACCACCTGCCACGCCGTACCCGATTGCACGGCGACGAAGCCACGCACCTGCAGGATCGACTGGAACAGGGCCCAGACGCCATCCTCGTCGAGAGGCTCGGCCGAGACGACGCTGACATCGCCGGAGAGGTTCGGGTCGAGCACGAGCGTCCGTCCCGTGATCTCGGAGACCTGCTCGGCCAGCACCGAGATCTCGGCGCCGCGCAGGTTGATGACGAAGGTGTCCTGCGCCTGTGCCGGCAACGCCACCGGCAGACACAAGGCGAGACTCAGAAACGATCGCAAGGAAAAGATACTCATCGAAGCGGGAACGACATGCTGATGAGACGTCCATCGCGCTCGATCTCGATCTGCGCGAGGCCCGAGGCCGCGACCTCGTCATAAAGGCGTCGATCGCTGTCGACGTCTCCGACGGTCTGTCCATTCACGCGTGTCACTAGATCCCCTGCCAGCAGGCCCGCGCGGCCAACGCCGCTGTCGTGGTCATCCGCTATCCTATAGCCCTCGTCGGTCGGGATCAGCCCAATGCTGTCGAGAACCTCCGCGGGATTCTGTCTGATGCGTTCGCGCCACATGTCGATGTAGTCCTGAGGCGTCTCGGGCCCGCTGTCCTGATCGTCCTCGGGGGCATCCGCCGTTTCGGCCCCGGCGGTCTGCGACGCCACGAGGGCCTGCAATCGTCCGAGCCCCGCAAGATCCTGCTCGGGCGGCGCATCCGCGGGCCCCTCGGTTCCGGGAAAGGACAGCGTCTGCAATTCGCCTCCGACATCGAGCACCACATGGCTCGATGCGACCTCGATCAGCGTGGCGGCACCGGCCACGTCTTCACCCGGGCGGTAACCTTCATTGGTGCCGTTCGTGCCGATGAAGGCGATCGACCGGGCCGGATCGTCACGCACCACCACGCCGTGCAACACCAGATCGAGCGTTGTCTCGCCAACAGGGCCGGTGGGCTCGGGTGGCGGCGCCGAGATGTTGCCGAACGGCCCAAGCGCGAGAATCGGGCCGAGATCGGCGGGAGCGATCTCAGAAGCGTCCGGAGCAGGTGCCGTCGGGGCGGCGCGGGCGGGCAGGGCCTCGGAATACCCCGCCAAATGCCACAGCACCGGCGGCGCGGTCACTGCGGTCCCCAGCAGCACCGCGAGCGTCGCGAGCGACCGCACCGGCAATGGAAAATGTGTCAGAGAAACGCCCATCCTGTCAGTCTATCCGTCGCGCGCCGTATCAATATAGCCCGTCAGCCTCACATTCGCGCCATCCGCCTCTGCCGGGGCGACACGGATCTCGAGCCGGTCTAGCGCAGCATCCGTCGTGGGCGTGGCCTCCACCGTCACGCGCCACGCCCGGCCGAACATCTCGACCTCTGCGCGGGTATGGGTCTCGTCGATCTCGGGCAGGCCGAGCCGCCATGCTGTCAGCCGCTCCTCGGCGACCCAGCGCGCGACGGTGCGGTCGGTCAGGTCGCCGATTCGGGCGCTGTGCCCTTCGGTCGCCCCGAGAAGCGATACCGCCCCCACCGCGAGCACGGCCATCGCGATCAGCGCCTCGATCATCGAGAACCCCGCCTGCGGGTCGCGACCGCTCATGGCGCAGGCTCGCGACGCGCCGAAGCCCCGTCCCAGACCAACCGCTCGGCCCCGCCTTCGCCGACGCTCAGCACCAGCGGCGTCCCTTGGGCGGGCAGGAGCTGCGCCGTGACCACGAACACGCCTTCGCGCGCGTCCTCCTGGCGCAGCCGGACCGCATCGGGAAGCTCGTGAGGGGTGCCGAGGATCTCGACCCTGTGGGGGGCCCAACCCGCCGCGGTCCAGCCCAGAAACCGGTAGCCGGTCCCGCTCCAGGCAAAGGCCACCGGCGTCCCGGCCAGAAGCGCCTCGTCCGAGGCGCGCTCCATCCGGGCGCGCAGCAGCGCCAGCTCCGAATCGAGCGTTGCCTCGCCACGCCCCGGCCCGAGGTTGAGCCCGACCGCGCCCGCAACCGTGGCGATCAGCACCAGCACCACCAGCACTTCGACCAGCGTCAGACCGGCAGCGCCGTCGCGGAACACGGCGGGAGCGGTCAATTCTCGACCATCGCCTGTCCGTGGATGATGTCGGCATTCGCGCCGTCGCCGCCGGGCTGCGCATCCGCCCCGAGCGAGATCAGATCGAAGCCGCCAGTGTCGCCGGGCGAGCGGTAGGTATAGGCGTTGCCCCAAGGGTCGACCGGCACCGCGCCGAGATAGCCGCCCGCGGCCCAGTTGGGCGGCTGCGGCGGCGCGACGGGTTCTTTGACAAGGGCGTCGAGCCCCTGCGAGCTGGTCGGATAGGTGCGGTTGTCGAGCCGGTAGAGTTCGAGCGCCGAGCCGATGGCGCGGATGTCGGTCCGGGCCACGGCAACCCGCGCCTCGTCGGGGCGGCCGATCACGTTGGGCACGATCATCGCGGCGACGAGGGCGATGATCACCAGCACCACCATCATCTCGATGAGGGTTACACCGGCGTCAGGTGATCGGGTCGCGGGAGACCGGGTTTCGGGCCTGCGGCGCGCGCGGCGCGCCCTGGCTCCGATAAAGAGCTGGCGGATCATGAAACCTTTGCCTCTTGGGGGACGTACATATAGTAAGACTACACCAGCGGCGAGGTCTTGGAAAAGGCAAAAGCTCGTGAGAAATCAGGTGGTTCCAGAGGAAAAAGCGGCTCCTGAGCCGAGGCGCGAGGCGTTGTCCGACGGCCTTTCGACGCCCGTGACGCCGTTTCCCCGCTCCGGCCCGCCTTCCGCTCCCCTGTTCGAACGTTGCGCGGCGGCCATGGCCAAGGCGCGCCGGCCCGCTCCGGTGCTGATCGGATCGGAAGCCGTGACCGCCCTGCGCGTGGATCTTCCCGACGCGCCGGCCCGGCAGCGCCGGGCCCTGCTCACCTTCGCGGTCGAGGAGCGGCTTGCCACGCCGATCGAGGCGCTGGTGGTGTTGCCAGGGCCGTTGGCAGGCGCGCCCAAGGCCGAGGCGCTGGCGTTGGTGATCGACCGCGCCACCCTTGCCGCCGCCGAGGCGACGGCACCGGAGGGGGCGGCGATCCTGCCCGACTTTCTGGCCATCCCGCGCCCCGATGCGGCGGCGGACGGCCCGGGCTGGGCGGTGTGGCGCGACGGCGCGCGCTGCGTGGTGCGGGTCTCGGACGGGACCGGCTTCGCGGTGGCGACCGAGATGCTGGCGCTGGTCTGGCGGCGCGGCGGCCAGCCGTCTCTGACCAGCCTCGGCGCGGCGCTGCCCTCGGGCCTGCCCGCGACCGACCTGTCGCAGACCCCGCCGCCGCCGGACTCCGCCGATCTGGCCTTCAGCTTCTCGAATCGTGCCCGCGGCGAGGCGGCACAGGCCCTGCGCCGCCGGAGCGTCGTGGCCGCGGGCATCGTGGCGCTGGGGCTATTCTTGCAAGTCGGGCTGGCGGGGGCCGATGCCGTGGCACTGAGCCGGATCGCGCAGGCCGAACGGCGGGCCGCCGAAACCGCGCTGGAGCAGGTTCTTCCCGGCGCCGTCATCCCGGCCGATCCGGCACCGATCCTCGCACGGCTCGCCCCGAGCGTCGCCCGGCCCGAGCGCGGCGACCTGCTGCCGCTTTTGTCGGAGGTGTCCGAGACCTTGAACGCGGCGGATGAGACGGCGTCGTTCCGGCGGATGTCATGGGGCAAGGCCGACGGGGCGCTGATCGTGCAGGTGCAGGCGCCGGGGCTGGAGGATCTGCAACGTGTGCAGCGGGTTTTGCAGGCGGGCGGGTTCGGCGTGACCAGCGGGGCCGCAAATGCGGGCGACGGCATGGCCGAGGTCGAGATGCGCATCCAAAGGGAGGCGGCGAAGTGAGCGCTCTGTCGAGGCTCAACCCGCGAGAGCGGCTTCTGGTGCTCGGGGTCCTGCCGGTCGTGGCGGTGCTGGCGCTGATCTGGTATGTCTGGCTGCCCTTGCAGGACCATCGCCGCGCGCTCACGGAGCGAATCGCTGATTACCGGCTGGTCGAGGCCAGCGCACGGGCCGCCGCGGCCCGACCCGGGACCCAGCGCCCCGAATTGTCGCAAGACCGCGCACCGCTTGCCGCGCGGGTCACCCGAAGCGCCGAGGCCGCGGGGCTGCTGCTGCGGCGGCTCGAACCGGATGGCGGGCTCTTGCGGGTCACCATCGACGAGGCGGCCTTCGACACGGTGCTCCTGTGGATTTCGGATCTCGAAACCGACGAGGCGGTGGGCATCGCCGCGATCGAGGCCGAGCGGCGGATCGAACCGGGCGTGGTGTCACTGCGCCTGACGCTGGAGGAGATGAAATGACCGAGGCGATGACGGGACCGGGCGCCGAGGTCGCGACCGGCAAGGCGGATGGCACGGCGGAGGCCGCGCTGCCTCGGCTCAGCTACGGCTTTGCCAATGCGGGCGGTGTGATCCTGATGCGCGACGCCGAAGGACGGCCGGTCTGCCGTCACCGCCCCGAGGCGAACCTTGAGGCGATGATCGAGGCGCAGCGCGTGGCGGGCCGTCTCGTCGCCTTCGAGGAGATCGACGCGAAGGCCTTCGAGGAGGAACTTGGCCGCATCTACCGCGACAGCTCGTCCGAGGCGGCGCAGGTTGCAGCGGATGCCGATGGCGACCTTGCCCTGCTGGCCGACAGCGCCGCCTCGGTGGACGACCTGCTCGACCAGAAGGACGACGCCCCCGTGGTGCGGCTGATCAACGCGCTGCTGCTCGAGGCGGTGAAGGAGGGCGCGTCGGATGTGCATATCGAAACCGAGGAGCGCCGCCTGGTGGTGCGGTTCCGCATCGACGGTGTGCTGCGCGAGGTGATCTCTCCCAAGCGGGCGCTGGCCTCGCTTCTGGTGAGCCGGATCAAGGTGATGGGCAAGCTCGACATCGCGGAAAAGCGGATGCCGCAGGACGGGCGGGTTTCGCTGCGGGTCGGCGGCTACGATCTCGACGTGCGGGTCTCGACCATTCCCTCGCAATTCGGCGAAAGGGTCGTGCTGCGTCTTCTCGACCGGGGCCAGACGCTGCTCGGGCTCGATCACCTCGGTCTGTCGCCGCGCGATCTCGAGACGTTCAAGAGGGTGCTGGGCCGCCCCGACGGGCTGGTCCTTGTCACCGGGCCCACCGGTTCGGGCAAGACGACCTCGCTCTATGCCGCTCTCGATCTGCTCAACGATCGGCAGCGCAACATCATGACGGTCGAGGACCCGATCGAATACACGATGGACGGCGTCGGGCAGATGCAGGTCAACGCCCGCACCGAGCTGAGCTTTGCGCGCGGGCTTCGCGCGATCCTGCGACAGGACCCGGACGTCATCATGATCGGCGAGATCCGCGACCGCGAGACGGCGCAGATCGCGGTGGAATCCGCGATGACCGGCCATCTCGTGCTCTCGACGCTGCACACCAACACCGCCATCGGCGCGGTGTCGCGCCTCGTCGAGATGGGGGTCGAGCGGTTTCTTCTGGCACCGATGCTGCGCGGGCTGGTAGCGCAGCGGCTGGTGCGGCGGATCTGTCCCGATTGCGCCACGCCGCACGCGCTGACCGACACCGAGAGCGGGCTGCTCAACGGACTTTTGCCAGCGGGCGCACCGGTGTCGCGCGGGACGGGATGCTCACAATGTCACGGCAGCGGCTATCGCGGGCGGCTGCCGATCTACGAGATCATCGAGATCGACGGCGCGCTCGAGCGGCTGGTGCATGAAGGCGCCTCCGAGGCGCAGCTCACGGCGGCGGCGCGCAAGCGCGGCCCGGGGCTGCTTCAGGACGGTGTCGAAAAGCTGCGCGACGGGCTGACCACGGTCGAGGAGGTCGCGCGGGCGGTCCGTGAGGACACGACGCTGCCGGAGATCGCCTGACATGGCGGCCTTCGCCTACCGTGCCGTCGATGCGAAGGGCCGCAGCGCCAAGGGCATCGTCGAGGCGTCGAGTTCGGCCGCCGCGCGGCAGGCGCTGCGCGCGCAAAAGTTGTTGCCGGTCTCGGTCGAGCCGACGGCGGCGCGGCGGGCGCCGGGGGCGGGGGCCGCACGGCAGGGGCGCGGTGGCATCGGGCTGCGCACGCTGACCCTCGTGACGCGCCAGCTCGCCACGCTCATCGGATCGGGCATCCGGGTCGAGGACGCGCTGCGCACCGTGGCGGCGCAGGCGGGCTCGACGCGCGCCTCGTCGCTGCTGCTGAACCTGCGGGCCGCCGTCCTCGATGGCCGCAGCTTTGCCGCCGCGCTGGGAGATTACCCGCAGGTCTTCGGGGATTTCTATCGCGCCTCGGTTGCGGCGGGCGAAAGTTCAGGCCAACTGGGACAGGTGATGGAGCATCTGTCGGGATTCGTCGAAACCCGCGCCAAGAACCGCCAGACGGTACAGCTCGCGCTGCTGTATCCCGCGATCCTCGCGCTGGTCTCTCTGGCGGTGATCGTGGCGCTTCTGACCTTCGTGGTGCCCGACATCGTGCGCGTCTTCACCTCGCGCGGGGCAGAGTTGCCGCTTCTTACCCGGACCCTGATCGGGCTAAGCGATCTCATCAATGACTGGGGCCTCGTCATGGGCGCCGCGATCGCGGGCATGGCGGCGGGGGCCGCGCTGGCGCTCCGGCGGCCCGCGGTGCGGATGCGCTGGCATCGCCTGCTCGCCACCGCGCCGGTTACCCGGCGCTTCGCGCTCAAATCCAACGCGGCGCAGTTCGCGGGCACGCTGGCCACCCTCACGGTAAGCCGGGTGCCGCTGATCGAGGCGCTGGGGGCGGCGGCACAAACCGTGCCCAACCTGTATGTCCGCAAACGGGTGGAGATTGTCTCCACCCGGGTCCGCGAGGGGGTCGCGCTGTCGGCCGCCCTGACCGAGGCGGGGGTGTTTCCGCCCATGATGATCGCCATGGTCGCCAGCGGAGAGGCAGGCGGCGTGCTGGGTCAGACCCTGACCCGCGCCGCCGAGGACCAGTCGCGCGATCTCAACGCGCTGGTCGCCGCCCTCGTGGCGCTGGTCGAGCCTGCGGTCCTGCTGATCATGGGGGGGATCGTGATGCTGCTGGTGCTGTCGATCCTCTTGCCGATCGTCAATCTCAACAGCCTCGTGGGCTGAGGCGGCCCGACCCCGGCCGGCCTTCTCAGAACGGCATGGCAAGCGAGGTCGGAGCCGAACTCGGCATGCCGGGCACGAGGGCGGCGCCCTGCGGCTCCACGGTCACACGCAGCATGCGCTCGCCGGTGACGGCAAGGCGGGCCAGCGTGGTGCCCGTGTCATCGCTCAGCACCGCATTGGCGTCCGCGCCTTGGGTCGAAAGGCCCATGACCATGGCGGGCACCGGGATTTCCGTGCCGTTCCGGTCGAGGCAGACGCCCTGCGACGTCTCGATCGCGCCCTGCGCGGCAAAGGCGCGACGTCCGGCCGAGAGGCTGTCGATGGCGACCACCGCGCGCGGGCTGCAGCTTTCGACCGCGAGGCGTGGAAACAGCGCCAACAACCCGGCCCCCGCGCGCCCGCGCAGGTCGTGGGCGGAGACCGCGAAAGGCGTCGCCTCGATCCGGCCTTCGAGACGCGTATCGGGACCCTGAAGTTCGACCCCGGCGGCGATCCGCCCGGTGAGCAGATCGCCCGGAGACCATGTCCAATCAAGCGTGTATCCGCCCAGAAGTCCGGCCCGGCCACGGCTCAGGCTGCCCGATAGCGTCTCGACTTGGGAGGGCAGGACAACTAGGGTCCGCACGACCGATGCGGGCATCGTCATAACCAGTGTCGCGCCAAATACGAGGGCCGTGAGACATGCCAGGGCAACCCCTGTTCCAATCCCCTTCAGCCAGCGCCGGGCGCGGTCCTTCGGGGTTGTCGCGTCGTGGGTTTCTGGGGCGTCTAGCTGCATCATCGGCCCTTTTGGGTGTGGCGGGTTGCGGCGCTGGCGGGGCTGGTGGTGAAGCCACAGTGGCGCCGCCCGGGACGGTGGGGCGCGCGGCCCTGCTCGCGCCGCTCTCCGGCCCGCAGGCGAGTATAGGCCAGATCATGCGCGAAGCCGCAAGCCTCGGCGGCGCGGTCGGCGGTCCCGGAGCCGAGATCGACCTGCGCGACGCCGGCACCACCGAGCAGAGCGCCGTCGATGCGGCGCGCCAAGCGGTCGAAGCCGGGGCCGCGATGATTCTGGGGCCTCTGTTCTCGGGACAGAGCCGGGCCGTGGCGCAGGCGGTGGGCCGCAAGGTGCCAGTGGTCTCCTTTTCCAACGACAGCGCCATCGCCGGCGGCAATCTCTACGTCTATGGTGTCACGCCGTTGCAGTCGGCCAAATCGGTGATGGGTTTCGCCGCGGCGCGCGGCCTGCGGCGCATCGCCGTCGTCGCCCCGCCGGGAGAGTTCGGCACCAGATCCGTCGCGGCGGCGCAGGCGGCGGCGCAGGGATATGGCATCGCCCTGTCCGAGCCGGTCGTCACCGACAGCGCCGAGGGCCTTGCCGCCCGGCTGAGCGCCGCGTCGGGGGGGCAACTGCCCGACGCCGTCTACCTGCCAAGCGTGCGCGGCGGGTTCGAGGCGCAGGCGGCGGCGATCAGCGCGGCAGGGGTGCAGATCCTCGGCTCCGACCAATGGGCGGCGATCACGCCGCAGCGGATTCCGGCGCTGCAGGGGGCGTGGTTCGCGGCCCCCGATCCGATCGGCTTCGAGGCCTTTGCCATCGCGTTGGAAGAGCGGGTCGAGACCGAGGCCGGGATCGTCGCCGGGCTGGCTTTCGACGCGATCGAGATGGCCCGGCTGCTGGGGCGGCTCGGGCAGCAGAGCGCCGAGGGGCTCCAGCGCCCGGCGGGCTTCAGCGGCGTGCTCGGACCCTACAAGATCCTGCCTTCGGGCCTTGTCGAGCGTGGTCTCGCGGTTCTCAACGTGGCCGATGGGGCCACGACGTTGATCGGTGCGCCCTCGGTATGAGGCGCACCGCGTCCCGGTGCCGGACCCGTCGGGAATGACCCCCCTCTGCGGCCGGGCGCAGGAGGGGCAGGTACAGGAGGGGCAGGCGCGAGACGGGCAGGCTGGGTTCACCCTGATCGAGATGCTGGTGGCGCTGGCGCTCTTTGCGCTGGTGGGGCTTGCCTCCTTCGCCGTGCTCGACACGGTGATCCGCACGCGCGAGCGCACCGAGGGTCGGCTCGAGGCGGTGGCGCAGATCGACCGGACCCTGATCCTGTTTGGCCGCGACGTGGCGCAGGGCCGGGCCGCTGACCTGCGCCTCGAAGAGGGGCGTCTGATGTTGACCGGGCCGGAGCACGGCGCGCTCGACTGGACGGGCGAGGCGGGTGTGCTGCGTCGCCGCGCGCTGGGCCCCGATGGCGGTGTCCGGGTGACGCAGGCGCTGGTGTCGCCCGTGGACGGGGTGGTCCTTCGTGTTCTCGACGGCGGGGGACAGTGGCACGAGGCGTGGCCCCCCGAGGATGGTGCCGCCTTGCCACGGGGGGTGGAGCTGCGCTTCGACATCGCCCCCGGCGGACCGTTGGGCCGCGAAACGCTCAACGTGCGGCGTCTTGCCGAAACCGTGCGTCCGGTCGAGCCATGAGGGCACGCGACACCGAAGATGGCGTGATCCTCGTCAACGTGCTGGTCACGCTGGCCATCGCCTCCTCCCTCGTCGTCCTGATGCTGACCTCGCAGGACAGCCTGCTCGACCGCGCGCGCCGGGTCTCGGCCACCGCGCAGGCCGAGGCGCTGGCGCTCGGGGCCGAGACATCGGTTCTGGTGGCGCTGCGGCGCGACATGGAGGCGGGCCCCGAGACCGACCACTATGCCGAAGCATGGGCGCTGGCGTCGCAGCAGGAGGTGGAGCTTGAGACGGGCCGCTTCTCGGTCGAGATCCGCGACGCGCATGCGCGGCTCGACCTGAACGGGTTGGCGGCGGGGGGGATCGCGCAGGTGCAGGTCCTGTCGCGGCTGATCGATGAACTTGAGCTGCCGCCCGAAACCGGGCCGCGCATCCTGACCTTCCTGCGCGACCGCGGCCCGGCGGCGTCACTTGAGCAGATCCCCGGTCTCGACGCCGTGGCGATTGAGCGTCTGCGTCCCGTGGCCGATGTGCTGCCGGTGCCGGGAAAGATCAACCTAAACACCGCCGACGCGCAGGTGATCGGAGCGGTGCTCCAGAGCCGGACGGCGGCGCGCCGGCTCGTGGCGCTGCGCGAGCGCAATGGTGGGTGGGTGGAGAGCGGCGACGTCGCGGCCCTGGGGCTGATCGGAGCCGGGGTGGGGCTGGTGTCGGACCTCTTCGACGTCACCGTGAGGGCCGAGGTCGACGGCATGGAGGTCCATCTCGAAAGCAGGCTTCAGCGGCGGCGCGGCATGGGCACGCGCGAGGTGGTGGTGATCTCCCGGCGGTTCGGGCCGGAAAGCGGCGGGATCCCAACGCCCGACCCTTAGGTCTTTCGAACGGGAACCGGCGCCCAAGTCCTCGAAAATGCGACAGGCGCGGCCCTTTCGGGGCCGCGCCTGCTCTTGATTTTTCTATCGAACGATCAGGGATTGAACGGCTCGATGGACGGGGTCATCGCAAGCTCGAGATCCGTGATGTCGATCGGCTCGGCATTGCGATCCTGGTTGAACACCTCGAGGAAGCCCAGTCCCAGCGATCCGATACCGCGCGTGCCGTTGGAATCGTCACAGGCCGCGACAAGCAGGACCAGCGATGACAGGCCGATGAGGCTCAGTCTGGTTTTCATGGCGTATCTCCTTTCGGCCCCTTAGGAGCGTGCGCCGGGGAGCGGCGTGTTCAGATAGGGGAACGCGTTCATGAATTCGGTCGCCTTGAGCGGCGCGCCGTCGGTGAAGGGCTGATTGCCCACCGGTGCGTCGGAGGGCTGGCACAGACCGAGATTCACGAAATCGCTGGAGGTGTCTTCCTCGGCCCCATCGACACCGAGTTCGGCGCCGAGCGGCACGTCGTAGCACAGCGCGCCCATGACGACCCGCAGCGCGATATCGACGGTGTCGTCACCCGGACGACGACCGTTCGGGAAGCCGGCGAGATCCTCGGCCACGACGCCGAAGGTGTGCTGCTGCTGAATCGGGGTGGCGGGCACCGCGGTGTTCAGTCGCATCATCTCGGACGGCACGGCGTCGGGGTTGGACGAGGCGTTGAAGCCCGGGAAACCGGTCAGGAACGCCGCGACGAGGTCGTTGCGCGGGAAGTTCGACGGCGCGATGTTGTCGTCGGCACCGACGGCGTCGCGGAACAGCAGATCGAGCAGGGCGGGAAGGGTCGGGTTGGTCACGTAGGTGGCCAGCGCCCCGTCCTGGGTCGGCTCGGCGGCGTTGAACAGGTTCTTGTCGGGCAGACCGATGACGACCTCGTTCACCAGCGGCGCCGAAAGACGCGACTGCTGCACCCAAGCACCGCCGAACTTGCTGTCCTGCTCGTAGCTGGGTGAGGGGTCCTCGACCTGTCCCTGCGGCAGGCTGGCGGTGGTCCAAGCGCCGATCACAGGGTCGTCGCCCTCGGTGAGGCAGGAGATGGGCACCTCGATGGCGATCGAGGTGACGTTGGCCTGACCGATCAGGTCGTCATTGGCACGATCTTGAGTAATTCCGCCGGGGAAGGGGTTGGCGGTGTTGTATTGCTGCCAGTCACCGCTCGGCGCGCCCTGGACCGGCACGAGGTTCACAAGGTCGAAGACCTCACCGAGATTGACGGCGAAGGCCTCGGCGCGCTGGCCTACGAAGACACGTGCATCGCCTTCGCAGCCGGGCAGGGCAACATCGTCGTAGATGAACCGATCGGCGTAGTTCTCGTAGTCGGGAAGAGTCTTGTTGCCGATATTGTCGACGGGCTTAACAAAACGCTTGCCGGTGCGGGGGTTGCTAAGATCCGATCGCTCGCCGCTGCGGCGATCGCCCTTGATCATCCTGAGAGTATAGCGTTCGTTCTCGTTGAGTGCGCCGAAGGGGTCCTTGGCGGTGATCTGTCCGGCCTGACGCAGCGGGATCGCCACGTCCTGCCCACCGATGTCCAGGGTGATGCCCTTGCCGTCGTTGGTTAGATCGTTGTCGAAATCGAACTGGAAGGTAATGTCCTCGATCGCATCGCCGTCGTTGTCGACATGGATCTCGTAGATCGCGTCGGGGTCCATCGTGAAGTAGTTCGGACCGCCATAGGGGGCTTGTATGGGCTGATAGTTGGCGATCAGCGTCACGTAGTCCTCACGGCCCGGCTCATAGCTGCGGAACATGTAGAAGTCGGTGCCGTCGATCTTGGGCGTCTCGGTGATCGCGGGGGCTTCGCGGTGGGACGACGCCTAGGCGGACGAGGCCGCGAGAAGGGCGATCGCCGTCATGGCCCCTGTTTTGACGGTCGTTGGTTTAATCAGCATAGCTCATACACTCCCATGACCCGTCCACCGCGCGGTTGAACGGTCTGTTTTCCGCCGGTATTCGCAATCGTTGTTCCAATCTGCGACCCGACGTCACAGACACTTAGCCCGAGGGATAGAAGTTTCGGCATCACAAAAACTTTTTTGCATTGCATTCCCAACCTCTATGGTTCTCAACGATAAAAACGACACAGCCATGATCGAGACGGCATGAGCGAGATATGGCTCACCTTGGCTCTTGGCGGCGGACTTTTGCTGCTGTGCCTGATCGATATCCGGCAGCGGCGGCTTCCGGATGTGATCACTCTCCCGTTGATCGCAGCCGGGCTCATCCAAGGGGCGCTGGAACTGGGCGGATGGCCTACGGCGCGGATCGTCGGCGCCTGCTTGGGCTTTGGTGTCTTCTGGGTGATCGGCGAAGCGTTCTGGCGCTGGAGGGGGATCGAAGGTCTCGGGCAGGGCGATGCCAAGCTGCTTGCCGGGGCAGGGGCATGGCTCGGCTGGACGGCGCTGCCGACCGTCGTGCTTGTCGCGTCCTTCGGCGCCTTGCTGATGGAGCTTGGACAAGGTGCCGTGGCCGGACGGCGCATCGCGTTCGGTCCATGGCTGGCGGGCGCTTTCTGGCTTTACTGGCTATGGCAATCGGGACTGCGGTGAAACTCTCGGCCCCCATCCTGCTTGGTTGATGGCAGAAGAGAGGGGGGGGTCATCAGGGCCCCGCTCGTGCCGAGATGCCGGGGCCTTCGCCATTGGTCTTGACGAAGCGCGATACCTTCGGCGCAATCCTTAGCCGCACCACGGCGTCGGCGGTGATGCAGGCACTGCCGTGGTGATGCCCCGCATCCAAGCCCCCGGATCGCAATCGTTCTGCCGGTATCCCTCGGGGAGAATGCGGATCGCCGCGCCGGGGCCATCCACGGTGCGGCGATACCGCTATGACGTGGTGCCCGGACGGCGTCAGCCGGGCGACGGGTCCGCGCCTGCGTGCTGCGCGTCGCGCGCCAATGCGGCAAGGCTTCCGTTGAGCGGGCCCAGTGGGATCAGGCAGGCCTGAAGCGCGTGATAGATGTCGGGCTTGCCGTGAAACGGGTCCGACGACGGGCGGCCATCGGCGTCGATCTGCGGGTGCCAGCCACCCGCATCGCGGTCGATCAGGTGCCGTGCGGCAAAGTCCCAGAACCGGCGGTACCATGCCTCGAAACGCGGATCGCCGTCGAGTTCCGACAGCGCATGCGCCGCGCCGATCCCCTCGCAGACCGGCCACCAGTAACGCTCGGCGATGGCGGGACGGTCGTCCCAACCCAAGGTGTAATAGAGCCCGCCCTTCTGCGCGTCCCACCCGTCGGAAACGGCGCGCTCGAACAGGGCGCGTGCCGCCTCCGGGGCCCAGCCGAGCCTGCGGCTTCCGGTCTCGTAAAGCTGCACCAGAAGCCGCGCCCATTCGAGAGAATGGCCGGGCGTCAGCCCGGCGGGGCGGAACATCGGGTCGCCGTCATAGTCGCGATCGACGCTCCAGTCGGCATGGAAATGCTCGGCCAGACGCCAGCCGTTCTCGCGCGCGCGGCGGTTGACGATCAGCTCTGCGATGCGCTCGGCCATCGCCAGATGCGTTTCGTCGCCGGTGGCCTCGAAGGCCGCCATCAACGCCTCGGTCAGGTGCATGTTGCAGTTCTGGCCGCGATAGGCCTCGGTCTCGCGCCAGTCGGCGTCGAAGCCCTCGCGGATCGCGCCATGCGCCTCTTCCCAGAACCGCTCGCGGATCAGCGGCGTCACGTCATCGATCATGCGCCGCGCCTGCGGGTGACCGGCCATCTCGGCGCTGGCGGCGGCGAGAAGAACGAAGGCATGGCCATAGCCGGTCAGCCGCGGATCGGGCACGTCGGTGGCGGTCACGCCCCAGGCATAGCCGCCGCCGGGCTGGCGGTGCCGCTCCCACAGGAAGCGCATTCCGTGATCGACGATCGCCATCGCGCCGGGGCGGCCCCCGAGCGCCGCTATGGCAAAGCAATGCACCATGCGCGCGGTGGCGTGGATCTCGCGCAAAGGCGCGTCGCGCAAGGCGTGCCCGCCGGCGTCGAGAACGAAGAAACCGCCTTCCGGATCGACGCTTTCGGCCTCGAACAGGCGCAGCAGGTCGTCGGCCTCGCGTGCGAGCCAGCGGCGATGGTCGGGCAGGGTGGTCCAGCGGGTGGTCATGTTCGTCTGCTCCTGATGGGTCGGCGGGGCGAGGGAGGGGCGGTCGTGTCGCGCGGCACCAGCGTGGCGTCGATGCGCAGCGTCGTCGGGGCGGCGGCGGGGTCGGACATGCGGGCGAGCAGGCGCTCGGCCAGGCGCCGCCCGAGATCGTAGGGCATGACCGAAAGCGTGGTCAGCGCCGGTGTCGCCAGCGCCGCCTCGGCCACGTCGTCGAAGCCGATGATCGACACCTCGCGGCCCGCCCGCTCGCCGCGGCTCGCGAGGCCGAGACAGGCGCCGAGTGCCACCATGTCGCCATTGCACACCACCGCGCCGATATCGGGATGCGCGGCGCGCAGCGACAGGATCGCGTCGCGCCCGCCGCGCCTGCTGTCCTCGCAAGGCCAGACCAGCGGCGCGCCGAGGCCGCGTTCGGCCACGGCCGCGAGATAGCCCGCGATCCGGTCCGTGCGCGGCGCGCGCGGCGCGGTGCCCCCCAGAAAGGCGATGCGGCGATGGCCGAGATCGGCCAGATGCGCCACCGCGTCGCGCAGCGCCCGCGCGTTGTTCAGCTCGACATGGTCGAGATCCGGTGACACCCGGTGCAGGAAGGTGACGACCGGCAGGCGCTGCGCCGCGAGAAGGTCGAGCGTCGCGGCATCGGTGCCGCTGGCCGGGACCCAGATCAGCCCGCCGCGCATGTTGGCGATCAAGGCGCGCAGATTGCGGCCCTGCCGTTCGGCGTCATCGCGCGAATCCAGCACCGAGACGAGGTAGCCGTCGCGCTCAAGCCGGTCACTGACGCCGCTGACCAGCTCCGCGTTGAACGGGTTGGCGAGGTGGTGCAGCACGAGGCCGATCTCGCGGTTCTCGCCCGAGCGCATCGCCGCCGCGCGGCCATCGGGCAGGTAGTTCACCGCGCGCGCCGCTTCGAGAACCCGGGCGCGGGTCTCTTCCGAAATGCGGCCCGTGCCACGCAGCACCTGACTGACCGTCGCGGGCGAAACGCCGGCCGCCGCGGCGACGGTGCTGAGTTTGGGTCTATGGGCCACGGATCGCGATCAGCCTGCCATGCGGTCTTTCAATGGCTTTAATATAACGATATATCAGAGGGGCGCAACGCCCCTTCACCGTGCCATTGCCTTGGCCCGATCTGCCTGCAAGGAGACCCCCGATGCAGCCCGTTTCCCCCCCGTCGCAGGACCCGCGCGGCTTTCTCGAAACGCTCTTCGCCGCCGCCGTGGCGCGCGCCGACCCGATGCAGGTCGTCGCCGCGTATCTGCCGCCGCGCCCGGAGGGGCGGCTCGTGGTGATAGGCGCAGGCAAGGCCAGCGCCCGCATGGCCGAGGCGGTCGAGGCGGTCTATGGCCTCTGCGAGGGGCTGGTGCTGACGCGCTATGGCTATGCGCGGCCCTGCCAGGGCATCGAGATCGTCGAGGCGGCGCACCCCGTGCCCGACCAGGCCGGGCTCGAGGCGACGGCGCGGCTTCTTGACCTGCTGTCGGGGCTGAAGCCCGAGGATCACGTGCTGGCGCTGATCTCCGGGGGCGGCTCGGCGCTCCTCTGCGCGCCGATCGAGGGGCTGACGCTCGAGGACAAGAGGGCGGTGAACGCGGCCCTTTTGGCCTCCGGCGCGCCGATCTCGGCGATGAACGTGGTGCGCAAGCAGTTGAGCCGCGTAAAGGGCGGACGGCTCGGCGCGGCCTGCGCCCCGGCGCGGCTTTTAAACCTCATCATCTCGGACGTGCCCGGCGACGACCCGTCCGAGATCGCCTCCGGCCCGACCGTGGGCGATACCAGCACGCCCGAGCAGGCGCTCGAGATCATCGAGCGTTGGTCCATCGACGTGCCCGAGGCGGCGCGCGCCGCGCTGGAACGACAGGGAGAGCATGGGCCCGACCGCGTGGCCCCGGGCGATCCGCGCCTCGCCCGCTCCGAGACCCGCATCGTCGCCGCCCCGGCGCAGTCGCTCGAGGCCGCCGCCGAGATCGCCCGCGCGGCGGGCTGCGAGGTGCGGATGCTGGGCGACGCGCTCGAAGGCGAGGCGCGCGATCTGGCGGTGACGCAGGCGCGGGCGGCGCGAGAGATTGCCGAGGGCCTCGCGCCGGAGGCGGCGCCGGTGCTGCTGTTGTCAGGGGGCGAATGTACCGTGACCCGGCGCGGGCAGGGGCGCGGCGGCCCGAATGCCGAGTTCGTCCTTGCCGCGGCGATCGAGCTTGCGGGCGATCCGCGCATCCACCTGCTGGCCTGCGACACCGACGGTGTGGACGGGGCGGACGAGGTAGCGGGCGCCTATGCCGGGCCCGCGACGCCCCTCGACACGGCCGAGCAGGCGCTGCGCGACAACGACGCGCATGGCTATTTCGGCCGGATCGGCGGTCAGATCGTGACCGGCCCGACCCTGACCAACGTCAACGACTTCCGGGCGCTGCTGGTGCTGCCGCCGGTCTGATCGCCGTCGCACCGCCGCCCTTCATGCGGCGGTGCAGCGACGAATATCGGTCGCGTTAACGAAATACCAATTGCCGAAACCGGTTTCGGAACTGAACTTCGACTCAAGGGAGATTCGAAGTGATCCAGACCGTTCAAGATCGCGGACCGGCCGACACGCTTTCGGGGCGGGTGACCATCACCCAGCTTTCCGAGGCTCTCGGGCTGAGCAAGAGCACGGTCAGCCGGGCGCTGAATGGCTATCCCGACATCTCCGAAAGCACCCGGCTCAGGGTGCGCCGAGGCGCCGAGACGATGGGCTATCGGCCCCTGAGCCACGCACAGGCGATCCGCACGGGGCGGGTGCGCGCGCTCGGGCTGGTGGTGCAGATCGACGATCACGACTCGCAACGCCCGTTTCTCGCCGATTTTCTCGCCGGGATCTCGGTCGCGGCCAGCGCCGAGGGCTGGACCCTCACCGTGGCGACCGCCGACAGCGAGGCGCGCACCGTCCGCACCATGGCGCAACTGGTCGAGGACCGGAAAGCCGACGGCTTCATCCTGCCGCGCACCTTGTCCGACGACGCGCGCGTGACGCTGCTCCGGACGCATGACGTCCCCTTCGTGATGTTCGGCCGCACTGCCAAGCCCGAGGGCTGCGCCTGGTTCGACATTCTCGGCGAAGACGCGATGCGCGACGCGGTCGTGCATCTGGCGCGGCTCGGTCATCGCCGGATCGCCTTCGTGAACGGCGGGGCGCGCTACAATTACAGCCGGCTGCGGCTCGCGGGCTACCGCGCCGGGCTCGCCGCCGCCGGGCTCGAGGAAGACCCCGCGCTGATCCGCGGCAACGCGCTGCGCACCGAGGATGGCGCGCGCGAGACCCGGGCGCTGCTGGCGCTCGATGCGCCGCCGACGGCGGTGGTCTTCGCGGTCGATCACGCGGCGCTCGGGCTCTACCGGGTCTGCGCCGATCTCGGCCTCGCGGTGGGGCGCGACCTGTCGGTCATCAGCTATGACGGCGTGCCCGACGGGGCCTATGCCGATCCGCCGCTGTCGTCGTTCAAGGTCGACACCCGCGCGGCGGGCCAGCGGCTTGCCGAGATGCTGATTGCGCGCATCCGGGGAGCGGCGCCCGAAGAACTGCGCGAAACGGCGCCCGCGATCTTCGACGACCGCGGATCGGCCGGGCCGCCGCGGCTGGAACCCGAGGCGCTGGCACGGCGCCTCCGGCAAGAAACGACATGATTTTCACCATGGGAGGAGAAACCATGACCACGACCCGCAAGACCCGACTGCTGACCGGTGCCGCGCTGATCGCGCTCACCGCAGGAGGTGCCCAAGCCGAAAGCCTGCGCTTCTGGACCACCGAGGAGCAGCCCGAGCGCCTTGCCGCGCAGCAGGAGCTGGCGGCCGAGTTCGAGGCGGCCTCGGGCCACACGGTCGAGGTGATCCCCGTCACCGAGAGCGATCTGGGCACCCGCGCCACCGCCGCCTACGCGGCGGGTGATCTGCCCGACGTGATCTACCACACGCTGCAATACGCCCTGCCTTGGGTCGATGCGGGCATTCTCGACATCGATGCGGCGACCGACGTGATCGAGAATCTCGGCGGGGACAGCTTTGCCCCCGGCGCGCTCGCCATGGCCGAGCTCGAAGGCGGCGGCTATGCCAGCGTGCCGGTCGATGGCTGGACCCAGATGATCATCTATCGCAAGGACCTGTTCGATGAGGCCGGGCTTGAGGCGCCGACCTCCTTCGACGCGGTGCGCGCGGCGATCGATGCGCTGCACAACCCGCCCGAGATGTACGGCTTCGTCGCCGCCACCAAGGTCGATGAGAACTTCATGAGCCAGGTGCTCGAGCACGTCTTCCTCGCCAACGGCGTCTCGCCGGTCGGCCCCGACGGCGCGCAGCCGCTTGACGAGGCGGCGACCACCGAGGTGCTGGAGTTCTACAAGGCGATCGCCGAAGCCTCGCCGCCGGGTGAGCTCTACTGGGACCAGTCGCGCTCGCTCTACTTCTCGGGCGATGCGGCGATGATCATCTGGTCGCCCTTCATCCTCGACGAGCTCGCCGGCCTGCGCGACAGCAACCCGCCCACCATCAACGACGATCCGACCTCGCCCGAGCTGGCCTCCAAGACCGGGATCGTCACCAACTTCTCGGGTCCGTCCAACCCCGAGGGCGCGGCCTGGGCCGACATCCGCTATTTCGGGATCACCAACGACGCCTCGACCGACGCGGCGATGGAGTTCGTCGAGTTCTCGATGAACGAGGGCTACACCAAGACGCTGTCGATCGCGCCCGAGGGCAAGTTCCCGGTGCGGCGCGGCACCGCCGAGAACCCCTCCGAGTTTTCGGAGGAATGGGCCAAGCTGCCGATGGGCGTGGACCGCAAGAAACCGATGTCCGAGCTCTACGATCAGGCGATGATCGACGAGATCGTCGGCGGGCTCGACGTGGCCCAGCGCTGGGGCGTCGAGGACGGACAGCTCGCGCTGGCCTCCAAGATGATCAACAGCCAGGCCATCAACCGCGTGGTGCGCCAGTACATCGACGGGCAGATCGACGCCCCCGCCGCCGTTCAGGCCATGAACGACGAGCTGGCCGCGATCCAGTGATCGCGGCCGGGCGGCCTCTCGCGTCCCTCCCCGCGAGGGGCCGCCCCCCATACCTTCATTTTCATCCGCCATCCGCGAGGACCGGACCATGACCGCCCAGACCCCACGAAGTGGGTCGGCACCGCTCGGCCAGAGCGCCGAAACGAGCCGACCCGCGCCAACACCGCCCAAGGGCCGCAATCCACTGGAGCGCCGCGAGGCGCGGCTGGCCTGGGGCCTGCTGTTGCCGACCGTCACCGCCGTCACGCTCGTCGTGGTGCTGCCGCTGCTCGCGATCTTCTGGATCAGCGTGAAGCCCGTGGGCCTCGCCGATCTGCGCCCGCCGGTGCCGGTGGTCAGCGAGGATCTGCGCGGCCGCCCGGAGGCCGTGGGCGACGCGGCCACCCTGCGCTACCGGCTGCGCAATTCGAGCCAGGACCAGGTGATCTCGGGCGTGCTGCTGACCGACACGCTGCCCGAAGGGCTGGAGATCGGCGATCTCGACCCGCGCTGCGTGCTCGACGGCCGCGAGATGACCTGCGACCTCGGCGATTTCGAAGGCGGCCACCGCGAGACCATCGAGATCCCCGTCATCATCGGTCAGGCCTTCGCCGATGCCGGGATGGAGCTGCCCGAGAGCCCGCCGGGCCTGACGGGCCGCGCCTCCAACGTGCTGACCTCGGGCAGCTTCACCTTCGAGAACTTCGCCCGCATCTTCGACGGGGCCGAGTTCTGGGGCGTGCTCTGGGTGACGCTGGTCTATACCGTCTTCGGCACGATCGGCGCGCTGCTCTTCGGGCTGTTCGCCGCGCTGCTTCTGGACAAGTCGTTCCGGGGGCAGGGCGTGCTGCGCGGGCTTTACCTCTTTCCCTATGTGGCCCCCGTCATCGCCGTGGCCTTCACGTGGATCATCCTGTTCGACCCGTTCTCGGGCTCGGCCAACGCGCTGCTGATCCAGATGGGCGTGACCGACGAGGCGATCAATTTCTTCGGACAGAGGCCGCTCGCGCTTATCATGGTGATCCTGTTCGAGGTCTGGCGCTACTTCCCGCTGTCGTTCCTGTTCATCCTGGCGCGGATGCAGTCGATCGACACCGACATGTACGAGGCCGCCGACATGGATGGCGCGAGCCCGTTCCAGCAGTTCTGGTATCTCTCGATGCCGCAGCTTCTGGGCATCCTGTCGGTGCTGTTCTTGCTGCGCTTCATCTGGACCTTCAACAAGTTCGACGACATCTTCCTGCTCACCGGCGGCAACGCCGGCACCCGCACCCTCACCGTCAACGTCTATGAACAGGCCTTCGCCGTCTCCAACATCGGCGCTGGCGCGGCCGTGGCCGTGGTGATCTTCGCCTGCCTTCTGGTGTTCAGCTTCCTGTTCTTCCGCTTCATCAGCCAGGAGGAGGGGCTATGAGCATCTTTCGTCACGGATACGTCGCGGGGCCGATCTTGGGCCTTCTGTGGGCGCTCGTCATCGCCACCACCACCGCCGTCGTCTTCTCCTTTGCCACAGGTGGCGCGTTTCGCCCGGGCGGCATCGGCGCGGGGCTTCTGGGTGCGGGCCTGGGCGCGCTCGCCGTCCTCTGGCCGCGTCTGGCGGGGCCGGTGGGCCTCGGTCTGGGGGCGCTGATGTCGCTTACCCCCCTCGCGCCGGTCGTCACCGGGCCGGACATCGCGGCCACGACCGCGCTTCTGGCGGGCGGCGTCATGGGCGCCGCCACCGGCTGGCCGATCGCGGCGATGATGGCGGGCTGCCACAGCGGCGCGCTGACCCGGCACGAGTTCGAGGCTTCGGTGATCCGCTTTCTCACCGGTTTCGGCTACATCTTCTTCACCGCGATCGTCGCCATTCCCTTCTACGTGATGGTGATGACGTCGCTGAAGAACCAGTCCGAGCTGATCCAGAACCCGCTCGATTTCTCGATCGACCTATCCAAGGGCTGGGACCTGTTTCGCAGCTATTCCGAGCTGTTCGGCCAGTTCAACTTCGGCAGCTATCTCTGGACCTCCTTCCTGGTCTCGGTGCTGACCGTGTTCATCACGCTGCTGTTCGCGGTGCCGGGCGCCTATGCGGTGGCGCGGCTGCGCTTTGCGGGCCGCGCCGCGATCTCGCGCTCGATCCTGCTCATCTACATGGTGCCGATGATCGTGCTGGCGCTGCCGATCTACATCGCCTTCTCGATGCTGGGCTTGCGGAACTCGATCTTCGGCATCGTCATGATCTACCCGGTCACCACGATCCCGGTCGCGCTCTACATGCTGCAGGGCTATTTCCGCGGGCTTCCGGCCGAGATCGAGGAGGCCGGGCTGATGGACGGTCTGAGCCGTCTCAAGGTGATCTGGCAGATCACCCTGCCGCTCTCGATGCCGGCGCTGGCGAGCGTGTCGCTCTACGTCTTCATGATCGCGTGGAACGAGTTCCTGCTGGCCTTCATGCTGCTCGACGACCCGTCGAAGTTCACGCTCACCCGCGGCATCGCCGCGCTCAACTCCTCCGAGATCCCGCGCCAGCACCTGATGGCGGGCTCCGTGATCGCCACCGTGCCGATCATGGCGCTGTTCCTCGGGCTCGAACGCTTCATGACCAAAGGCCTCACCGCAGGCTCCGTCAAAGGATGACTTCCATGACCAATCCCCGCATTTCGCCCGCGCTGGACGAACAGGCCCGCGCGATCCTCACGGGCAACGACCGCGGCGGCTACACGGTGCCGACCGACGGGCTCTACCCCTACCAGTGGAACTGGGACAGCGCCTTCGCCGCATGGGGCTTTGCCACCTTCGACCTCGATCGGGCGTGGACCGAACTCGACACGCTGTTCTCGGCCCAGTGGGCGGACGGCATGGTGCCGCACATCATCTTTCACAAGCCCGATCCGGGCTACTTCCCCGGTCCCGACGTCTGGGGCACGGGCCAGTCGCCCGAAACCTCCGGCATCAGCCAGCCGCCCGTCGCCGCCACCATGGCGCGCCTCATCTTCGAGATGGATGCGGAGGCGGGCCGCGACCGCCTTGCGGCGCTATATCCTCGGATGCTCGCCTGGCACCGCTGGTGGCGCGACCAACGCTGCGGCTCGGGGGTGGTGGCGATCACCCACCCGTGGGAATCGGGGCGCGACAACTGCCCCGACTGGGACATCGGCATGGCCAATGTGGATGGCTCGAATGTCGGCGAATACACCCGCCGCGACACCGGCCATGTCGATGCTTCGATGCGCCCCGGCAAGGCGGATTACGACCGCTACATCGCCATGGTGCAGTTCGGCCGCGACTGCGGCTGGGACCAGTCCGAGATCGTCGCGAACGGCCCTTTCCTGATGGCCGATCCGGGCATCACCTTCATCCTGCTGCGCGCGCATGACGACCTCGCAGCATTGGGCCGCGCGCTGGGCCACGACGTGAGCGAGGTCGAGGGCTGGGCCGCCGATCTGCGCGCCGCCGTGCCCTCGATCTGGAACGCCGAGACCCGCGGCTTTGATGCGCGCGACCTCAAGACGGGGCGCTTTTCGGGCCGGATCGGCTCGGCCGCCTTCCTCGCCTATCTGGCGAATGTCGAGAGCCCGGAGCTCGACGCGCGGATGACCGAGCTGTGGGACGCGGTGCGCTACGGCTTTCCCTCGGCCGACCCGGCCTCGGAGGAGTTCGACCCGCGCCGCTACTGGCGTGGCCCGTCATGGCCCGTGGTCAACGCGCTGATGGCGATCGGCCTCACCGACCGGGGCCGCCATGCCGCAGCCGAACGTCTGCGCCGCGAGACGGCGGAGCTGATCGAGGCGCATGGCTTCTTCGAGTATTTCGATCCGATCGACGGCACGCCCTGCGGCGGCGATGCCTTTACCTGGACGGCGGCGATCTGGCTCACTTGGGCGGGCGCGGCCGGCGATGCGAAGGGAGGTGCGTGATGGCATCCATCGAGCTCAAGGGCGTCGAGAAGTGGTTCGGCGAGGTGCAGGTCATCAAGGGGGTGGATCTCGCCATCGAGGAGGGCGAGTTCGTGATCTTCGTCGGCCCCTCGGGCTGCGGCAAGTCCACGCTTTTGCGGATGATCGCGGGCCTCGAGGGCACTTCGCGCGGGCAAATCATGGTCGGCGACCGTGACGCCACCGCCGAGCCGCCCTCCAAGCGCGGCCTCGCCATGGTGTTCCAGTCCTACGCGCTCTACCCGCATATGTCGGTGGCCGAGAACATGGGCTTTTCGCTCAAGGCCGCCGGGGTCAAGCCTGCCGAGCGGCAGCGTCAGGTGGCCGAAGCCGCCCGCGCGCTCAGGCTCGAGGAATATCTCGACCGCAGGCCGCGCGACCTGTCGGGCGGGCAGCGCCAGCGCGTCGCCATCGGCCGCTCGATCGTGCGTGAGCCGACGGCGTTTCTCTTCGACGAACCGCTGTCGAACCTCGACGCCTCGCTGCGCGTCGAGATGCGCTACGAGATCGCCAAGCTGCACCAGACGCTGAAATCGACCATGATCTACGTCACCCACGACCAGATCGAGGCGATGACGCTGGCCGACCGGATCGTCGTCCTCTCGGCCGGGAAGATCGCGCAGGTGGGCACGCCCAAGGAGCTCTACGAGCATCCCGCCAACCTCTTCGTGGCGCAGTTCATCGGCAGCCCCAAGATGAACGTGCTGCCCTGCCGCACCGGGCGCGGCGAATGGCAGCTCGAAGGCGGGCGCGGCGGCGTCTTCGCAGGCGCGGACGAGGCGGTCACTCTCGGCATCCGGCCCGAGCATATCGAGATGCTGCCCGAGGGGCAGGGCGCCTGCGACGGCACCGTGGACCTTCTCGAATATCTCGGCGCCGATACCAACGTGATCGTCGATTGCGGCGGTGCCTTGGGCAAGGTGACGGTGCGGGTCATCGGCGGCACCGATCTTCAGCCGGGCGACCGTGTCGGCCTCGGCTTCGAGCCGTCGCGGATGCACTTCTTCGACCGCGACGAACAGAGCGTCGGGGCCGGCTGACGCCGCCTTCCGGCGGGTCCGTTGCACGATCGGCCACCGCCTCCGGGGCGGTGGCCGATGTCGTCTGTCTCAGGCGCCCTTGCGGCGAAACGCCATGACGGCCGCCAGCGCGCAGAGCGCCATGGCCGCCAGCACGGTCTCGAACCCGTGGGGGTTCAGATGCGGCGCGGCCCCGCCGGTATGGGCCTGCGCGGGCAGTGCCGCGACCAGAGCGGCCAGCGCGCCTGCGGGGATCAGGTATTTCATCGGTCGAACTCCTGTTTGCGATCGGAAAGAAAGTCGCGGATGTCGAGCAGGCTCTTTTCGCGCATCGACACATAGACCAGCGACATGTTGGTGCGTTCGGTCACCATGGGGCCGGGAAAGGGCAGGTAACTCAGCTCGGCGCTGCCGAAGGAGGGCGCGGCGGTGCCGACCTGCCATTCGGTCCTGAGCTCCACGTCCACGAGCTTGAGAGCGGTGCTGCCGCCCGCGCCCGGACGCTCGAAGGGCACGCCCGCGAGCCGCAGGTAAGCGGCCTTGTCGCGGGCCTGCACGAAGCCGTCGATGAACTGGGTCGCCAGCACCTGCAGATCCGCTGCCGTGTCCTCGGGCGCGAGATGGCTGTGGAACGCCTCGCCGCCATGGGCATGGTTGTGGCCGGGGCCGGGATGCGGGTGATCGTGGTGGTGGTGATCATGCCCATGGGCATGATCATGCGCGTGATCATGAGGCATTGGACCACCTCTTGCCGCTGAACTCGCCATGCGGGATCTGCACCGGCTTGTCCATGTGCCGCTTGTGCGCGCCCAGTGTGCCCGCCGACACCATCGAGCCCAGCACGTCGACAATTACCCGCGTGCCCATCAATGCGGTGATGTCCGAAGTGTCGTAGGGTGGCGAGACCTCGACCAGCTCCATGCCGCAGATCCCCGCCGCGGCGACCTTGGAGACCAGCGCCAGCGCCTCGCGCGGCAGGAAGCCGCCCGGCTCGGGCCAGCCGGTGCCCGGCACGAAGCCGCAATCGATGCTGTCGATGTCGAAGGAGAGGTACACCATGTCCACCCCGTCCCAGGCCAGCTCCAGCGCCATCTCTACGGTCTTGTCGACGCCCATCCGCTCGAAATCGGACATGGTGATGATGTTGGTCTCGCGCTCGCGCGCGACCTGCACCGCCTCGCGCGGGACCTGCCAGCCGCCGATGCCGATCTGCACGAGGTTCTTGGCCGAGACGTTGGGCATGTTGGTGGCGTGGAACCACGGCGTGGTGTGCATCCGCTCGTCGAGATCCTTTTCCTGGATGTCGGCGTGGCGGTCGAAATGGATGATGCCGATCTTCTTGGAGGTGCATTGCGCAATGCCGCGCAGACAGGGAAAGCCGATCGAATGGTCGCCGCCGATCATGATCGGCAGGCTCCCCGAGGAAGCCACATGGCTCACCGCGCGGCTGATCTGGTCGAAGCTCTTCTCGATGTTGGCGGGGATGGTGAACACGTCGCCCGCGTCGCACAGCGTCATCTGCTCGCGCAGGTCGACGGCGAGTTCGTAGTTGTAGGGCGTGTAGAGCGCCGAGATCTTGCGCACGCCCTGCGGTCCGAAGCGGGTGCCGGCGCGGTAGGTGGTGCCGCCGTCGAAGGGAATGCCAAGCACGGTGGCGTCGTAATTGCCGACCTCCAGCACGTCCTCGGTGTAGGGCGCCTTGAGGAAGGTGTTGATGCCCGCGTAATGCGGCAGCTCCCCGCGCGCGAAGGTCGGGATCGACTTGTCCTCGATGCTGTCGGCCCCGGTGAGACCCATGCGCAGCGCCCAGGCGCGCTCTTCCTCGGCGCGGCGGTTGGGCAGCTTGGCCTCGCCGCGCATCGCCTGCCAGCCCTGAAGCCGGGTCAGGTCCGGGTGATGGCCGCGCGCCTTCGGCAGGGACCGGTCGGCGGGGTGGTGCGACCGGGACAGGTCATGCGGATTGCAGAACACGTGTATCCTCCTTGAGGGTCTGGAACGGGATGCCGCCATGGCGGGCATCGAAGTCGTAGGTGATGGTCGCCCCGTAGGCGTCGGGGAACTGCGGGTCCCAGCGGGGCTTGTCGAAGACGACGACCCGGTCGCCGAGCTTGAAGCCCTCCTGGATGTCGTGGGTGACCATGAAGACGGTCATGCCAGTCTCGGCGCGCATCTCCTGCAGGAAGTCGTGCATCGCGACCCGGGTGCCGGGATCGAGCGCGCCGAAGGGCTCGTCGAGCAGCAGGATGCGCGGCCGCGCGGTGAGCGCCTGCGCGATGGCAAGGCGCTGCTGCATGCCGCCCGACAGCGTCGAGGGGTAGGCCGCAGCCGCATGCACCAGACCGATCCGCTCCAGCGTCGCGCGGGCCCGCTCGCGCGCCGCGCGCCGCGCCGCGCCGTGCAGCCGGCCCCAGCGGGTGCCGAGCCCCTGGGCGGCGACGAGATTGCCCTCCAGCGTCAGATGCGGGAACACGGAGTAGCGCTGGAACACCACGCCGCGCGCCCGGTCCGGCTCGCGCGCGGGGGGCGCGCCGTCGATCGAGATGACGCCCCGGTCGGGCCGCTCCTCGGCCAGGAGCAGCCGCAGGAAGGTCGACTTGCCGCAGCCCGAGGCGCCGACGATCGAGATGAACTCGCCCTCCGCCACCGACAGGTTGACCCGTTCGAGGATCGGGCGGTGTCCGTAGGCGTGGAAGATGTCATGCGCGGTGACAAAGCTCATAGCCCGGCCTCCATCCACGGGAAAGCGCGGCGCGACAGTGCGCGCAGGCCCCAATCCATCACGAAAGCCAGCAGCGTGATCCACGCGACATAGGTCAGGATCACGTCCATCGCGAGATAGCGCCGCACCAGAAAGATCCGGTAGCCGAGGCCCTGATCGGCGGCGATCGCCTCGGCGGCGATGAGAAACAGCCATGCCGGGCCGAGGCCGAGGCGCACGGCACCGATCACGCGCGGCAGGATCTGCGGCAGCGCCACCCGCAGCGCGATCACCATGGACGAGGCGCCGAGCGTCTGCGCCTTGACGATCTGTTCGCGCGGGATGTCGAGCACGCGCTGGCTCAGGTCGCGGATCAGCACCGGGGTGATGCCGATCACGATCAGCATGACCTTCGACAGCTCTCCCAGACCGAAGACGATGAACAGGATCGGCAGGAGCGCCAGCGGCGGCACCATCGAGGCGACGCCGACGAAGCCCGCGAGCCCCGCCCGCAGATGCGGCACGAGGCCGATGCAAAGGCCCGTGGCAAGACCGATGGCGGTGGCGATGCCGACGCCGGAGATGAGCCGCAGCAGGCTCGACCACGTGTCGTGCCACAGCAGGATGCGCCCGGTGCGGCGGTCGCCTTCGGTAAAGAGCCCCGCCGCCGTGTCGAGGATCGTGGACGGCGCTGGCAGCAGCTTGTCGGCAGGGTTGGCCGCGAGCCGCAGGTCCGAGGCCACGGCATAGGCCGCGAGCACCAGCGCGAAGGGCGCCAGCGCCAGCGCCAGCCGCAGCGCCGGTCCGGGATGTCGATTGATCACCCGCATCGGATCAAAGCGCGCCCTCGGCGGCCATCGCCATGTAGCTGGCGTCGAAGCGCAGCGTCACGTTGTCCGGGTTTCCGACCACATCGCCCGAGGGGTACTCGATGCCCACGAAATCCGCGCTGGGCGCGCCGGTGCCGAGGATGCCCTTGTCGTAGAGGAACTCGGCCACGCCGGTCATGGTGTCCGGCAGGGCGGGGTCAGAGGCGAAGGCCACGGCGGCGGCGGGATCGGTGAACATCTCGGTCGAGGCGAGCTGTGCCTCGAAGCCCGCCAGATCGGTGCCCGACGCCTCGGCCATCGCCTCGCGCGCGGCCACACCCTCGGGGCCTTTGTCGGCGATGAGCGCCATGACCTCGTACCACGCCCCGACGAGCGCCTTGCCGAAATCGGGGTTCGCCGCCAGCGTGTCGGTGTTCACGACCATCAGGTCGATGATCTCGCCGGGGATGTCGGCGCTGGTGAAGACGGCCTTCGCCTGCGGGTCCTCGAGGATCGACGAGACCAGCGGGTTCCACGTCACCACCGCCTCGACCTCGGGCGCCGAGAAGGCCGCGATCATGTCGGCGTCGGAGGTGTTGACCACACCGCTCAGATCGGCCTCCGACAGCCCCGCGCCGTCGAGCGCGCGCGCCAAGAGGTAATGCGAGACCGACAGCTCGACGAGGTTCACCGGCTTGTCCGCCAGATCGGCGATGCCCAGATCGCCCTTCACGATCAGCGCATCGTTGCCGTTCGAGTAATCGCCAACGATCAGGGCGGTGGTGTCGACGCCGCCGCCCGCCGGGATCGACAGCGCGTCCATGTTGGTGACGCTGACCCCGTCGAAGGCGCCGGCGGTGTATTGGTTGATGCTCTCGACATAGTCGTTGATCTGCACGATCTCGACGTCGATGCCGTATTTTTCGGCCCATTCGTCCATGATGCCGCTCTCTTCGAGATAGCCCCATGGCATCCAGCCGACATAGATCGACCACGCGACGCGGAACGTATCCTTCTGCTGCGCCGTCGCCTGCGTGGCGAGGGCCGTGCTGGCGACGAGGGTCGCGAAAACGGTGGCCTTGAACATGTCGGTCTCCTGCTGCGTCCCCGGAGGCAAGAAACAGGTCGGCCGCTGGCGGGACGGAAGAGACGGCACGGGCGGACCTGTGCAGTAGTCTCCCGGGATTTTGTCCCGCCGTGTACCGGGTGGAATTTGCCACCGCGGCGGCGCTTCTCGGACCAGACCCTCCGTGAGGCGGAACCCTAAGCACCCTGCAGGATCAGGCTGCCGCGTCGGTGCGCGCCGCGCAACGCGGCGGCAGCACGCCCGCGCGCAAAACCGGCATCTGCCCCCTATTTCATCGCTAAAGGGCCGCCATCGCCGTCGAATAAGGCACCGGTTGTGCGACCGGGGTGAGAACGATGCCCGGCGATCCGGATGCCGATGCCACGTGTCGCGGGGGTCTGGTCCGGATGGTCCACTCTCGTGGCGCGAAATGGACCCGGATCGCCGGGTAACACCATGCGACACCATGCGGTGGATGCACCGGGCTCTTCTTTGGCCCGATTTGGTCACATCAAGCCCGCAATGTCGCGGTCTTGTCTCTCCGAGATCCGCGGCGGGGGCGCATATGTCGAGCTTTCTCTTTTCCGGCCTGCAAGAGCGATACCATGGCCGCGTCGATCATCGGCAGGGGCAACATCCTCGCCGGTTTCGCCGCGACCGCGAGAGAGCGACACCATGAAGGGCGCGCGCAGCGACAGCGCCTCGTCCGGGGGCGCGGGCGACGGCATGCAGGATCGGTCGACCGCCGGGCCCGAGGCATCCGGCACGACCGATGGGGCAGGTGGGAAACCGGCATCTGCGTCGATGGACAACGTCACGGGCGCGCGCTTCAGCCAGACCGAGCAGGTGATCTGTTTTGTCGCCGGCACCCGCATCGCCACACCTTTCGGGCCGCGCCGGGTGGAGGATCTGGTCTTGGGCGACCTGGTGCTGACGCGCGATCACGGACCGCAACCATTGCGCTGGACGGGCAGCCGCCGCACCGCGGCCACGGGCGCCTGCGCCCCGATCCGGCTGCGTCCCGGCGTGCTGCACGGACTTGAGCGCGACCTGCTGGTCTCGCCGCGGCACCGGGTGCTGTTCGAGGGTTACCGCGCCCAACTCCTGTTCGGCGAAAACGAAGTGCTGGTCGCCGCGCGCCACCTCGTCGACGGGCGCGACGTGACGATCGAGGAGGGCGGCGAGGTCACCTATGTGCACCTGCTTTTCGACGCCCACGAGATCGTCACCGCCGAAGGCGCCGAGACCGAAAGCTTCCTGCCCGGTCTGCGCGGCATCATCGGCCTCGACGGGCCGTCGCGCGCCCGGCTGCTCGACGCCTGTCCGGGGCTGCGGAGCATGCCCGACAGCTGGGGCCCCGCGGCCCGCCCGACGCTGCGCGAACACGAGGCGCGGGCGCTCTTCGCCTGATCGGGGACGCGGCGCGGGCGATCCCGCGCCGCGCCGTTCTTTTCAGAGCCGGATCACGAAGCGGGCGAAGCCGTCGGGCCCGTCGCCCGCGGGCGCGACCTGTACGCCCTTCACGTCGTTGAGATACTCCGCCGCGCGCGGGCCGGTGTCGAACAGCACCGTGGTCCCGTCCATCGGCACGAAGCTCCAATTGGCGTCCGCCGAGGGGCTGATCGTGCCCTGCTCGACGATATAGCGCACGATTACGTCGCGGTTGGTATCGGGCCCCTCGAACACCACCGTGGAGCCGTCGGCACCGGGGAACGACCCGCCGCCGGTGGCGCGGTAGTTGTTGGTGGCGATGATGAACTCCTGTTCGGGGTCGATCGGCTGGCCCTCGAAGGTCAGATCCTTGATCCGGCCCCCGTCCGAGACGACGTTGCCGTCGCGGTCGAACCTGGCGGGCATGCCGAGGTCGATGCGGTAGCTCACCCCGTCGATCACGTCGAAATTGTAGGAGGGGAATTCGTCGTTCAGAAGGACCTGATCCTCGCGGCCGGGTTCGATCCGGTTGAACATCCCCGCCGAACGCTCGAGCCAGTCCTTGACCTGCGCCCCGGTCACGCGCACCGCGCGCACCGTGTTGGGATAGAGATAGAGGTCGGCTACGTTCTTGATCGCCACGTCGCCGGTCGGCACGTCGGTATAGTATTCCGGCCCGCCGCGGCCGCCCGCCTTGAAGGGCGCCGCCGCAGAGAGGATCGGCAGCCCCTCATGCTCGGTCCCCGCGAGCATCTGCTCGATATACCATGTCTGGGCGTTCGAGACGATCTGCACCGAGGGGTCGTCGGCCACCAGCGCGAAGTAGCTGTGCAGCGGCGCGTCGGTCTTGCCCACGGCGCGGCGCACGTAGTCGAGCGTCTCCTGATGCTCCTGCGCGACCGACTCCAGCACCGCCTCTTCGCTCTCGACCAGTGCGGTGATCGCGCGGTCCTCGCCGCGCTCGTAGATCGGGCGCGCCTCGACCTGCGCCTCGCCGACGCGCCAGCCATCGCCGTCGCGCTCGAGCATCAGGTCGATCAGCCCCATATGGCTGCCCCAGAAGCCCGCCATGACGCCGGGCTTGCCGTTGATGGTGCCCGCCGCGACATCGACGCCCTCGCGCCCCTCGTAATCGGGGCCCGGAAAGACGAGGTGGCTGTGCCCGGTCAGGATCACGTCGATCCCCTCGACCCCCGCGAGCGGGATGGCGGCGTTCTCCATGCCTTCCTCGTGCTCTACCGCGCCAATGCCGCTATGCGACAGCGCGATCACGATGTCGGCGCCTTCCTCGCGGATCCGGGGCACATGGGCCTGCGCCGCGCGCACGATGTCGCGCGCCTCGACCTTGCCTTCGAGATGCTTGCGATCCCAGTTCATGATCTGCGGCGGCACGAAACCGATGACGCCGATGCGGATGGCATGCGTCTCGCCCGCGCCGTCGGTGACCTCGCGGTCGAGGATCACATAGGGCGGCACGAGGGTCTCGTCCTCGGCCGGGGTGGCGCCCATCTTCGTCACCACGTTGGCCGAGACGATTGGGAAGGCCGCGCCCGAGACCGAGTTCATCAGGAACTCCAGCCCGTAGTTGAACTCGTGATTGCCCAGCGTCGAGGCATCGAAGCCAAGCGTGTTCATCGCCTCGATCACCGGGTGCATCGCGCCTTCGGGCATGCCGCGCTCATAGGCGATGTAATCGCCCATCGGGTTGCCCTGCAGGAAATCGCCATTGTCGAACAGCACCGAATTGGTGGCCTCGGCGCGGATGTCCTCGATCAGCGAGGCGGTGCGGGCGAGGCCGACGGTGTCGATCTCCTTGTCGGCGTAATAGTCGTACGGATAGACGTGGACGTGGATGTCCGTGGTTTCCATGATGCGCAGATGCGCCTGTCCGCCTTGGGCTCTCACGGAAAACGGGTGCAGTGCCAGCATGGCCGAGCCTCCGGCAAGAAAACCGCGGCGGTTCAGGATCAATGTCATGATCGTCTCCCTGAAGATGTCGGGGATCGGACGCCCCCCTTGTCGCATGGCCGCGAGGTTAGCCGCTTCGTGTCACGGTGGAATGACTTTTCGCCCCCTGCCGCGACGGAAAGCCGCTGGACGCGCGCGGGACAGGGTGCTGTTCTGGCCGCGCAACGGGGAGGACGGGATGCGATCCGAAAAGGACAAGATGCTCGCGGGCGAGCTTTACCGCGCGGGCGATCCGGAGCTTCAGGCGCTGGCGTGGCGGGCCAAGCGCTGGATGGCCGAGTACAACGCCATGTCGGTGGCGCCGACGGCCGAGCGGCACGTCAAGCTCGCCGAGATCATGGCCGAGGTGGGCGAGGGCGCGGTGATCCGGCCGCCGTTCCATTGCGACTACGGCATGAACATCCGGCTCGGGGCGGGCGTGTTCGTGAACTTCAACTGCGTGCTGCTGGACGTGGTCGAGATCGCGATCGGCGATCTCACGCAGATCGGTCCGGGGGTGCAGATCCTGACGCCGGACCACCCGAGGGGGGCCGAGGCGCGGCGCGACGGGCTGGAGTTCGGGCAGCCCATCCGCATCGGTGCGAATGTCTGGATCGGCGGCGGGGCGCTGTTGATGCCGGGCGTCACGGTGGGCGATGACGCGATCATCGGCGCGGGCGCGGTGGTGACGCGCGACGTGGCGGCGGGAACGACGGTCGGCGGCAACCCCGCGCGGGTGTTGAAACGATCCGCGGACGACGCTTGAGTGGAGCTGTCGCTGATCGGCGCGCGGCAGACCGGCACCACCGCCAGCACCTCTCCCGGCTAGGACGTGGCCCGTAGCGCATGGGCCAGACGCCTCGCCGCCTTGACCGCGTCGTCGCCGCGCAGCGACCATGTCTGCGTCAGCCCTTCGAGGATCACCAGAAGCGCGGTCTCGGATCCGCGAAGCCCGGTCGCCGCACCGGCGCGGGCCGCGACTTCGGCCTTGTGACGCTCAAGCAGTGCGCGCAGCCGCGCGCTGCCCGGTTCGGCCGCGACGGCGGCGTGGAACAGGCAGCCATGCGCCGCCTCGGTCTCCATCCATCTCCCCACGCGGGTCACGATGGCATCGAGCGACGCCCCGGACTCCTGCGGCAGATCGTCGAAGACATGGGCAAGGTATCGCCTGTGCCGATGTTCGAGCGCGGCCAGCACCATGTCGGCGCGCGAGGGCGCGTATTTGTAGAGCGTGCGCAAGCTCACCCCGGCGGCGTCGCGAAGGTCCTCGACGCTCGGCTCGGCAAAGCCGCGGCTGGCGAAGGCGCATTCGAGCCCTTCGGCGATCTTGGTCATCATCTCCGTCATGCTTGACGATGTAGAGCGATCCCTCTACCTACGCAAGTAGAGCAACCATTCTACATGCGAGGAAATCGGCGATGAAACTCCCCGACACGATGAAGGCGGTCGTCCTGACGGGCCATGGCGCGCTCGACAGGCTAGAATGGCGAGAGGATGTGCCGGTGCCCCGACCGGGCGCGGGAGAGGTGCTGATCCGGGTCGGCGCCGCGGCGGTGAACAACACCGACGTCAACACCCGCACGGGCTGGTATTCCAAGTCGGTGCGCGGCGACACGGGGTCGGCCGCGGCCGAGGGCTATGACGGGGCCTCTGACGCCGATGGCGCGTGGTCCGGCGCGCTGAGCTTTCCGCGCATTCAGGGCGCCGATTGCTGCGGCAGGATCGTGGCGACGGGCGAGGGGGTGGACCCCACGCGCGAGGGCGAGCGGGTTCTGGTGCGCCCGATGTACCGGCCCGAGGGCGGCGACGCGGACGCGCTCGTGACCTTCGGCTCGGAGCGTGATGGCGGTTTCGCGGAATACACCACCATCGGCGCCGAGAACGCGGTGCGGATCGACAGCCCGCTTTCGGATGTGGAGCTTGCCACCTTTCCCTGCGCCTTCTCGACGGCCGAGGGAATGATCCAGCGCGCGGGCCTCGGCGCGGAGCGGGTGCTGATCACCGGGGCCTCGGGCGGCGTCGGCTCGGCGGCGGTGCAGCTTGCCAAGCGGCGCGGCGCGCATGTCACGGCGATGACCAGCCCGGCCAAGAGGGACGCGCTGACGGCGCTCGGGGCCGATGCCACGCTCGGCCGCGACGACGCGTTTCCCGAAAGCGCCTTCGACGTGGTGCTCGATCTGGTGGGCGGTCCGCGCTGGCCGGGGCTGCTCGACGCGCTGGCGATCGGGGGCCGCTACGTGACCTCGGGGGCCATCGCCGGGCCGATCGTCGAGCTCGATCTGCGGACCCTCTATCTCAAGGACCTGACGCTGATCGGCAGTACGCGGCAGGACCCGCGCGTCTTCGCCGATCTCGTGCGCTACATCGAGGCGGGCGAAATCCGGCCCGTGGTCTCGCAGACCCACCCGCTGCACGAGCTGCGCGCGGCGCAGGAGGCGTTCTTGGGCAAATCGCACATGGGCAAGATCGGGATCGAGATTTCCGACGGAGCCTGAGACTCTAGGGGCCCCGCCTTCAAGGGCGGCCCCGGCGATCCCGACGCCGTCCGGCACCGAAATGCCCGGCGGCGTCTTCCGTCGCGAGAGCCGGACATATCCCTTGCAAACCCCTCGAAAACCTCTCGCAATGCGCGCTCACCTTTCGCAACCAAGCGTGCTCATGGACACCGACAACCTGCGTCTCTTCGTGATGGCGGCCGAACGGCTCAACATCTCCGCCGCGGGGCGCGAGTTGGGCCTCGCCCCCGCCGTGGCAAGCGCGCGCCTCGCCAAGCTGGAGCAGGAGCTTGGCGTCGAGCTTCTGCGCCGCACCACCCGCAAGGTGTCGCTGTCGCTGGAGGGCTCGGATTTCCTGCCCTACGCGCGCGAGATCCTCGCACAGGCCGATGCGGGCCGGGCGGCGCTCGGGGGGACCGAGGCGGGGCCAAAGGGCACGCTGCGCTTCGCCGCACCGAGCAGCTTCGCGCAGCTGCACATCATGCCGCTGCTGCCGCTGTTCTATGAGGCCTATCCCGACCTGACCCTCGACCTGCGCCTGTCGGACACGCGCTTCGACGCGATCGAGGGGAGCTTCGATCTCGCTTTGCGCAGCGGACCGCTGAGCGACAGCAGCCTGAAGGGGCGCAAGCTCGCCGATGATGCCCGCGTCCTGTGCGCGTCACCGGCCTATCTCGACGCGCAGGGCACCCCGGGCAGCCCATCCGAGCTTGATGGCCACCGGCTCATCGCGTGGAGCAACCTCGAGCCGCGCGAGCTGGTGAACGCCGCAGGAGATACGGCGCGACTGGACCCCGCGCGTATGATCTGCCGCACCATCGTCGATGATGGCGACGCGCAGCGCGAGGCGACCCTCGCAGGCGCCGGAGTGTCGATGAACTCCCTTTGGAACGTCGCGCACGAAATCGCGGGGGGTCGGCTGGTCCGGGTTCTGCCGGAGTGGAAGATGAACGACCGCTCGGTGCTCTGGCTGGTCTATCCGCGAACCAACGTGCTGACCCCCAAGACGCGGATCTTCATGGATTTCCTGATCCGTCATTTGGCCGATCGCACGGGCTGGAGGGGGTAGGCCTCCGGGCTTGCCCGCCCGGCGTGTCGGGCGGGGCCTCCCTCACCCGGCAAAGCCGTCCGAAGCTCGCATCGATGAGAATACAGCTGACAGCCACGAAAAAGGGCCGCATCCGGGGACGCGGCCCTGATCAGGCATGACAGTCGAGCCCGAGGCTCAGTTGTCGTCGCCGTCCTCGTCATTGGCGGCGCCGCCGATGTCGTCGAACAGGCCCTGGATCTCGAACTCGGCTGCGGCTTCTTCTTCCGCGGCGAGGTCCTGGATCGACTTGCCCGACGCCTGAAGCTCGGCTTCCTCGTTCGAACGGGCGACGTTGATCTCGATCGTCGCCTCGACCTCGGGGTGCAGCACGACGGAGACGTCGTGGATGCCGAGATCCTTGATCGGGCCGCGCAGCACGACCTGCTTGCGGTCGACGGTGAAGCCTTCGGCGGTGGCGGATTCGGCGATGTCACGGGTGGTGACCGAGCCGTAGAGCGCGCCGCCGTCCGAGGCCGAGCGGATCACGACGAACTGCTGTCCGTCGAGCTTCCCGGCCATCGCTTCGGCTTCTTTCTTGGACTCGAGGTTCTGGGTCTCGAGCTGGGCCTTCTGGTCCTCGAAACGGGCCTTGTTGGCCTCGTTCGCGCGGAGCGCCTTGCCCTGGGGCAGAAGGAAGTTACGGGCGTAGCCGTCCTTGACCTTCACGATTTCGCCCATCTGGCCAAGCTTGGCCACACGTTGCAGGAGGATCACGTCCATGTCCGGTCTCCTTATTTCACGGCGTAGGGCAGCAGCGCCAGGAACCGCGCGCGCTTGATCGCCTGGGCGAGCTTGCGCTGGTTCTTGGAGCCGACGGCGGTGATGCGCGAGGGTACGATCTTGCCGCGCTCGGAAATGTAGCGCTGCAGCAGACGCGTGTCCTTGTAGTCGATCTTCGGCGCGTTCTCGCCCTCGAACGGGTCGGTCTTGCGGCGGCGGAAAAACGGTTTGGTGGCCATTATGCTATCCTTTCCTGAGGGCGATCAGCGACGCTCGCGGCGTTCGCCACGCTCGCTGCGCTCTTCGCGCTTCTGCATCTGGACCGAGGGGCCCTCTTCGTGGGCGTCGACCTTGATGGTCAGGACGCGCATCACGTCGTCATGCAGGCGCATCAGGCGCTCCATTTCCTGCACGGCGGGCGACGGGGCGTCCGAGCGCAGGAAGGCATAGTGGCCCTTGCGGTTCTTGTTGATCTTGTAGGCCATCGTCTTGACGCCCCAGTACTCGTTCTCGAGCACCTTGCCGCCATTGTCGGCGAGGACGGTCGAGAAGTGCTCGACAAGGCTTTCGGCCTGCGCGTTGGACAGGTCCTGACGCGCGATGAAGACATGCTCGTAAAGCGGCATGTGAACTCCAGTTCGGTTTCCGAGCGCATTTCATAGAACGGGGCCGTGACCTTCCGCTCCCCGTTCACGAGAGTCTGCGCGGTTCATGCGAAAGCGCGGAAGGATGCGGCCTTATACAGATCATGCGGGTCGGCGCAAGCGGGGCTGCGAAAACCGCGACATCGACCCGCCCGCGCCCGCATCGCGACATATTCGCGCCCCGATCGCACCCAAGGATCGACCTGTCCGATAGCATAGGTCCGGAGAGCCTTTCGTGAGCGCAACCGCCCCGAACCCCCGTCTCGATGCCGCCCCCCTGGTGCTGGGATGCGGCCGCCGCTGCCGCAGGCTCGCGGTGACGGCGCTCTTTGCGGTCTGGGCCTTCGCGCTCGGCGCCACCGCGGCGGCGGGGGCGATCTGGCTTTCGCCCTTGGGCGCGCCGCTCGACGGCTCGCTTTTGGCGCGGCTGGTCATGGCGGTGATCCTCGGCGGCGGGCTGATCTGCTATGCCGGGCGCGGCAGCCGCAGCGAGCTGCATTTCGACACCGAGGACCGGTTGCTGCGACAGGTGCTGCGCCGTCCGAACGGGCGGATCGAACAGGTCGCGACCTGGCGCTTCGACGAATTCCGCGCCACCGAGATCCGCGACCATTGCGACGCGCGGCGGATGCGGCTGCGGGCCGAGCTGCGCCTGTCGGGCGAGAACCTGTCGGTGCGGGTGGCGCAGGGCGAACTGCACGCGATGTCGGCGCTGGCGCGGCGCATCGAATGCGATCTGGGCCTGCCGGCCCGTCCCGGCGTGCCGCTGTTCCGCCGCCGGGCCTGCGCCTGACGCATCTGAGCGCCCGCCCGTCGGCACGCCCGCCCGCGAGATCCGACGCTTTCTTGTCGTGCCCGGGCCGAGCCGTTATGCGAGGGGCCGACGCACCGCATCACAAGGGAGCAGGGCCATGCGCGCATTCGTTTTTCCGGGGCAGGGGTCGCAGACCATCGGCATGGGCCGCGCGCTGGCCGAGGCCTATCCATCGGCGCGCGAGGTGTTCGGCGAGGTCGACGCGGCCTTGAACGAGAAGCTCAGCGCGCTGATCTTCGAGGGCAACATCGAGACCCTGACCCTCACCCGCAACGCGCAGCCCGCCCTTATGGCGACCTCGATCGCCGCGATGGCGGCGCTGAAATCCGAAGGCATCACCGTCTCGGACGCGGGCTTCGTCGCGGGCCATTCCTTGGGCGAATACTCGGCGCTCTGCGCCGCGGGCACGCTGCGGCTCGACGACACCGCGCGGCTCCTGCGCTTGCGCGGCGAGGCGATGCAGGCCGCCGTTCCGGTGGGCGAGGGCGCGATGGCGGCCCTTCTGGGTCTCGACCTCGCCGCGGCGCGCGAGGTGGCCGAAGAGGCCGCGCAGGGCGAAACCTGTCAGGCCGCCAACGACAACGATCCCTCCCAAGTGGTGATCTCGGGCAGCCGCGCCGCGGTCGAGCGTGCACTCGACATCGCCAAGGCCAAGGGCGCCAAGCGCGCGATCCTGCTGCCGGTCAGCGCACCGTTTCACTGCGCCCTGATGGCGCCCGCCGCCCGTGCGATGGCCGAGGCGCTGGAAGGCGTCGATATCCGCGAGCCCGCCGTGCCGCTGGTCGCCAATGTGCGCGCCGAGGCGGTCTGCGACCCGGCGCTGATCCGCTCGCTGCTGGTCGATCAGGTGACCGGCGCGGTGCGCTGGCGCGAAAGCGTGGAGTTCATGGCCCGCGAGGGCGTGACCGAATTTTGGGAGATCGGCGCGGGCAAGGCGCTGTCGGGCATGATCCGCCGCATCGCCAAGGGGGCCGAGACCCGTGCCATCGGCACGCCGGAGGACGTGGCGGCGGCCAAGGGCTGAGCGCCGGGGTCGCTTCACTCTCAAATACGGATACCCCGCGCCCGATCCCTGGCGCGCGGGATGTGGTCCGGGTCCGGCCTTGCTGCTAGACCCGTGACAAAGCGAAGTCTCAGGAGACCACACATGTTCGATCTGACCGGAAAATGCGCCCTCGTGACCGGGGCCTCTGGCGGCATCGGCGGCGCCATCGCCACCGCCCTGCATGGCGCGGGGGCCACGGTGGGCCTGTCGGGCACGCGCACCGCGCCGCTCGAGGATCTGGCGACTGCCTTGGGCGACCGCGCCCATGTGCTGCCATGCAACCTCGGCGATGCCGAGGCCGTCAACGCCCTGCCCAAACAGGCGATCGAGGCGATGGGCGGGCTCGATATTCTCGTCAACAACGCCGGGATCACCCGCGACAACCTGTTCATGCGCATGTCCGAAGAGGATTGGGCGCAGGTGCTCGAGGTGAACCTCACCTCGACGATGCGGCTGTGCAAGGGCGTGGTGCGCCCGATGATGAAGGCGCGCTGGGGCCGGATCATCAACATCTCCTCGATCGTCGGCTCGACCGGCAACCCCGGTCAGGCCAACTACGCCGCTGCCAAGGCAGGCATGGTCGGCATGTCGAAATCCATCGCCTACGAAGTGGCGAGCCGCGGCATCACCGTGAACTGCGTGGCGCCGGGCTTCATCGCCACGGCGATGACCGACAAGCTCAACGACGATCAGAAGTCGGGCATCCTGAACCAGATCCCCGCCGGTCGCATGGGCGAGGCCGACGAGATCGCCGCGGCGGTTCTCTATCTGGCAAGCCCCGAGGCGGGCTATGTCACCGGCGCCACGCTGCACGTCAATGGCGGCATGGCGATGCTCTGAGCCGGAATTTCAAGGGCCCGCGCCGTGCCACAAAGCGTTTGCGCGGCCTCGAAACTCTGCTAAAGGACGACGAGATTTTCCGGCGGAGGCCCGTTTCGGCCCCTGTCGGTGAGCGGCCCGCTCGGGCATGAGAATGCCCCTAGGGGCAAGACAAAAAGGCCCGAAGGGGCCGGAAAGACGTGAGGAATTGTTATGAGCGACGTCGCCGACCGCGTGCGCAAGATCGTTGTTGAGCATCTGGGTGTCGAAGAGGACAAGGTCGTCGAGAACGCCTCGTTCATCGACGATCTGGGTGCCGACAGCCTCGACACCGTCGAGCTGGTCATGGCCTTCGAGGAAGAGTTCGGGATCGAGATTCCCGACGACGCCGCCGAGACCATCCAGACTTTCGGCGACGCGGTCCGCTTCATCAAGGAAGCGCAGTAACCGACATCGCCTCGGCCCTCGGGCCCTGGCAGGAGACGGCACCCTTCGGGGTGCCGTTTTCGTTTGGGCCCCATTCTCGCGCCGTGAACCGCCACAGCCGGAGGGGGCCGCGCCTCGCTCAGGTCTCGGACATGGTCAGGATCGGCGTCACGACCTCGTCGGGCAGCGATTTCAGGAATTGCACCCCGACATGATGCCGGTCGCGCCATTGCACCGTGGCGCCGATGCGCCGGTCGCCCAGCACGATCGTCACCCCCTTGAGACCCGCGGGCTCGAACTCGGGCCCGAGGCGTAGCTTCGCGCCATGGCGGCTGATGTCGATGAGGCGCGTCCCGGTCTCGGCGGTGCCGCTGCGAAGCCGGGCGGGCAGGTCCACCGCGTGACGCGGCACGCGTCGCCGGTTCCGGCCCCGCCTGACGCCGATGACATGCGCGGCCAGCATCAGCACCGTGCAGGCCCCCATCACACCGGCCCCGACCCCGGCGATCCGGGACAGGCTGATCCCGGCCAGTGCCCCCATCCGGACATCGCCACGCGCCCCGGACGTCACGACCGGCCCGCAGGCATGCCGCGCCACCAGCGTGGCCAACCGTCCCGTGGTCGCGCGCGCGTCCTCGGTCGAAAGCACGGCCGCCGCCCCGGCGCGGCCCCGCATCCGCGCCGTCTCCACCGCCCTGGTGGCAAGCGAGAGGGACGCCCCGATGTCGCGACGATGGATGGCAAGCGGATGGCCCGACAGGTCCCACATCACGCCGTCGCTCTTGATGCGGCGCAACTCGCGCTCAGCCCCGCCGATATCGGCCGCCATGACCGAGGTCGCGAGACGCCCGAGCGTCTCCACCGCTTCGCAGGCCGGATCGGCCCGCAGCGGCCCGGTCATCACGATCAACATCGGCACAAACCACAGGCGCATGGCGGATCTCCTTACCTCTCCAGCTATGCTCCGACGAAGCTGAAATCCGCGTTAACTCGCCCGGTATGGCACCAACCGGCGATTCGGGGCCCCCGTGCTCTTGCTCCCGCGCGAAGCCCTGCGGTATCAGGGCGCGAGTTATTGCGAAGAGGATGGTCAGATGCGGCGAGTTGTCGTGACGGGGCTGGGGCTTGTGACGCCGCTGGCCGACAAGGTCGAGCCGAGCTGGGACGCGATCCTGGCCGGAAAATCCGGGGCAGGCACCATCACCCGCTTCGACGCGACCCACCTTGCCACGAATTATGCCTGCGAGGTGCCGCAGGGCGAGGGCGTCGATCCGGCGATCCGCTTCGATCCCGATGAATACATGGAGCCCAAGGACCAGCGGAAGGTCGACGACTTCATCCTGTTCGGCATCGCGGCGGCGCAGCAGGCGGTCGAGGACAGCGGCTGGACCCCGCAGACCGAGGACGAGCGCGAGCGCACCGGCGTGATGATCGGTTCGGGCATCGGCGGTCTGAACTCGATCGCCGAGACGGCGCTGCTCATCCGCGACAAGGGCCCGCGCCGCGTCTCGCCCTTCTTCATTCCCGGCGCGCTGATCAACCTCATCTCGGGTCAGGTCTCGATCCGCTACGGCTTCAAGGGGCCGAACCATTCGGTCGTCACTGCCTGCTCGACCGGCGCGCACGCCATCGGCGACGCGGCGCGTCTCATCAAATACGGCTCGGCCGACGTGATGGTCGCGGGCGGCGCCGAGGCTGCGATCTCCGAAATCGGCATCGCGGGCTTCAACGCCTGCAAGGCGCTCTCGACCAAGCGGCGCGACAACCCGCAGGCGGCGAGTCGCCCCTATGACGCCGACCGCGACGGCTTCGTCATGGGCGAGGGCGCGGGCATCGTCGTGCTCGAGGAGTACGAGCACGCCAAGGCCCGCGGCGCCAAGATCTATGCCGAGGTGCTGGGCTACGGCCTGTCGGGCGACGCCTACCACATCACCGCCCCCGCCGAGGGCGGCGAAGGCGGCGAGCGGGCGATGCGCATGGCGATCAAGGATGCGGGCATCGATCCCGCCCGGATCGACTACATCAACGCGCATGGCACCTCGACCATGGCCGACACGATCGAGCTCGGCGCGGTGGAGCGGCTGATGGGCGAGGCGGTGTCGAACGTCACCATGTCCTCGACCAAGTCGATGACCGGCCACCTCCTCGGGGCGGCGGGCGCGATCGAGGCGATCTTCTGCATCCTCGCGATCCGCGATCAGGTCGCGCCGCCGACGATCAACCTCGACGATCTCGCGGTCGAAACCACCGTCGATCTCGCCCCCAACGCCAAGCGCGAGCGCAAGATCGACATCGCGCTGTCCAACAGCTTCGGCTTTGGCGGCACCAATGCGAGCGTGCTCTTCGGAAAGGTCGCCTCCTGATGTGGCGTCACCTCGCCTCGAACACCATCACCTTCCTGATCGTCGGCCTCGCGGGGGCGGCGGGCGTCATCGCCTGGGGGGTCAACGCGTATTCGGACGAGGGGCCGCTCGAGGCGGCGATCTGCCTGCGGGTCGAGCCGGGCACCAACATGCGCAGCGTCAGCGCCCGGCTCGAAGAACAGGGCGCGATCGGCTCGGCTTCGGTGTTCCGCATCGGGGCCGAATATTCCGAGAAGGCCGGGCAGCTCAAGGCCGGCAGCCACCTGATCCCCGAGCGGTCCTCGATGTCGCGCATCGTCGACATCGTGACGCGCGGCGGCGCTTCGACCTGCGGCACCGAGATCCTCTACAAGATCGGCGTCAACGCGGTGCTGGCCGAGGTGCGCGAGCTTGATCCCGCCACCTCGAACTATACCGAGCTGGCCGAGTTCGACCCCACCGCCGAGGGCGTCGAGATCCCGGCCGAATACCAGTCCATGCGCGAGCGCGCCGACACGCGCTATCGTATCTCCATGGCCGAGGGCGTGACCTCGTGGCAGGTGGTCAACGCGCTCAACGCGCTCGACACGCTCGAGGGCGATGTCGAGGAGATCCCGGCCGAGGGCAGCCTTGCGCCCGACAGTTACGAGATCGCGCCGGGCACGCAGGTCGGGGCGGTGCTCGACCGGATGGCCGCGGCGCAGGCCGCGATCCTCGCCGAGGCTTGGGAGAACCGGGCCGGCGATCTCCCGCTCGAGACTCCCGAGGAGGCGCTGATCCTCGCCTCTATCGTCGAGAAGGAAACCGGTGTCGGCGCCGAGCGCCCACAGGTGGCGAGCGTCTTCGTCAACCGCCTGCGCCAAGGCATGCGACTTCAGACCGACCCGACGGTGATCTATGGCATTACCGAGGGCGAGGGCGTGCTGGGCCGCGGTCTGCGCCAGAGCGAGCTGCGCGCCGAGACGCCATGGAACACCTATGTCATCAACGGCCTGCCGCCGACACCCATCGCCAACCCCGGCCGCGCGGCGATCGAGGCGGCGCTGAACCCGGCGACGACTGACTACGTGTTCTTCGTGGCCGACGGCACGGGCGGCCATGCCTTTGCCGAGACACTGGCCGAGCATAACAGCAACGTCGCCGTATGGCGCAAGATCGAGGCCGAGCGCGCAGCGGCCCAGAATTGATTTTTTGTAAACGGAACGGGCGCTTGCGCGGTATTCCTAAGATCTGCATCATTGACTTTCGGGACGGTCTGACGTAAAGTCAAAGGCAGGCTGAGAGAGTTTGGCAAGGCGGCACCGGAGCAATCCGGGGCCGCCTTTTTCGTGTCCGCTCTCCGGCTGCGACAACAACAGGCAGGCATGAGCATGGATGAAACGACCAGCGCCTCGGCGCCGGACGATGCGGCGCGGCGCAAGGAATGGCGGGACGCTTGGGGGCTGTTGTCTTCGGTGCGCTCCACCTTGGCGGATCTTCTGGAAGATGTCCGCGATGAGGCCGCGGAGCCGAAGGAATTGCAAAAGAAGATCAACGACCTGGAGAGCGCACTTAAGGGGGCGTTCGAAGTGGAGAGGAAGTTCAATGACTGGCTCAAGCGACAGGATGGCGGTCTCGTGGCCGGAGAGATCGACATCGACGACGCGCGGCGGCGGATCGGTTGCCGGCTGGATCGCCTGCGCGCCTGCTGCCGCGAGGGCTGAGTTCCTCGATGGTCTGGACGCGGCGGAGCTGGCGGCGCTGCCATGGCTCTTCGACCTCTGGGCGCTGCCGCATCAGCTCGCGCCCGAGGGCGACTGGCGCACATGGGTGATCCTCGGCGGGCGCGGCGCGGGCAAGACCCGCGCCGGGGCCGAATGGGTGCGCGCGCAGGTCGAGGGCGCGCGCCCCGGTGACACGGGCCGGGCGCGGCGGGTGGCCTTGGTGGGCGAGACGCTCGATCAGGCGCGCGAGGTCATGGTGTTCGGCGAAAGCGGCATCATGGCCTGTTCGCCGCCCGACCGCAGACCGGTCTGGAGCGCGACGCGGCGGATGCTGACATGGTCCAACGGCGCCGTGGCGCAGATCTTCTCGGCGCATGATTACGAGGCGCTGCGCGGGCCGCAATTCGACGCGGCATGGGCCGACGAGCTGGCCAAGTGGAAGCGCGGGGCCGAGGCGTGGGACATGCTGCAATTCGGGCTGCGCCTGGGCGATCCGCGCGCCTGCGTGACGACGACGCCGCGCAACGCGCCGGTGCTGCGCGACCTGCTGGCCGCCGACAGCACGGTGGTCACCCACGCGGCCACGCAGGCCAATGCCGCCAATCTCGCGCGCGGGTTCCTCGACGAGATGCAGCGCCGCTACGCCGGCACGCGGCAGGGGCGCCAGGAGCTCGAGGGCGTGCTGCTGGCCGATGCCGAAGGCGCGCTCTGGACCGCCGAAATGCTCGCGGCCTGCCTGACCGACAGCGCGCCCGATCTCGACCGGATCGTCGTCGCGGTCGACCCGTCGGTGAGCGGCCACGCCGCCTCGGACGCCTGCGGCATCGTGGTGGCGGGGGCGGTGATGACGGGCCCGCCGCAGGACTGGCGGGCCTATGTGATCGAGGACGCGACGGTCGAGGCGGCCTCGCCGCTCGACTGGGCGCGGGCGGCCTGCGCCGCGATGGTCCGGCACGGGGCCGAGCGCATGGTCGCCGAGGTGAACCAGGGCGGCGCGCTGGTCGAAACGGTGGTGCGGCAGGTCGATCCCATGGTGCCGTTCAAGGCGCTGCATGCCGGGCGGTCCAAGGGGCTTCGGGCCGAGCCGGTGGCAGCCCTCTACGAGCAGGGGCGCGTGCACCATTTGCGCGGCCTCGGCGCGCTCGAGGATCAGATGGCGCAGATGACGGCGCGCGGTTTTCTGGGCTCGGGCTCGCCCGACCGCGCGGACGCCCTCGTCTGGGCCCTGCACGAGCTGTTGATCGCGCCCGCGCAGGCGTGGCGCAGGCCCCGGTTCAGGACGCTCTAGGCCGCACTTCACTCTGCAAATACTCGCGGGGGGCCGCGCAGCGGCGGGGGCGGCGGCCCCCTCCGACGCCGGGGTGTTGCGCAGCCCCCCGACCACCGCGCGCCCCGTTCCCGGTTTCCCAACCCGGCGCTGTCATTCTCCTCGCCAAGACGCAGTGACGACCAGCGGGGGGCGGCGATGTTCGAGTTCTTCAAGCGCGACAAGGGGGCACCCGAGGCCAAGGCCTCGGCGGCGGGGCGCTGCCTCGCCTGGCCCGGCGCGGGACGACCGGCGTGGAGCGCGCGGGACACGGTCTCGCTCACCCGCGCGGGCTTTGTCGGCAACCCGGTGGGGTTCCGCGCGGTGCGGCTCATCTCAGAGGCGGCGGCGGCGCTGCCTCTGATGCTGCAGGATCGCGGACGCCGCTATGACGAACACCCCGCATTGGCGCTTCTGGCGCGGCCCAACCCCGGACAGGGCCGGGCCGAGCTGATCGAGGCGCTGGTGGGTCAGATCCTTCTGACCGGCAATGGCTATGTCGAGGCGGTGGGCGACGGCGGCTTGCCGTTCGAGCTTCATGTGCTGCGCTCGGACCGGGTGTCGCTGGTGCCGGGGCCCGATGGCTGGCCGGTGGCCTATGACTATGCCGTGGGCGGCCGCAAGCACCGTTTTGCCGTGGGCGAGGCCGTCTCCCCGATCTGCCATATCAAGAGCTTTCACCCGCAGGACGACCATTACGGCCTCTCGGCGCTTTCGGCCGCCGCCACGGCGATCGACGTGCACAACGCCGCCTCGGCCTGGTCCAAGGCGCTTCTCGACAACGCCGCGCGTCCCTCGGGCGCGATCGTCTATCGCGGCGCCGACGGGCAGGCGGGGCTGACGCCCGATCAATACGACCGGCTGGTCGAGGAGATGGAGAGCCAGCATCAGGGCGCACGCAACGCCGGACGCCCGATGCTGCTCGAAGGCGGGCTCGACTGGAAGCCGATGGGCTTTTCGCCCTCGGACATGGAGTTCCAGAAGACCAAGGAGGCGGCGGCGCGCGAGATCGCGGTGGCCTTCGGGGTGCCGCCGATGATCCTCGGGATACCGGGCGACGCCACCTACGCCAATTACCAGGAGGCGAACCGCGCCTTCTACCGCCTGACCGTGCTGCCCTTGATGTCGCGGATCGCAGGTGCGCTGGCCGAATGGCTGTCGGATGTCTCCGACGCGCGGTTCGAGCTTCGCGTCGATCTCGATCAGGTGCCCGCCTTGGCCGCCGAGCGCGACGGGCAGTGGCGGCGCGTCTCCGAGGCGCTGTTCCTGACCGATGCGGAAAAGCGCGCGCTGCTGGGCCTTCCGGCGCACGAGGTCGGCTCCGATGGATGATCTGCGCGAGCACCGCTTCGCCTGCGCGCCGGGCCTCAGGATCGAGGCGCATGAGCGGCTGGTGGCGCTGCAATTCGCGCAGGTGGCCGCGACGCTGGAGCGGATCGAAGCGGTGATGGAGCGGCTGGAGCGCAGGCTCTGGCTCGCCGTCTACGGCGTCGTGGCGGCCATCGGCGCGCAGGCGGCGCAACAGATCGTGGGGCTGTGAGGGAGAGGATGATGGAGCTGGAACGCAAGTTCTGCGCGGGCGGCACAGAGGGCGCCGGGCCATTGGAGATCGGGGAGGGCGCGGTGATCTCGGGCTACGCCTCGCTCTTCGGCAGGCCCGATCAGGGCGGCGACGTGGTGGAGCCCGGGGCCTACGCCGCCTCGCTCAAGCGTCTGATGGGCGCGGGCGGGCGGGTGCGGATGCTGTGGCAGCACGATCCCGCACGGCCCATCGGCGTCTGGGACGAGGTGCGCGAGGACGGCACCGGCCTCTGGGTCAAGGGCCGCATCCTCACGGAGGTGGCGCAGGGCCGCGAGGCGGCGGCGCTGGTCGCCGCCGGAGCGATCGACGGGCTGTCGATCGGCTACCGCACCCGACGCGCGAGGAAGGACGGCGCGGGCCGCAGGCTCGACGAGCTGGAGCTTTGGGAGGTGTCGCTGGTGACCTTCCCGATGCTGCGCGAGGCGCGGGTGAGCGCCAAGCACGAGGACGCGCTGGCGGCAAAGGTGCGGGCGGCGCGCTGCCTGCTCAGGGGCGAAGGGGGAGAACGCGATGCGTGACGACGACAACGAGCTTGGCCGCGAGATCGGCGGGCTGATGGACGAGCTTGGCCGCTTTTCGGCCGAGATCCGCACGAAACTCAAGGCACAGGACGACCGGATGACCAGACTGGACCGCAAGACCGCGCTCGCCGCGCGCCCCGCTCTCGAAGCCAAGGCCGAAAGCCAGCCGCACCGCACCGCCTTCGGCGCCTATCTGCGCACGGGCGAGGATGACGGGCTGCGCGGCCTCGACCTCGAAGGCAAGGCGATGAGCACGACCGTCGCTGCCGATGGCGGCTATCTCGTCGATCCGCAGACCGCCGAGCGCGTGCGCGGCGTGCTGGGCGCGACCGCCTCGCTGCGCGCCATCGCCTCCGTGGTGGCGGTCGATGCGGGCTCCTACGACGTGCTGATCGACCATGGCGAGCCCGGCGCCGGCTGGTCGGGCGAGACGGCGTCCCGGACCGAGACCGGCACGCCGCAGATCGACCGGATCAGCATCCCGCTGCACGAGTTGTCGGCGCTGCCCAAGGCGAGCCAGCGGCTCCTGGACGACAGCGCCTTCGACATCGAGGGCTGGCTCGCGGGGCGCATCGCCGACACCTTCGCGCGCTCGGAGGCCGCGGCCTTCGTGTCGGGCGACGGCATCGACAAACCGGCCGGCATCCTGAGCTACCCGCGGGCGGATGATGACAGCTGGAGCTGGGGCAGCCTGGGCTATGTCGCGACCGGCACCGATGGCGGTTTCGATGCGACCAATCCCGCCGACGCGGTGATCGATCTGGTCTACCGTCTCGGCGCGCCCTACCGCGCGGGGGCGAGCTTCGTGATGAACTCGCGCACCGCGGGCGCCCTGCGCAAGCTCAAGGACGCCGATGGCCGGTTCTTGTGGTCCGACGGCCTCTCGGCGGGCGAACCGGCGCGGCTCCTGGGTTACCCGGTGCTGATCGCCGAGGACATGCCCGACATCGCAAGCGACGCCTGCGCGCTGGCCTTCGGCAATTTCGAGGCGGGCTACACCATCGCCGAGCGTCCCGACCTGCGGGTGCTGCGCGATCCCTTCTCGGCCAAGCCGCATGTCCTTTTCTACGCGACCAAGCGTGTCGGCGGCGCGGTGAGCGACTTCGCGGCGATCAAGCTTCTGAAGTTCGGCATCGCCTGATGCCGGGCCGGGCCGCCCTGCCGGGTGGCCCGGCGCTGTTGCCGTGACGTCGAAAGGACGGGTGATGAGACTGATCGAAACGGGCGTCGTGCCCGAGACATCGCTGCCGGTCGAGGGGCTTCGCGCGCATCTGCGGCTGGGCACCGGCTTTGCCGAGACCGGGCTGCAGGACACGGGCCTCGCCGGGTTCCTGCGCGCCGCCATCGCGGCGATCGAGGCCCGCACCGGCAAGGTGCTGCTCGCGCGCGGCTTCGCGCTCGAGCTGACCCGCTGGCGCGACGCGTGCCGCCAGCCGCTGCCGGTCGCGCCTCTGCGCGCCGTCACGGGCTTCGACATGGAGGACGCGCAGGGCGTGGTGACGCCGCAGGCGCGGGGCGGCTGGCGCGCGGTGACGGACGACCAGAGACCCTATCTGGAGCCTCTGTCGGTGGCGTTCCCCGAGATCCCTTCGGGCGGTGTAGCGCGGATCGGCTTCGAGGCGGGGTTCGGGCCGGGCTGGTCCGACATTCCCGCCGATCTGGCGCAGGCGGTGCTGATGCTGGCCGCCCATTACCACGAATACCGCCACGACACCGGCCTCGGGCCGGGCTGCATGCCATTCGGCGTCACGGCGCTGACCGAACGGTTCCGGCCGCTCCGGCTCGGCGCGGGGCGCGGCGCATGAAGCCGGTGCGTCTGAACCGCGCGCTGCAACTCGAGGCGCCGTCGCGCGCCCCCGACGGCGCGGGCGGCTACCTGCGCGGCTGGAGTGTGCTGGGCACGCTCTGGGCGCGCATCGAGGCCCGCTCGGGGCGCGATCTCGACGGCATGGGCGCGGCGCTGAGCCTTGTGCGCCTGCGCATCACCCTGCGCGCGGCGCCGCCGGGATCGACGATGCGGCCCGCGCCGGAACAGCGCTTTCGCGAGGGCGCGCGGGTCTATGCGATCCGCGCCGTGCGCGAACTCGACCCCGGGGGGCGGTACCTCGTCTGCGAGGCCGAGGAGGAGGTGGCGCGATGAGCTATGCGACGTCTGCGGCGCTTCAGGCGGCGATCTTCGCCCGCCTCGTCGCGCATGCCCCTCTGACCGACCTCGTGGGAGAGGCGATCTACGACGCGCTGCCCGCGGGTCCGCTGCCACCGCTCTATGCCACACTCGGGGCCGAGAAGGTGCGCGACCGCTCCGACAAGACGATGGCGGCGGCCGAGCACGACCTCACCGTGAGCGTGGTGAGCGACGCGGCGGGGTTCCGCGCCGCCAAGGAGGCGGCGGCGGCGGTGTCCGACGCGCTGGCGGGGCCGATGCCGCCGCTCGCGCGCGGTCGGCTCGTGGGGCTGTGGTTCCTGCGGGCGCGGGCGCGCCGCACCGGAAGCGGCGACGCGAGGCGGATCGACATGGTCTTTCGCGCGCGCAGCGAAGACGGCTGACACAACCAGAGGAGGGCCAGGCAATGGCGGCTCAGAACGGCAGGGATCTCCTGCTCAAGATCGACATGACCGGCGACGGGCTGTTCGAGACCATGGCGGGGCTGCGCGCGACGCGGCTCACGCTCAATGCCCAGAGCGTCGACGTGACCCATCTGGGCAGCGATGGCTGGCGCGAGGTGCTGGGGGGTGCGGGCGTGCGCACCGCCGCCATCTCGGGCTCGGGCGTGTTTCGCGACGCGACCACCGACGCCCGCGCGCGGCAGATCTTCTTCGACGGCGAGACGCCCGAGTTTCAGGTGGTGATCCCCGATTTCGGCACCATGACCGGCGCGTTCCAGATCGCCTCGATCGATTACGCAGGGAGCCATGACGGCGAGGCGAGCTTCGAGATCGCGCTGGTCTCGGCGGGGCCGGTGCGCTTCGAGGCGGCGCTCTGATGGCCAATCCGCGCGCCGGCGAGGTGGCGGTGATCCTCGACGAGAGGCGGCGGGTCATGAAACTGACGCTCGGCGCGCTGGCCGAACTGGAGGAGGCTTTGGGCTGCGACAGCATCGAGGCGCTTCTGGCCCGGCTCGAAGGGGGCCGCGTCTCGGCGCGCGACGTGCTGGCGCTGATCGTCGCGGGGCTTCGGGGTGGCGGCTGGCCGGGCCGGGCCGCCGATCTCGTGGCCGCCGAGATCGAGGGCGGACCGGTCGAGGCGGCGCGTCTCGCCGCGCTTTTGGTGGCGCGCGCCTTCGGTGAGGCGGCATGAGACGGCTCGACTTCGCGGCGATGATGCGCGCGGGCATCTGCGGGCTGGGGCTGCGACCGGCCGAGTTCTGGGCGCTGACCCCCGCCGAGCTGCGGCTGATGCTGGGGCCCGCGGGGCCCGAGCCGATGCGGCGCGACCGGCTGATCGAGCTGTGCCGCCGATATCCTGACGAGGAGAGATCATGACCGAGGACGAGTTCGAGGCGCTGGAACGCGCGATGGAGGAGGCGGGTGGCGTGGCCGCGGCCTTCTCGCAGGAGCTGGACCGGATGCGCGCGGGGCTGAGCGAGACGACCCGCGATCTGGGCAGGCTCGAGCGCGGCTTTTCCAGCGGTGTGCGCCGCGCCATCGACGGCGTGCTGTTCGACGGCAAATCCGTGGGCGGCGCGCTCAAGGGGCTGGCGGGGGCGATGTCGGGCACGGTCTACGACAACGCGATGCGCCCGGTGGCCGACGGGATCGGCGGCGCGCTGGCCCAAGGTGTGACCGGTCTCGTCTCGGGGCTGATGCCCTTCGCGCAGGGCGGGGCGTTCTCGGGCGGGCGGGTGACGCCGTTCGCGCGCGGCGGCGTGGTCTCGGGGCCGGTGGCCTTTCCGATGCGCGGCGGCGCGGGGCTGATGGGCGAGGCGGGGCCCGAGGCGATCCTGCCGTTGCAGCGCGGGGCCGACGGGCGGCTCGGCGTCGCGGCGGGCGGCGGTGGCGGGGCGCGGGTGACGGTCAACATCACCACCCCGGACGTCGAAGGGTTCCGGCGGTCGCGCGGGCAGGTGGCGGCGCAGATCGCGCGCGCCGTCGACCGTGGCCGCCGCGACAGGTGAGGAGGACATCATGGCATTCCACGACGTGAGATTTCCCGTGGCGCTGAGCTTCGGCGCCTCCGGCGGGCCGGAGCGGCGCTGCGAGATCGTCACCCTCGCCAATGGCTTCGAGGAGCGCAACAGCCCCTGGGCCGACGCGCGGCGGCGCTATGACGCAGGTCTGGGCCTGCGCGGGCTCGATGACATCGAGGCGGTGCTGGCCTTCTTCGAGGCGCGGCGCGGCCCGCTTCACGGGTTTCGCTGGAAGGACTGGCTCGACTGGCGCTCGGCCCCGGCCTCGCGCCCCATCGAGGAGCTCGACCAGCAGATCGGCACCGGCGACGACGCCACCACGGCGTTCCGCCTCGTCAAGCGCTATGGCACCGGCGCGGCGGCCTATCTGCGCCCGATCACCCGGCCCGTCGCGGGCAGCGTTCGGGTCGCGGTGGACGGCGACCCGGTGCTCGAGGGCGCGGGCGTCGAGATCGACCACGCCACCGGCCTCGTGCGGCTCGGCGTGGCGCCGCCCATCGGCGCGATCGTCACGGCGGGGTTTGAATTCGACGTGCCCGCGCGCTTCGACACCGAAACGCTGATCGGCTCGGTGGCGAGCTTCGAGGCGGGCACGCTGCCCGAGATCCCGGTGGTGGAGATCCGGGCATGAGCGGCTTTGACGATCACCTCGCGGGCGGCGTCACCACGCTGTGCCGCGCCTGGGCCCTGCGGCGCGCCGATGGGCTCCTGCGCGGCTTTACCGATCACGACCGGGCGCTGTCCTTCGACGGCATCGATTTCCGCCCCGAAACCGGGATGAGCGCCAGCGCGCTGGTGCAGGGCGCGGGGCTCGCCGCCGACACCTCCGAGGCGCTGGGCGCGATCTCGGATGCGGGCATCACCGAGGCCGAGATCGCCCAAGGCCGCCTCGACGGGGCGGAGCTGCGGATCTGGCGGGTGAACTGGGCCGATCCCGCCCGGCGCGCGCTCGAATTCCGGGGCCGCTTGGGCGAGATCCGCCGCGACGGCACGCTGTTCCGGGCCGAGATGCGGGGCCTGTCGGACCTGCTCAACCGACCCGGTGGTCGGGTCTATCAAAAACGCTGCGACGCGGCCTTCGGCGATGCGCGCTGCGGCTTCGACACGTCGCGGCCGGGCTTTGCCGAAACTTGGCCTCTGGCGCGGGCCGAGGGCGGGACGCTGCGCTTCGACTGGCCCGAGGGCCCCGAGGCGGGCTGGTTCGCGCAAGGCCGGGCCGAGGTGATCGACGGCCCCGGCGCGGGGCTCTCGGCGCCGATCCGCGAGGACCGGCTCGCGGATGGCGCGCGCCTCGTCGAGCTGTGGCAGCCGATCTGCGCCGACCTGCCCCCCGGCACGATGCTGCGGCTCGTCGCGGGCTGCGACAAGCGGGCCGAGACCTGCCGGCTCAAATTCGACAACTTCCTGAACTTTCGCGGGTTTGCGCATCTGCCGGGGACCGACTGGCTGATGGCGGTGCCGCGATCGGGGGGCGCATGAGCCGCATCGTCGAGGTGGCGCGCGGCTGGATCGGCACGCCCTATCTGCACGGGGCGGCGCGGCGCGGCGCAGGCTGCGACTGCCTCGGCCTCGTGCGGGGCGTCTGGGCGGCGCTCGAAGGGGACGAGCCGGAGCCGGTGCCCGCCTATCCGCGCATGGAGGCGCGCGGTGACGAGATCCTGCGCGACGCGGCGGCGCGGCACCTGCACGAGATCGCCTGCGCCGAAGCGCGGCCCGGCGATCTGTTGCTGTTTCGGCTGCGCGCGGGGCGTCCGGCGCGGCATCTGGGGCTTCTGGCCGATGGCGCGGATGGCACGGGCGGCCCGAGCTTCATCCATGCCTATGAGGGGCACGGGGTGGTCGAAAGCCGCCTCACCCCCCCGTGGCGGCGGCGCATCGCCGCGTGTTTCGCACTGACGGAAAGGATCGGCTGATGGCGACCATCGTGTTCGGAGCCGCCGGGATGGCGATTGGCGGCTCAATCGGGGGCAGCGTGCTGGGCCTCTCTGGCGCGGTGCTGGGCCGGGCCGCGGGGGCGGCGCTGGGCCGCGGCATCGACGCGCGGCTTCTGGGCGGCGGGGCCGACCCGGTCGAAACCGGCCGGGTCGAGCGGTTTCGCCTCACCGGGGCGGGCGAGGGCGAGCCGATCGCCCGGCTCTGGGGCCGGATGCGGATCGGCGGGCAGGTGATCTGGGCCTCCGAGTTCGAGGAGCGGCGCGCCGGCACCGGCGGCGGCAAGGGCGCGCCGAAACCCGAAGTGGTCGAGTTCTCCTACGCGGTGAGCCTCGCCGTCGGGCTGTGCGAGGGGCCGGTGACGCGGGTGGCACGGATCTGGGCCGACGGGGTCGAGCTTGGCCGCGACGAGATCACCTGGCGGTTCTATGAGGGGCGCGAGGACCAGCTACCCGACCCCGCGATCGAGGCCGCCCTCGGGATCGGTCTGGCCCCCGCCTATCGCGGGTTGGCCTATGTGGTGATCGAGGATCTCGATCTTTCGCGCTTCGGCAACCGGGTGCCGCAGTTCTCCTTCGAGGTGCTGCGCCCTTCGGATGTCGCCGACCCCGCGCGGGCCGAGGACATCGCGCAGCTGGTGCGCGGCGTGGCGGTGATCCCCGGCACCGGGGAATACGCTCTGGCGACGACGCCGGTGCATGTCGGGGCGGGGTTCGGCGAACGCCTGCCCGCCAATCTGCACGGGCCGAGCGGGCCGAGCGACGCCGACGCCGCCCTCGACGATCTGGTCGAGGAGCTGCCCCGCTGTGGCGCCGCCTCTCTCGTGGTGTCGTGGTTCGGTGACGACCTTCGGGCCGGGCAGTGCCGCATCCGCCCCAAGGTCGAACAGGACGAGGCCGAGGGCGAGGAGATGGCGTGGCGCGTCTCGGGGCTGACCCGCGACAGCGCGCTGCCGGTGCCGCGCGTCGAAGGCCGCCCGGTCTATGGCGGAACGCCCTCGGACCGCGCGGTGATCGAGGCGATCCGCGCGATGGCGGCGCGCGGGCTGGAGGTGACCTATTACCCGTTCATCCTGATGGATCAGCTTGGCGGCAACGGCCTGCCCGACCCGTGGGGCGGGGCCGAGCAGGCGCCTTTGCCGTGGCGCGGGCGGATCACCACCGCGCTGGCCCCGGACCGGCCCGGCACCACCGACCGCATGGCGGCCGCCGAGGCCGAGGTCGCGGCCTTCTTCGGCGCGGCGCGGGCGGATCAGTTCACCATCACGCCCGACGGCCCGGTTTACGGCGGCCCCGAGGATTGGGGCCTGCGCCGCTTCGTGCTGCATCAGGCGCATCTCTGCGCGATGGCGGGCGGGGTCGAGGCGTTCTGCATCGGCTCGGAACTTGTCGGCCTCACCACGATCCGCGGCGCGAACGACAGCTATCCCGCCGTGGCGGCGCTGCGCGATCTGGCGTCGGAGGTGCGGGGCATCCTCGGGCCGGATGTGAAGCTCTCCTACGCCGCCGACTGGACCGAGTATCACGGCCACCAGCCGGGCGGGGCGACCAAGCGGTTTCACCTCGATCCGCTCTGGGCCGACCCTGAGATCGATTTCATCGGCATCGACAATTACATGCCGCTCTCGGACTGGCGCGACGGCTGGGACCATCTCGACGCCGCCGACCACCGCTCGATCTACGATCTCGATTACCTCACCGGCAATGTCGCGGGCGGCGAGGGGTATGACTGGTTCTACCATTCGCCCGAGGCGCGCGCGGCGCAGATCCGCACGCCGATCACCGATGGCGACGGAGAGCCCTGGGTTTGGCGCTACAAGGATCTCAGAGGCTGGTGGGGCAATGCGCATCACGAGCGGATCGACGGGGTGCGGCAGGACGCGCCCACCGCGTGGCAGCCGGGGTCGAAGCCGATCCGCTTTACCGAGCTGGGCTGCGCCGCCGTCGATCGCGGCACCAACCAGCCCAACAAGTTCCTCGATCCGAAATCCTCGGAATCCTCGCTGCCCCATCATTCGCGCGGGCATCGCGACGAGCTGATCCAGATGCAGTATCTGCGGGCCATGCACCGCCACTTTGCCGATCCGCAGGCCAACCCGGTCTCGGAGGTCTACGGGGCGCCGATGCTCGACACGGATCGGATGCTGGTCTGGGCGTGGGACCTCAGGCCCTATCCGTGGTTTCCGGGCCTGTCCGAGGTCTGGAGCGATGGCGCGAACTGGGCGCGGGGGCACTGGATCACCGGGCGCACCGCGCATCGCGACCTCGCCTCGGTGGTGGCCGAGATCTGCGCCGGGGCGGGCGTGACCGAGATCGACACCTCGCGGCTCTGGGGCCTCGTGCGGGGCTATGTCGCCAACGGTACGCAAAGCGCGCGGGCGCTGCTGCAACCCTTGATGCTGGCGCATGGCTTCGACGCGGTGGAGCGCGACGGGTCATTGGTGTTTCGCACGCGCGACGGGCGCACGGATGCGGTGATCAACCCCGGCGGGCTGGTGCGCGACCGCGCCGACACGCCCGCCTTCGAGGTCGCGCGCGAGGGGGACGCGGCGCTGCCGGGCCGGGTGCGGCTCGGCTATGTCGATGCGGCGGGCACGGGGGCCGTGGCCAGCGTCGAGGCGGCGGTGCCGGGGGGCGACGCGCGCCATGTCGAGGCGTCCGAACTGCCGATGGCGCTCACCCGTGCCGAGGCGCAGGGGATCGCGGCGCGCTGGCTCGCCGAAATGCGGCTGTCGCGCGAGAGCGCCGCCTTCGCGCTGCCGCCTTCGGCGCATCCCTTGGGCGCGGGCGACGTGGTCGAGATCGCGGGCGAAGGCTGCGGCGGCTGGCGCATCGACCGCATCGAGCGCACCACCCATGCGCAAGTGGAGGCGGTGCGCTGCACGCCGGACCTCTATCTGCCGCAGCCCGCCGAGGACGAGCCGCATCTGCCGGGGGCTTACGTGCCGCCGGTGCCGGTCGAGGGGGTGTTTCTCGACCTGCCGCTGCTCGCGGGCGACGAGATCCCGCACGCGCCGCATTTCGCCGCCACCGCCGATCCATGGCCCGGCGCGGTGGCGCTGGTGCGCGGCGTCGAGGATGCCGATCACCGGCTCGACCACGTGCAGCCCCTCGCCGCGACCATCGGCACGACGCTGACCCCGCTCGCTGCCGCGCCGTCCGGCCTGTGGGATCACGGCCCGGCGCTTCGGGTGCGGCTGGTGCAGGGGCGGCTGACGAGCGCGGGCGAGGCGGCGGTGCTGTCGGGGGCCAACCTCGTGGCGATCGGCGACGGGACAAGCGATCATTGGGAGGTGCTGCAATTCCTGCGGGCCGAGCCGGTGGCGCCGGGGGTGTATGACCTGACGGGCCGTCTCAGGGGGCAGGCGGGGACCGATGCGGTGATGCCCGACGCCTGGCCGGTGGGCAGCCGGCTGGTACTGCTCGACGGGGTGCCGCGGCAGATCGGCCTGCCGCAGGCGGCGCGCGGGCTGGAGCGGCATTACCGCTATGGCCCGGCGCGGCGGCAGGTGGGCGATCCGAGCTGGCGGCACGAGGCCCGCGCCTTTGCGGGGATCGGGTTGAGACCCTATGCGCCCGCGCATCTCGCGGCGCGTGAGACGGGGGGCGAAACGGGGGGCGATCTGGAGATCTCGTGGGTGCGGCGGGCGCGCAGCGGCGCCGATGCCTGGGCCGGGCGGGATGTGCCGCTCGATGAGGCGCGAGAGGCCTACCTGCTACGCGTTCTCGACGGCGGCACGGTGCTGCGCGAGGTGGAGCTCGGCGCGCCGTCCTACCGCTACACCGCCGCCGCGCGGGGCGCCGACGGGGCGACGGGGCCGCTGGTGGTGCAGGTGGCGCAGATCTCGGACGCCTTCGGGCCGGGGCCCTTCGCCTCGCTCACCGTGCAGCCATGAGGCCGATCCTGCCGGGCTGTCTCGACCGGGCCGTGGCCGCGCTGCTCGCGGTGCCGCCCGCTGCGCGGCCGCGCCTTGCCGCCGCCATCGTCACCGAGGCCCGCGCCGCCGATGCGTGGCGCAAGCGGCGGGGCCGGGCGCATCCGCTCTGGGGCGACGGATCGCTGATGTCGGCGGCGCTGCGCCACCCCGCGCGGCCGCTGCCGCCATCGCTGGGCCGCGAGGCGCGCGCGGCGCTGCGGCAGGTGCTCGATGCCCTTGACGCAGGCCGGGGGCTTTGATCTTGGCGACGGGGCCCTATCTGGGCTAGACAGGACGCGGCATCAGGAGGCCATGGCGATGGCGATACCACAAGCGCAGCTGGCCGAGATCGACCCGGTCTGGAGCCGTATTCGCAGCGAAGCCGAGGAGGCTGTCGCCGCCGAGCCGCTGATGGGCGGGCTGATCCATTCGGGCGTGCTGCATCACAAGAGTTTCGCCTGCGCGCTGGCCTACCGGCTGTCGCTCAAACTCGCCTCGGACGAGATGCCCGCGCAGATCCTGCGCGAGATCGTCGACGGGGCCTATGGCGCCGAGCCCGAGCTCGTCGTCTCGGCCCGCGCCGACCTCGTCGCCACCTATGAGCGCGACCCGGCCTGCCACCGGTTCCTGCAGCCGCTGTTCTACTTCAAGGGCTATCAGGCGATTCAGGCCTACCGGCTCGGTCATTGGCTCTGGATGCAGGGTCGGCTCGATCTGGCCTATTTCGTGCAGATGCGCGTGTCCGAGACCTTTGGCGTCGACATCCATCCGGCGGCCAAGATCGGCCGCGGCGTGATGATCGACCACGCGCATTCCGTGGTGATCGGCGAGACGGCGGTGGTGGGCGACAACGTGTCGATGCTGCATTCCGTGACGCTTGGCGGCACCGGCAAGGAAGAGCAGGACCGCCATCCCAAGATCGGCAACGGCGTGCTGATCGGGGCAGGGGCGAAGGTGCTCGGCAACATCCGTATCGGCGACTGCACCCGCATCGCGGCGGGATCGGTCGTGCTGATGGACATTCCGGCCTGCAAGACCGTGGCGGGGGTGCCCGCGCGCATCGTCGGCGAGGCGGGCTGCGCGCAGCCCTCGGTGTCGATGGACCAGACGTTTCGGGGCGAGTGACACGCCGGGGCGGTGGTATGGATCGTGGGGACGCTTGGCAACCTGAAGGCGATTGCCTTCGGGGCTGGCGCGATCGCCGCGCCCCGCTCTAGTCAAACATGCGGAGCCTATGAAGGGCCGGGCGCATCGGTCACGACCGATGTGATTTCCAGTAGCGGAAAAGACGTCTCAGCAGGAACTCGGCCAAAGTAAAGGCGACGGGTATGCCTATATACAATGCGGGCCATCCCCATTCGCTGTCTTCTTCGAGCCGTTGGATGACAATCAGCATGACGACTGCCGCGATGCCGCGCAGTAGAGCAATTAACCAATTCCCCATGACGGCTCCATGGCTGCGAGGTGGCTTTGATGCATCCTGACACGCGTCATGGTTGCGCGCTATCGCCGATTTGCAGGGTCAGGAACAGGGCTGCGCTTACCCCGGCAAGGCGCGCCGCGACGGTTTCGAGTGAAACGGCTCCGGTTTCGTGATATCGTCGAACTCCGAGACACGGCAAATTTTCGGCTTTCGCCGGGAAGTTTCGCGGCGACTGGCTCAATTCCACGTATCTTGATCCTCATGGGAGAAGATCCATGACACGCATGATGATGGCTGTCGCGATCGCATGTGCCGGAGGGATGGCTTCGGCGCAGGAAACCGGAAACGAGATGGCGGAGACGGCGGGTGACCAGGGGCCGCCGGAGTTCTTCAGCAGCATCTATCCCGAACACGCCTTCGACGAGGCAATGGCGCTCTATGGCGCGCTGCAAAGCGAGGAGGCGGCGCTCGATCCCAAGACGCGCGAACTGGTTGCGCTCGCGGTCGCCGCGCAGATCCCCTGCGATTACTGCGTCTATGCTCACAAGAAGAACGCAATGAGCGCAGGTGCGACGGAGGGCGAACTGCGCGAGGCGGTGGCGATCGCCGCCAATGTCCGCATGTGGAGCACCATGCTCAATGGCATGGATTACGACCTCGCGGCGTTCAAGGCCGAGCATGACGAGATCATGCCGCCGACCAACTAGGGCAGACCGGGGCAGGCTTGAGGCTGTCTCTTACACGCGACGAAAAGGGCCGCGCTCATGGAGCGCGGCCCTTTGTCGATGGCATTGGGATGGGGCCGTCAGGCCAGCATCACCATCGGGTTTTCGAGCGCGTCGGCGATCTGCTTGAGCAGCTCGGCGCCCATCGCGCCGTCGATCACCCGGTGGTCGACCGAGAGCGTCACCGACATCACCGTGGCCACCTCGACCTCGCCTTCGGCATTCACCACCGGCTTTTTCACGCCGGCACCGACCGCGAGGATCGCGCCATGCGGCGGGTTGATGACGGCATCGAAATTGTCGATGCCGAACATGCCCAAGTTGGAGATCGCGAAGCTGCCGCCCTGATACTCGTGCGGGGCCAGCTTCTTGTCGCGCGCGCGCTTGGCCAGATCCTTCATCTGGGCCGAGAGCGAGGACAGCGAGCGGCTTTCGGCGTCGCGCAGTACGGGCGTGAAGAGACCACCCTCGATGGCGACGGCGACGGCCACGTCCGATGGCTTGAGCTTCAAGACCCGGTCACCGGCCCAGACGGCGTTGGCGTCGGGCACCGCCTGCAGCGCCAAGGCCGAGGCCTTGATGATGAAGTCGTTGACCGAAAGCTTCACGCCGCGGGCTTCGAGCTGCTTGTTCAGCTGGGAGCGGAATTTCAGCAGCGCGTCGAGCTTGATGTCGCGGCGCAGGTAGAAATGCGGGATGGTCTGCTTGGCCTCGGTGAGACGGGCCGCGATGGTGCGGCGCATCCCGTCGAGCTTGACCTCCTCGTAGTCGCGATCGGCATACATCTTGCGGATCTGTTCGGCCTGCGCGCCGGGGGCGGCGGGCTCGGCGATCGGGGATTTGCCGGTCTCGGCTTTCGGCTCCTGCGCGGCCTTCTCGGTGGACGAGGCGGCAGCGGCGGGCTTCTGGCCGGGCTTGGCGCTCTCGACATCGGCCTTGACGATCCGGCCGTTGGGGCCGGAGCCCTGGATCTGGCTCAGGTCAAGGCCCTTGTCGGCCGCGATCCGCCGCGCCAGCGGCGAGGCGAAGACGCGGTCGCCGGAGGCACCGGAGCCGCCCGAGGAGGCCGGAGCGGCGTCGCCGCCCTTGGCCTGCTGCGCGGCACCGGCATCGTCGCCATAGCCCTTGGCGGGCGAGGTTTCGGCCTTGGGTGTGGCGGGTTCGGCATGGCTGTCGGCATCGCCCTGCTTGGGTTCGGTCGAGGCGTCGATGTCGTCGGCGCTCTCGCCATCCTCGAGCAGCACGGCGATGGGGGTGTTGACCTTCACCCCTTCCGTGCCCTCGGCGATCAGGATCTTGCCCACGACGCCCTCGTCGACGGCCTCGAACTCCATCGTCGCCTTGTCGGTCTCGATCTCGGCCAGAAGGTCGCCGGAGGAGACGGTGTCACCCTCCTTGACCAGCCATTTCGCGAGCGTGCCTTCCTCCATGGTCGGCGACAGCGCGGGCATCAGGATTTCCGTTGGCATGTCTCGCGCTCCGTTACTTGTAGGTCACTTTGCGCACCGCCTCGACGACCTCGTCGGTCGTCAGCAGCGCGTGCTTTTCGAGGTTCGCCGCGTAGGGCATCGGCACGTCCTTGCCCGTGCAGTTGATGACCGGCGCGTCGAGATGGTCGAACGCCTCCTGCATGATCACCGAGGAGATGTAGTTGCCGACCGAGCCCTGCGGCCAGCCTTCCTCGACGGTGACGCAGCGGTTGGTCTTCTTCACGCTCTCGAGAATCGCGTCGGTGTCCATGGGCCGGATCGTGCGCAGGTCGATCACCTCGGCCTCGATGCCGTCCTCGGCCAGCTTTTCGGCCGCCGCGAGCGCATAGGTCATGCCGATGCCGAACGACACGATGGTCACGTCCGTGCCCTCGCGGGCGATCTTGGCCTTGCCCAGCGGGATGGTGAAGTCCTCCAGCACCGGCACCTCGAAGGAGCGGCCATAGAGGATCTCGTTCTCGAGGAAGATCACCGGGTTCGGGTCGCGGATCGCGGATTTCATCAGGCCCTTCGCGTCGGCGGCGGAGTAGGGCATGACGACCTTGAGGCCGGGCACCTGCATGAACCACGCGGCGTAGTCCTGGCTGTGCTGCGCGCCGACGCGGGCGGCAGCACCGTTGGGGCCGCGGAACACCATCGGGGCGCCCATCTGGCCGCCCGACATGTAGAGCGTCTTGGCCGCCGAGTTGATGATCTGGTCCATCGCCTGCATGGCGAAGTTGAAGGTCATGAACTCGACGATCGGGCGCAGGCCGCCAAAGGCCGCGCCGACCGCGATGCCGGCAAAGCCGTGCTCGGTGATCGGCGTGTCGACGACGCGCTTGGGGCCGAACTCGTCAAGGAGACCTTGGGAGATCTTGTAGGCGCCCTGATACTCGCCGACTTCCTCGCCCATCAGGAAGACGTTGGCTTCGCGGCGCATTTCCTCGGCCATCGCGTCGCGCAGCGCTTCGCGGACCGTGGTGGTCTTGGTCTCGGTGCCCTCGGGCCAATCAGGCGTGCGCGGCGGTTTCGGTGCCGCGGCGGCAGGCGAGGCGGCGGCGGGGGTGTCGGCGGGGACGATGTCCTTGGCGTCGGCCTTGGTCTCTTCCTTGACCTCGGTCTTGGCCTCGGAGCCGGTGTTGCCGCCGGCGCTCTCGGCGGCGGAGGCGTCCTCGCCCTCTTCGAGCAGTACGGCGATCGGGGTGTTCACCTTCACGCCCTCGGTGCCTTCGGCGATCAGGATCTTGCCGATGGTGCCTTCGTCGACGGCCTCGAACTCCATCGTGGCCTTGTCGGTCTCGATCTCGGCCAGGATGTCGCCGGAGGAGACGGTGTCACCCTCCTTCACGAGCCACTTGGCGAGCGTGCCTTCCTCCATGGTCGGGGAGAGGGCGGGCATCAGAATTTCGGTCGCCATGGATCAGGCCTCCTGCGGGGCTTCGTCAGCGTAGATGTCGGTCCAGAGTTCCTCGAGCGCGGGCTCGGGGCTCTCCTTGGAGAACTCGGCGGACTCGTTGACGATCTCCTTGATCTCCTTGTCGATCGCCTTGAGGTCGTCCTCGGTCGCGTGCTGGCCGCTCAAGAGCACCTGCCGGATCTGCTCGATCGGGTCGCGCTCCTCGCGCATCTTCTGCACCTCCTCGCGCGAGCGGTACTTCGCGGGGTCGGACATCGAGTGGCCGCGGTAGCGGTAGGTCTTGATCTCGAGGATGTAGGGGCCCTTGCCCTCGCGGCAGTGCGCCACGGCGCGCTCACCGGCCTCCTTGACCGCCAGCACGTCCATGCCGTCGACTTCCTCGCCCTTGATGCCGTAGGCGGCGCCGCGCTCCCACAGCGACGGCGACTTGGTCGAGCGCTGCACGCTGGTGCCCATCGCGTACTGGTTGTTCTCGATCACGAAGACGACCGGAAGCTCCCACAGCTGCGCCATGTTGTAGGTCTCGTAGACCTGGCCCTGGTTCGCCGCGCCGTCGCCGAAATAGGCGAAGGTCACGCGCTTGTTGTCGAGATACTTGTCCGCGAAGGCGAGACCGGCGCCGATCGGCACCTGCGCGCCGACGATGCCGTGGCCGCCGTAGAAATGCTTTTCCTTCGAGAACATGTGCATGCTCCCGCCCTTGCCCTTGGAGTAGCCGCCCTCGCGGCCCGTGAGCTCGGCCATCACGCCCTTGGGGTCCATGCCGCAGGCCAGCATGTGGCCGTGGTCGCGGTAGGAGGTGACGCGCTTGTCGCCCTCTTCCGCCGCCGCTTCGAGCCCGACCACCACGGCCTCCTGGCCGATATAGAGGTGGCAGAAACCACCGATCAGGCCCATGCCGTAGAGCTGGCCGGCCTTCTCCTCGAAACGCCGGATCAGCAGCATCTCGCGGTAGTAATGCTTGAGCTCGTCCGCTGGAATGTTGGAGCCCTTGGGGGCAGGATTGGAACCCTTGGCGGGGCCTGTGTCGGAGGTCTTCCGGGTCGCCATGGCGTCTCCCTTCGCGCTGTGACGGATAGTTTAGCCTTGAACTATCACTTACAGAACTTGCGCGGGATGCAACAGGGCAATCTGCCGATGGGCGAAATGACGAGCGCCGCGCACGAAAAATCGGCGCGGCGCAGCAAAACAAGGCGGGTGAGGCTGACCCAAGGTCAGCGGATGACGATTTCGTCCGCGCGGATCATGCCGAGCACTTCGCGCGCGCGGGCATCGAGCAGGTCGAGATCGAGATATTTGTCCGACAGGCGACGGGTGAGATTCTCCATCCGCGCCACGTCGGTGCGCAGGGAGGCGAGTTCCTTCTCCAGGCCCCGCGCCTCGGCTTCGACCTCTGCACGGCGGAACACGCCGTAATCGCCCTGAACGGCGGCAAAGGTGAAGTAGAGACCGATCAGCAGCATGCCGATCAGATAGAGGGCGGGGCCCAAAGAAGGGGTGCGTTTCATTCTGCCGTGCCTCGTATGCCACCTCTTGAACCGGGCGGCTGTGGATAGAATGACACGAAAGGGGCGGTGAAAACACCGTGTTTTCACCGCCCCTGCGACTTATTGCCGATCGGCGTGGCCCGAATGCCGCTTTGGGCGATCCCGCCGCGCCTTTTCGCGATCAACCCTTGCCGAGATAGATGTCCTGCAGCTTGCCAAGCATCTCGAGCGCCTCTTCGCGCGGGCGCTGGAACGAGTTGCGACCGATGATCGAGCCGTTGCCGCCGCCGTCGCGGATCGCGCGGGCGTCGTCATAGACCGAATCCGCGCCTTTCTTGGCGCCGCCCGAAAACACCATGATCCGGCGTCCGGCAAAGGCCGACTGCACGCAGTGCTTCACGCGTGCGGCCTGAGTCGAGACGTCGATGCCTTCGGCCTCGTAGACCTTCTTGGCCTCGGGCAGCGACAGGTGGTCGGTCGAAAGCTTGATCTTGATGACATGCGCGCCGATCAGCGCCGCGATCTGCGCCGCATAGGCCGCGATGTCGATCGCCGTCTCGCCGTCCTTGTCGAGCGCCTCGCCACGCGGGTAGGACCAGATCACGGTCGCCACGCCCTTGGCGGCGGCTTCCTTGCGCATCTCGACGATCTCTTCGAACATGTCGATCGCGCAGTCCGAGGCGGGGTAGATGGTGAAACCGATGGCCGAGCAGCCCAGCCGCAGCGCGTCGTCCACCGAGGCCGTCACGGCCTGGTTCTTGCCGGCGGTGCCCGACATCAGCGAGTTGGCGCTGTTGCATTTCAGGATGGTCGGGATCTGGCCCGCGAAGGTGTCGGCGCCCGCCTCGATCATCCCCAAGGGCGCGGCATAGGCGTTGAGGCCCGCGTCGATGGCAAGCTGGTAGTGGTAATGCGGGTCGTAGCCTTCGGGGTTGGGCGCGAAGCTGCGGGCGGGGCCGTGCTCGAAGCCCTGGTCCACGGGCAGGATGATCATCTTGCCGGTGCCGCCCAGACGGCCCGCCATCAGCATCCGGGCGAGGTTCGCCTTCACGCCGGGGGTCTCGCCCTCGTAGTTGCGAAGGATGTCGCGGATGGTGTCGGTGGTCTGCATGGGAAGCCTTTCGTTTGCGGTTGCGGCAAACGTTAGGCCGCCGCCCGGTGGCTCACAATCCTGTTAGCGCCACCGGGCGGCACTGTTAGCGCCACCAAGCCCCCGTGTTCGTTCGGGGATTTGGGATCAGGCCCGGCCGTAGGCCCGGCCCGCGATCCGCGCGGTCAGACCGCGCGGCAGAACCCGCCCGGCGAGGGCTGCGATCCGGGTCATGCCGCCGGGCACCACGGTCTTGCGGCCCGCCAGCATCGCCTCCCAGCCGGCCTGCGCCACGTCACGGGCGCGGGCCGGGCGCATCGGGCCCGAGGGGCCGCTCGCCTCCATGCCAGCGGCCTCGAAGAAGCCGGTATCGACCGGCCCGGGGCACAGCGCCGTGACGGTGACGTCGCTCTCTTCTGCCGAAAGCTCGCTCGACACCGCGTCCGACAGCGACAGCAGATAGGCCTTGGTCGCGTGATAGACTGCCATGCCGGGACCGGGGATGAAGGCCGCGACCGAGGCCACGTTCATGATGTGGCCCGCACCCTCGCGGCGCATATGCGCCACGGCCGCCTGCATCAGGATCGTCGCCGCCGAGACGTTGACCGCGACGAGGGTCTCGACCTCATCGGTGCCGCCATCGCCGAAGCGGCGCTGCAGCCCGAGGCCCGCATTGTTGACGAGGATCTCGATGCGGCGGCCCTCGGACGCCTCGCGCCACAGCCGTTCGGCCGCGCCGGGGCGGGAGAGATCGGCGGGGATCACGACGACCTCGACGCGCCCGCTCAGCTCGGCGGCGAGCGCCTCGAGCTTGTCCTCGGAGCGCGCCGAGAGGATCAGGCGGCGGCCGCCGCGCGCGGCGATGCGGGCGAACTCCGCGCCAAGCCCGGAGGAGGCCCCGGTGATCAGGGTCCAGCCGCGGCTTTGCGGGACGAGGTCGCCATGGCCCTTGCGGATCTGCGTGTTGCCGCTCATGCGCCCAGCGCCTTCACGCCCGGAAGCACCTTGCCTTCCATCCATTCCAAAAACGCCCCGCCCGCCGTCGAGACATAGGTGAAGTCGCCCGACACCCCGGCGGCGTTGAGCGCGGCCACGGTGTCGCCACCGCCCGCGACCGAGACGAGCTTGCCCGCCCGCGTCAGCTCGGCGGCCTTTTTCGCCGCCGTCATGGTGCCGCGGTCGAACGGCTCGATCTCGAAGGCGCCGAGAGGGCCGTTCCAGACCAGCGTCCTGGCGTTTTCGAGCGCCATCTCGACATGGGCCACGCTGTCGGGACCGGCATCGAGGATCATCGCGTCCGAGGGCGTGTTCTCGGCCATCACGATCTCGCTCTCGGCGCCGGCCTTGAATTCGCGCGCCACGACGACGTCGCGCGGCAGCAGGATGGTGCAGCCCTTGTCGGCGGCCTTCTGGGCGATCTCGCGCGCGGTGTCGGCGAGGTCGTGTTCGCATAGCGATTTGCCGACATCGAGCCCTTGGGCCGCGAGGAAGGTGTTGGCCATGCCGCCGCCGATCACCAGCGTGTCGACCTTTTCGACGAGGTTCGACAACAGGTCGAGCTTGGTCGAGACCTTGGCGCCGCCGACCACGGCGACGACGGGCCGCTCGGGGTTGCCCAGCGCCTTGTTGAGCGCCGACAGCTCCTCGGCCATCAGCCGACCGGCGCAGGCGGGCAGGAGCCGGGCCAGCGCCTCGGTCGAGGCATGCGCGCGGTGCGCCGCCGAGAAGGCGTCGTTCACATAGGCGTCACCCAGATGCGCGAGGCTCTGGGCGAAATCGGGGTCGTTCTTTTCCTCGCCCGCGTGGAAGCGGGTGTTCTCGAGGAGCAGCACCTCACCATCGCCCAGCGCGTCGACGGCGGCCTGCGCCGTGTCGCCCACGCAATCCTCGGCGAAGGCGACCTTGCGGCCGAGCTTCTCTTCGAGCGCCGGCACGATCTGCTTGAGCGACATTTCCGGGACGACCTTGCCCTTGGGCCGGTCGAAATGCGCCAGCAGGATCACCCGCCCGCCCTTGTTCGCGATGTCATCGACGGTGGGCACGATGCGCTCGATGCGGGTCGCGTCGGTGACGCGGCCCGCTTCGATAGGCACGTTCACGTCCACCCGCACCAGGACCCGCTTGCCCGCGAGATCCATCTCGTCGATCGTCTTCCAGCCCATGAGCCGTCCTTTCCGTTTCGAGTTGGCAGATAGGTAGCGCCCGGGGACGCGGCGCTCAAGCCATTGGCTTACGCGCAAGCTGGCCTTATGTCGGGAACAAAGCAGAAGGAGGATCGGCAATGGCCGAGATCAAGGACCCCGAGAACACCATCATCATCGAGCTGAAGGACGGCGCGGTGGTGATCGAGCTTCTGGCCGACGTGGCGCCCAAGCACGCCGAGCGCATGAAGGAGCTGGCCCGCGCCGGCGCCTATGACAACGTGGCCTTCCACCGCGTGATCGACGGCTTCATGGCGCAGACCGGCGATGTGGAGCACGCCAACATGGAAAAGGACTACAACCCGCGCCGCGCCGGCACCGGCGGCTCGGACAAGCCCGACCTTCCGGCCGAGTTCTCGAAGCTGCCGCATGACCGCGGCACGCTGGGCGCCGCGCGGTCGGCCAACCCGAACTCGGCCAACAGCCAGTTCTTCATCAACTTCAAGGACAACCATTTCCTCAACGGCCAATACACCGTCTATGGCCGCGTGATCGAGGGGATGGAGCATGTCGACGCCATCACCAAGGGCGAGCCGCCGGCAAACCCCGACCGGATGATCAGCGTCAAGGTGGCCGCAGATGCATAAGCTTGCAGCTCTGCTGGCGTTCGTCGCCAGCCCCGCCGCCGCCGCCGGCCTCGAGATCGACGTCGCGGGCCAGTCCAGCGGCACGATCCGGATCGACCTTCTCGAGGATGTGGCGCCCGGCCATGTCGAGCAGATCACCGCGCTGGCGCGCGAGGGGGCCTATGACGGCGTGGTGTTCCACCGCGTGATCGACGGCTTCATGGCGCAGACGGGCGACGTGGAGTTCGGCCGCGAGGGCGGCGACGTCTCGATGGCCGGCATGGGCGGCTCGGAGCGCGACGATCTCGACGCGGAGTTCTCGGACATTCCGTTCGAGCGCGGCACCGTCGGCATGGCGCGCAGCCAGGATCCGAATTCGGCCAACAGCCAGTTCTTCATCATGTTCGCGCCGGGCGACTTCCTCAATGGCCAGTACACGGTCGTGGGGCAGGTGACCGAAGGTCTCGACGTGCTCGACGCGATCAAGCGCGGCGAGGGGCCCAACGGCGCCGTGGTCGGCGCGCCCGACGTGATGAGCGAGGTGCGCGTCACCGAGTGACGCGCCGCGTCCCGGCCCGGGTGTCCCCGGGCCGGGGCCCGTCCCTGCCGCGCCGGGCTAGAGCCGTGGCGCGGGGAACTGCACCTCGATCGTGGTGCCGTCGGGGCCGCTGTTGCGGTGGATCTCGCCATTGATGCGCGCGACAGAGGCGTCGATGATCTGCCGTCCGAGACCGCTGCCATCGGCGCGGTCGGCGGTGAGCCTGTCACTGCCGACGCCGTCATCGACGACCGAGAGCCGCCCTTCGGTTCCGCTCAGCCCCAGCGCCACCGTGATCCGGCCCGCGCGACCGTCCGGAAAGGCATGCTTGGCGGCGTTGGTGATCGCCTCGTTCACCAGAAGCGCCAGCGAGGTCGCGACCTCGGAGCGCACCAGCATCGGGATCATGCGGTGCGAGATCACCACGTTGGCCGGCAGGGTCACGTCGAGATGGCGGATCACATCGGGCAGGAACTGGTGCAGCGCGATTTCGTTGCGGGCCGAAACCTTGTGCAATTCGGCATGCAGCAGGGCGATCGCCGAGAGGCGCGCGATGGTTTCGGAGAGCGCCTCGCGCGTCTCCTCGCTGCGCGCCTGCGATTTTTGAATCCGCACGAGGGCGGTGACCATCTGCAGCGAATTCTTGACCCGGTGATCGACCTCGTTGGCCAGCGTTTCCTGCGCGATGAGCGCACGGCGCAATTCCATGCGCCGCACCACCTGCCGCGCGAGGATCATCAGGAGGCGCTTGGTCCCGTCCGGCAGGCGGCGTGGTTTGCGGTCGAGGATGCACAGCGCCCCGATCGGCAGGGCGTCGCCGAGCTTGAGGATCGCGCCGCCGTAATAGCGGATCGCGTCGGGGCCGGTGACCAGCGGGTTGTCGCGGGTGCGCGGGTCGAGGGCCGTGTCCTCGATCTCGAGGAAATCGGGCCCCGACAACCCATGCGCGCAGATCGACTGATCCATGCTGTAATCGCGCTGCTCGGTGCCGAAGGCCGATTTCGCCCATTGGCGGTCGGTGTTGACCAGCGTGACCAAAGAGATCGGCGCATCGCAGATTTCGGCGGCATAGGCGGTGATCTCGTCGAAATCCGCCTCGTCCTCGCTGTCCATGATGCCGAGCGAGCGGATCGCTTCGGACCGACCTTCGGTCGTGTCGTCGATGACATCTCTCACAGGCACACTCTCAACTCGGCCCGGCGGGCCGCTCTTGTGGGGAAGGTCGAACGGTTCTGACGTTTCTAAGTGCCGCAGAAGGTTTTGTCGACTTTTTCGTGACCTTCCGGCGGCATGATGTACCCGTCCATTAGGCTAGGTTCGGGATCGTACGGCCGGGTGACGACGGCGAACATCTCGTGCATCGGCGCGAAATTGCCCGCCACGGCGGCGGCGATCGCCGCCTCGATGCGGTGCAGCCGGGGCACCACCACGGGGTTTGCCGCCGCCGCAATCTCAAGGTCCGGGCCGCGCGCGCGCCACGCGGCGATCCAGTCGGGACCTGCGCCGCCACGCTCCGGCGTGTCCTCGGCCAAGGCCCGGAACCCGTTGGTGAAATCCACCCCGCCTTCGGTCATGGCCGTGAGCAGCGCCTCGATCAGGCCGCGATCCTCGGGGCGCGGATCGGCAAAGCCGAGCTTGGCCCCGAACCGGGTCAGCCACGCCGATTGGTAGAGATCGGCAAAGCGGTTGATGATCGCGGTGAAGTCGTCGACCGCGCGCTGCTGATCGGGCATCAGCGGCACGAGGGCGGTGGCGAACTGCGCGATGTTCCAAAGCGCGACCTGCGGCTGCGCGCCGTAGGCATAGCGCCCATGCGCGTCGATCGAGGAAAACACGCGGCCCGGGTGGTAGTTGTCCATGAAGGCGCAGGGGCCGTAATCGATGGTCTCGCCCGCGACCGAGCAGTTGTCGGTGTTCATCACGCCGTGGATGAAGCCGATGCTCATCCATTGCGCGATCAGTTCGGCCTGACGCGCCACCATCTGCGCCAGCAGTTCGGGCACCGACCCGGCGGTGGGATAATGCCGCGCCATCGTGTGATCGGCCAGCGCGCGCAGCCCGTCTTGATCGCCGCGCGCGGCCAGAACCTGAAAGGTGCCGACGCGGATATGGCTTTGTGCCACACGGGTCAGGATGGCACCGGGCAGGGCGGTCTCGCGGATCACCTCCTCACCGGTGCTGACGGCGGCAAGCGCGCGGGTCGTCGGCACGCCAAGGGCATGCATCGCCTCGCTCATGATGTATTCGCGGATCACCGGGCCGAGCCAGGCCCGGCCATCACCCATGCGCGAGTAGGGCGTACGGCCCGACCCCTTGAGCGCGACGTCGTGCCGCATCCCCTGCGGATCCACCACCTCGCCCAGAAGCACCTGCCGCCCGTCGCCGAGCTGCGGGTTCCAGCCGCCGAACTGGTGCCCGGCATAGAGCTGCGCGATCGGCGTGGAGCCTTCCGGCAGCGCGTTGCCCGCAAAGACCTGCAGGCCCTCGTCGGTCTGCAAGGCATCGGGGTCGAGGCCCATCTCGCGCGCGAGGCCCGCGTTGAAGGCGATCCAGCCGGGGGCCGCGACGGGGACGGGCGCCTGCCGGGTGAACAGACGCTCAGGCAGGCGGGCATAGGAGTTGTCGAAGGGGATCTGCAGGGTCATGCCCTGCATCTATGCCATCGCGCGTTCAAGCCAAGCGGCCGGTTAACGATATTGCGTCCCCTCGGCCACTTCGTTCCGAAAATACGCGCTGCCCGCCGGTCAGAGCCGTCCGATCCGCTCGCTCAGCAGCGAAAAGAACCCGTCACGGTCGACATCCCCGAGGAAGAGCGCGTTGGCGGGACGGTCGGTGACGCCCCACCAGTCGGCCACGGTCATGCCGAGCGTCAGCTCGGAGCCGGTTTCGATCTCGACGTTGATCTCGCGACCCGAGAACAGGTCGGGGCGCAGCAGCCACGCGATGACGCAAGGATCGTGCAGCGGCGCGCCTTCGGAGCCGTATTTCTCGGTGTCGAAGCGCTCGAAGAAATCGGTCCAGCTCGCCACCACCTCGCCGATCCGACCCATGGCGCGCATCTCGGCGATCCAGCCCTTCGAGGTGAGCGCCTTGTGCGTCGCGTCGAGCGGCAGCACGGTGATCGGCCGCCCGCAATCGAAGACGATCTTCGCGGCCTCGGGATCGACATAGATGTTGAACTCGGCCGCAGGCGTGATGTTGCCGCCCTCGAAGAAGCCGCCGCCCATCAGCACGATGCGCTGCACCCGGTCCACGATGTCGGGTGCGCGTTCGAACGCCGTGGCGATGTTGGTGAGCGGGCCGAGCGGGCAAAGCGTGACGGTGTTCTCGGGCTCGCGGCGCAGCGTGTCGATGATGAAATCGACGCCGTGGCCCTCCTGCAGCGGCAGGGCAGGCTCGGGCAGGGCGATGCCGTCGAGACCGGTCTTGCCATGCACATGCTCGGCGGTGACGAGGGGGCGCTTCAAAGGCCGGTCGCAGCCCGCGAAGACCGGCGTATCGCGGCCCGCAAGCTCGACCACCTGGCGCGCGTTGCGCTGCGTGAGGTCGAGCGGCACGTTGCCGGCGACGGCGGTGAGGCCCAGCACCTCGAGTTCGGGCGAGGCCAGCGCCAAGAGGATGGCGACGGCGTCGTCCTGACCGGGATCGGTGTCGATGATGATCTTCTGCGCGCCCATGTCCGGCCCTCCTTGTCAGGGGCACAGGAAGGCAGGAACGCCGCGCGGGGGCAAGCCTCGCGCGGCGTCAGCCTGTCGTCAGCGTCTCCTAGCCGGTGTCAGATCCGCGCTTCGGGGCCGCGCGACAGGGCGGCGACGCCGGTGCGCGCAAGCTCGGTCAGGCCCAGCGGGCGCATCAGCTCGGCGAAGGCGTCGATCTTGTCCGGGGTGCCGGTGATCTCGAAGACGAAGCTTTCGAGCGTCGAGTCGACCACGTTGGCGCGGAAGATGTCCGCGAGCCGCAGCGCCTCGACCCGCGCGTCGCCCTCGCCGCGCACCTTGAAGAGGGCCAGTTCGCGCTCGACCGTCGGGCCTTCGACGGTGAGGTCGTGGACCTCGTGCACGGGGATGATGCGGCCCAGCTGCGCCTTGATCTGCTCGATCACCTGCGGCGTGCCGGAGGTGACGAGGGTGATGCGCGACATGTGCCCGGTGTGGTCGATCTCGGCCACGGTGAGACTTTCGATGTTGTAGCCGCGTCCCGAAAAGAGACCGATCACGCGGGCCAGAACGCCGGGCTCGTTCTCGACGATCACCGCCAGCGTGTGGCGCTCCTCCACGTCGGAGAAGGTGGAGCGCAGGTTGTAGGCGGAGTGGCTGGTCGAGCCTTCCTTGATGTTCAGCATCGGGTCGTCCTTTCTTCGGGCCGGGGGTCGAGACATGTCGAAATGTCCTGCGGATCTCTGCTGTGCGATCCGGTCACACCAGCACCGCGCCGCCGGCCTCGATCGCGTGGGCGGTCGAGACCTCGCCCATCAGCATCTCGTTATGCGCCTTGCCGCTCGGGATCATCGGGAAGCAGTTCTCGTGCTTTTCCACGAGGCAGTCGAAGATCACCGGGCCGTCGTAATCCAGCATCTCCATGATCGCGTCGTCGAGCTGTGCGGGGTCCGAGCAGCGGATGCCCTTGGCGCCGAAGGCTTCGGCCAGCTTGACGAAATCGGGCAGGGCCTCGGACCAGCTCTGCGAATAGCGCTCGCCATGCAGCAGCTCCTGCCACTGGCGCACCATGCCCAGACGCTCGTTGTTGAGGATGAACTGCTTGACCGGCAGGCGGTACTGCGCCGCGGTGCCCATCTCCTGCATGTTCATCAGCCAAGACGCCTCACCCGCGACGTTGATCACGAGGCTGCCCGGATGCGCCATCTGCACGCCGATCGAGGCGGGAAAGCCGTAGCCCATGGTGCCCAAGCCCCCGGAGGTCATCCAGCGGTTCGGGGCCTCGAAGCCGAGATACTGCGCCGCCCACATCTGGTGCTGGCCCACCTCGGTGGTGATGTAGCGGTCGCGATCCTTGGTCAGCGCCTCGAGCCGCTGCAGTGCGTATTGCGGCTTGATGACCGTCTCCGAGTTGCGGAACGACAGGCAGTCCTTGGCCCGCCATTCGCCGATCTGCGCCTGCCATTGCGACAGCGCCTCGCGGTCGGTCTTGCGGCCCCGCGCCGACCACGCCTCCATCAGGTCGCCCAGGACGCTCGCCACATCGCCGATGATCGGGATGTCGGTGCGGATCACCTTGTTGAGCGAGGAGGGGTCGATGTCGATATGGGCGCGGATCGAGTTCGGGGAGAAGGCGTCGATGCGGCCGGTGATCCGGTCGTCGAAGCGCGCGCCGATGCAGATCATCAGGTCGCAGCCATGCATCGCCATGTTGGCTTCATAAAGGCCGTGCATCCCGAGCATGCCGAGCCACTGCTCGCCGGAGGCGGGGTAGGCGCCGAGGCCCATCAGCGTCGAGGTGATCGGAAAGCCGGTCGCCGCGACCAGATCGCGCAGCAGCTTCGAGGCCTCGGGGCCGGAGTTGATGACGCCGCCGCCGGTGTAGAACACCGGGCGCTTGGCGGTCTCCATCGCCTGCGCCAGCGCCGCGATCGCCGCCGCATCGCCCTTCACGGGCGGGTTGTAGCGGGTCGAGCGGGTTTCCTTGCCGCCATAGGCACCGGTGGCGAACTGCACGTCCTTGGGGATGTCGACGAGCACCGGGCCGGGGCGGCCTGCGGTGGCGACGTGGAACGCCTCGTGCAGGGTCTGTCCGAGCGCGTCGGTCTCCTTCACCAGCCAGTTGTGCTTGGTGCAGGGGCGGGTGATGCCGACGGTGTCGGCCTCTTGGAACGCGTCCGAGCCGATCATGAAGGTCGGGACCTGACCCGACAGCACGACGATCGGGATCGAGTCGAGCAGCGCGTCGGTCAGGCCGGTGACGGCGTTGGTGGCGCCGGGGCCGGAGGTGACGATGGCGACGCCGGGCTTGCCGGTGGAGCGGGCATAGCCTTCGGCGGCGTGGATCGCGCCCTGTTCGTGGCGCACCAGCACGTGGCGGATGTCGTTTTGCTGGAACAGCTCGTCATAGATCGGCAGCACCGCGCCGCCGGGATAGCCGAACACCGTGTCGACGCCCTGATCCCTGAGCGCCTGCACGACCATCTTCGCGCCCGTCATCTGCCCGCCGGTCGGCGGCGTTTGCGTCTGCCCTGTCATCGTGCCGTATCCTGTCTGTCTGTCTATCTGTCGCGCCGCGCGCACAAAAAAGCCCCCGGTGATCCGGGGGCGCATGGTCGACCGTCATGGTCCTTGCCGTTACCGGCCCACGCGCCCCACTCCACCGTTTACAAGAAGGAGATCCATCTTCCCCGGTCCTTTGCATTCCGCCCGCGCAGATATGCACGGGCGGGCGGGGGCGTCAACCGCATTCGGCGGAGAAAATGTCGCACCTTTGTCGTTCCGGGTAACTTTATTATCACCAACGGGGCGCGGCGCGGTCGATACGCAAAGCCTAGCTGGCGGGCGGACCGCCGGCCTCGGCCTTGGCGTCGTCCATCAAAGGGTCGTTCTTGGCGTCCTCGGGCTGCGGATCATGCTTGGCCTGACGCTCCATCTCGCTGTCGAACTCGGCCCCCATGAGCACGATGAAGGCCGAAAGCCACAGCCACATCAGCAGCACGATCACGCCGCCCAGCGCGCCGAAGGTCTCGTTGTAGCCGCCGAAGGTGCGCACGTAGTACGCAAAGCCGAGCGAGCCCACGAGCCACAAGAGGCAGGCCAGACCGGCGCCCGGCGTGATCCAGCGCCACTTACGCTCGGCCCGGTCGGGGCCATAGCGGTAGAGGATGGCGAGGCCCAGCGCCACGAGGATGAGGAGCACGGGCCAGCGCACGAGGTTGATCAGCATCTCGGTCGAGTTGCCAAGCGGAAGCACGCCGAGCACCAGCGGCAGTCCGGCGGCGACGGCGACGATCAGCAAAAAGCCCGCGATCATGCCCAGCGTCAGCGCGAGCACCTGCAGGTAATAGGAGACGAGGCCGCGGCTTTCCTCGGCCTCGAAGGCGACGTTGAGCCCTTCGACCAGCGATTGCACGCCCTTGGAGGCCGAGTAGATCGCGACGAGGACGCCGAAGATCGCGGCAAGGCCGAGCCCGCCCTCCTCGGAGCCCGCGACCTCCTTGGCCTGACCCAGCACGATGTCGGCGGCATCCTGCGGCAGGAAGGCCGAGAGCGATTGCAGTTGATCGACCACCGCCGAAGGGTCGAAGAACAGCCCCGCGATGGCCATGGCCGCGACGATGCCCGGAAAGATCGCCAGCAGCCCGTAGAAGGCCACGCCCGCCGCGATCAGGCTGACATGATCGTCGCCGATCTCGGAATAGACGCGTTTGAGCGTGGCGAACCAGCCGGGCTTGTTGATGTCGCCGGGATGGGCGTTTGAGGGTTTCGCATGCGCCATCGGGGGCCTCCGCTGATGTCCTTGGACACGTCAACGTGAAAACGCGGCCCTCGTTCCCCCGGAACCCCGTCGATCGGCAGCTGTGACAAAACTCTTACAAAACCGTCGCGTCGCATTCACGCGGGCGGTCTAGCAGGGCCGCGAAGGGGGCCGGGACGCCCCGAGGAAAGGGACAAGCCATGAAGCGTTTCAACATCAACAAGATCAGCTGGGACGAACTCGACGAGCTGCGCCGCCCGACCCCCGAGACCACCGATTTCGACCGCGTGGTCGAGGCCGCCGTGTCGCGTCGTGGCTTTTTGTCGGGTCTCGTGGCTTTCGGCTCGGGTGCCGCCGTGATGGGCTCGGGCATGCTCAAGGGCTCCACCGCGCTGGCCCAGGACGCCTCGCGCTTCGCCTTCACCCCGATAGCCGCGCAGACCGATTTCAGCGTCCACGTCCCCGAAGGCTATGAGTGGAAGACCGTGGCGAGTTGGGGCGATCCGCTGTTCTCCGACGCGCCCGCCTTCGACCCGCAGACCGGCACCACGGTCGAGGGGCAGGCCCGCGCCTTCGGCGAGAACACCGACGGCATGGAGCTGTTTTCGATCGACGGCCGCGAGGTGATCGCGGTGAACCACGAATACGCCAATCTCGACATCAACCTGCCGCAGAACGACGAGGGCGCGCCGGTTTCCGAGGCCGATGTGCGCAAGATTCAAGACGCGCAGGGCGTGGCCGTGTTCGAGGTGGCCGAAGGCGAGAATGGCTGGGAGATCGTGGTCGACAGCCCCTATAACCGCCGCATCACCCACAACACGCCGATGCGCCTTACCGGGCCCGCCGCCGGTCACGACCTGCTGAAGACCGAGGCCGATCCCTCGGGCACCGAGGCTCTGGGCACCTTCAACAATTGCGGCGCCGGTCGCACGCCGTGGGGCACCTACCTGACCTGCGAAGAGAACTTCAACGGCTACTTCGGCTCGACCGATGCCGCGCTCAAACGCCCCGAGGGCTTCGACCGCTACGGGATCGAGCTGGAATCGGGCTATGATTACGAGAAGTTCGACCCGCGCTTCGATATCTCGAAAACCCCGAACGAGCCGAACCGCGCGGGCTACGTGGTCGAGATCGACCCCTCCGACGCGTCCTCGACCCCGGTGAAGCGCACCGCGCTGGGCCGCTTCAAGCACGAGAACGCCGAAGTCACCCTCGCCGCCGACAACCGCGTCGTGGTCTATCTGGGCGATGATGAGCGTGGCGAGTTCCTCTACCGCTATGTCTCGGACGACGCCTATGTCGAGGGCGGCGACACCTCGGGTCTGCTCGATGCGGGTCAGCTCTATGTGGCGAAGTTCAACGAGGACGGCAGCGGCGAATGGCTGGCGCTGACGCCCGAGGCCACCGGCATGGACCGCGCGATGATCCACATCCACACCCGTCAGGCCGCCTCGGCGGTGGGGGCCACCACCATGGACCGCCCCGAATGGGTCGCGGTGAACCCGCTCCGGGTCGAAGCCTACTGCGCGCTCACCAACAACAAGAACCGCGCGGTGAAGGCCAATGCGGGCGGCGACGAGACCCCGGCCACCGGCCCGAACCCGCGCCCCGAGAACAATTACGGCCAGATCGTGCGCTGGCGGCCGGAAGGCGAGGATCACGCCGCCGAAGGCTTCGCTTGGGATCTCTATGTGATGGCGGGCAACCCGGAGGTGCAGGACGGCGCCTATGCGGGCTCGGACAACGTCACGCCGGGCAACATGTTCAACTCGCCCGACGGGATGAAATTCGACAGCCAGGGCATGCTCTGGATCCAGACCGACGGCGATGACAGCAACGAGGGCGACTTTGCCGGCATGGGCAACAACCAGATGCTGGTGGGCGACCCCGAGACCGGCGAGATCGCGCGCTTCATGACCGGGCCGGGCGGCTCGGAGGTCACCGGCGCGACCTTCTCGTCGGACAAGAAGACCATGTTCGTGGGCATCCAGCACCCGATGAACTTCCCCGATCCGGAGGCGCTGCCGCGCTCCTCGATCGTCGCGATCCGCCGCACCGACGGCGCCGTGATCGGCTGATCGATCCGCCGATCGGCCTGAAGGGGCGGCCCGGAGCGATCCGGGCCGCCCTTTTGGCGCGCGGTCTCGCCATGCCGGACGCGCGGCCTAACTGGCGTGGAAAGGGAGCCCGCGATGATTGACCTGTGGTACAAGAACGCCGTGATCTACTGTCTCGACGTCGAGACCTTCATGGATGCCAATGGCGATGGCGTCGGCGATTTCAGGGGGCTGACCGACCGGCTCGATCATATCGAGGGGTTGGGCGCCACGGCGGTCTGGCTCAACCCGTTTTATCCGACGCCGAACCGCGACAACGGCTATGACATCACCGATTTCTACGGCATCGATCCGCGATCGGGCAATGCGGGCGACTTCGTGAGCTTTGCGCGCGCTGCCGCCGATCGCGGGCTCAAGGTGATCGTCGATCTGGTGGTGAACCACTGCTCGATCGATCACCCTTGGTTCCAATCGGCCCGATCCGACCCCGACAGCCCCTATCGCGACTGGTTCGTCTGGTCGAAGGACAAGCCCGAGGACATCACCGAGGGCATCATCTTTCCCGGCGTGCAGGAGGCAGTCTGGACCTGGGACGAGCAGGCGGGCGCGTGGTACATGCACCGCTTCTATGCGCATCAGGCCGATTTCAACATCGCCAATCCGGCGGTGCGCGAGGAGATCCTCAAGATCATGGGCTACTGGCTCGAACTGGGGGTCTGGGGGTTCCGGATCGACGCGGTGCCGTTCCTGATCGAGTACAAGGGCCTCGACGAGGAGCCCGACCGCGACCCGCTGCTGCTGCTGTCGGAGATGCGCGATTTCCTGTCATGGCGGCGCGCAGGGGCCATCATGCTGGCCGAGGCCAACATCCCGCGCGAGAAGGCGCCCGACTATTTCGGCGGTCGCGAGTTCGGCGCCGACGAACGGATGCACCTGATCCTCGACTTCCCGCTGAACCAAGCGCTGTTTCTCGCGCTGGCCCGGTCGCAGGCGGCGCCGATCGCCCAAGCGCTGGCCTCGCGGCCCGACGACGCGCCCGATCAGGCGCAATGGGCGACCTTCCTGCGCAACCATGACGAGCTGTCGCTCGACAAGCTGTCGGATGACGAGCGAGGGGAGGTGTTCGACGCCTTCGGCCCCGACAAGGACATGCAGCTTTACGACCGGGGGCTGCGCCGCCGTCTCGCGCCGATGCTGGGCGACACCGACCGGGTGGCGCTGGCGCAGTCGCTTTTGTTCGCGCTGCCCGGCACGCCGGTGATGTGGTATGGCGACGAGATCGGGCAAGGCGAGGATCTGTCGCTTTCGGAGCGCAATGCCGTGCGCACGCCGATGCAATGGGCCGACGAGCCGCAGGGGGGATTCACGCGCGGCAAGGCGGAGCCGGTGCGCCCGGTGGTCGAGGACGGTCCGCTCGGGTTTCACGAAACCAGCGTCGCGGCGCAGCGCGGCCGCCCGGACAGCCTGCTCACCCGCGTGCAGCAGCTTGTCCGCTGCCGCCGCGCCTGTCCCGAGATCGGCTGGGGCGAGACACAGGTGATCGAGGGCCTGCCCGAGGCGGTGCTGGGGCTGGTGTCGTCATGGCGCGGCGCGCGGGTGCTGACGCTGCACAACCTGTCGGATGACGAGGTGACCTGCGCGCCCGATGTCGAGGGGGCGAGCCATCTGGTGGCGCTTCTCGGCGGGCCCGATCAGGCGACGGCCAAGCCTCTCGCGCCGGGCGACGAGATCGTGTTGCCGGGCTATGGCTACCGCTGGTTCCGGATCGACGGGGAGCGGGCCTGACGCCTCGCAGTCAACCGGTGCTGACGGGGCGCGTATCGGGCAGGCTGATGCGCGCCACCTGCTCGGAGATCGGCGCGACTGAGAGCGGATGCGTCTCGGCGGCGTAATCGTCGCGGTCGCCCATCGGCTGCCAGCGGCCGGCACGATAGAGCTCCAGCGCCGCGAAGCGCGCCTTGTAATCCATCTTGGGGCTGCCGGGGACCCAGTAGCCCAAGTAGACGTAAGGCAGGCCCATCTCCTGGGCGATGCGCACATGGTCGAGGATCACGTGGGTGCCGAGCGAGCGGCGGTCCTCGGCCGGGTCGAAGAAGGAATAGACCATCGACAGCCCGTCATCGAGGATGTCGGTCAGGCAGACCGCGCGCAGGCCGTGGCGCGCGTCATGCGTCTCGTTCGGGTCGGTGTATTCGACGAGGCGCGAGCGCACCGGCGTCTCCTCGACCATGGCGGCGAATTCGAACATGTCCATGTCGGCCATGCCGCCCGCCGCGTGGCGGCTGTCGAGGTAGTCGCGAAACAGCGCGTACTGCTCCTCGGTCGCCCAAGGCGAGGTGGCGCGCCGCGCGAGGTCGCGGTTGCGTTTCAGCACGCGGCTCTGGCTGCGCGAGGGGGCAAAGCGGTTCACGTCGATCCGGGCCGAGAGGCAGGCGGTGCATTCGGCGCAGGAAGGGCGGTAGAGCACGTTCTGGCTGCGCCGGAATCCCTGCTTGGAAAGCGAGTCGTTGAGCCGCTCGGCCTGATCGCCCTGCAGGGCGGTGAATAATTTCCGTTCCATCCTGTCCGCGAGATACGGGCAGGGCTGGGGGGCCGTCACATAGAATTGCGGCGCGAAGGGCAGTGTATGGCGCATGGCTGTCCACTCGGGCTCGTGATCCGAGGAAAGCTAGCGCTCGACCGGGCGGCTGCCAAGACCCCTGCGAAAGGTCGTGGCGTAGCAACCGCCCGGACCGAGACCCTCAGCGGCGGCGGCGCAGCGCCGTGGTGGCGAGGACGCTGTCGGTCAGGCCCTGCCCGTGCGGGGTCAGCAGCATCATCGCCATGGAGACGAGTTGCAGCGGAAACATCATCATCGAAACCGCGTAGCCGGCGGTGTGCAGGAAGGCCTGCGTGGTGTCGAGCGGTCGGTCGTCGCCGTCGCGCAGCTCGATCGCCATGAGGCGCATGCCCCACGTGGCCGAGCCCGAGGCGATGGTGGCGACGCGGTAGAAGAACCCAACCACCATCATCATCACCGGAAAGAAGAACAGCCCCACGAAGGCGGTCAGCGGCACCAGAAGCGCGCAGATCACCGCGATCACGGTGACATCGACGAGCCACGCGACGGCGCGCTTGAACGCGACCCCCTCATAGCAGGCGGGGCTGGTCTCGGGGTCTGGCAGGCCGCGCAGGCGGGCGGCGAATGTCGGAGCGGCGGTCATGTCGCGATCCTCTCATGCAGGGCGGGTGGGGCGCAAGCGTGACGGCCCCCGCCGGGGGCCGCGCAGGTGATGCGTGCGGTGTCGGACGGGATCAGGCCGCGTCCTTGTCGCCATTGGCGCCATCGCTGCCGTTGTCGTCGTCCGTGGCGCCGGTCGCGCGGGCCTTGGCGGCGCGGTCATCCATGAACTGGTCGAACTCGGCCTTGTCCTTGGCCTCGCGCAGCCGCTCGAGGAAGCTCTCGAAGGCGCGCTGTTCGTCTTCGAGCCGACGCAGGGTCTCGGTCTTGTAGGCGTCGAAGGCGGTGTTGCCCGAGGAGCGCATCGTCGCGAAGGGCGAGACGCGGGCGGATCGGTTGCGGCAGGATTTGCTGAACATGCGTTTGCTCCAGATCATGTAGGCGAGAATGGCGAGGCCGAGCGGCCAGACGAAGATGAAGCCTAGCACCATCGCGGCGATCCAGGCCGGGCGGCCGCGCGCGTCGAGCCATGCTTCGGCGCGGCCGAACCACTCCTTGATCCCCGACCGCTCGAAACGGTGGGACAGGGACATATCGGTCGTGGACATCGAGGAACTCCTTCGCGGAAGGGGCCCGTCTGTCGGGCCGGTGGGTTATGTGAATGCCTTTCACATTACAGCAGATGGGAAAGCCGGGGCGCGGCTTCAAGGGGTCATGTGAACGGGTTTAACATTTTTCCGGCCAAAGCCCGTCCGGCGGCGATTGACGCTCCTCGCGCGCCGCGCCACGGTTCGGTCATGACCGATATCGCCTCGCGCCTGCGCCGCACCCCGCGCCCCCTCGATGCCGACAAGGCCGCCGAAGCCCGCGACTTCTGCGGCTGGGCCGATCCCGCGACCGCCGAACTGATCGGCGGCACCGCCGGGTGCAGCCCCTATCTCGCCGGTCTCATCGGCCGCGAGCGCGATTGGCTCGAAGGGGCCTGCGCCGATCCCGAAGCGGCCGTCGCGGCCGAGCTTGCGGATCTCAGGGGCCACGACATCGCGGCGCTCGGCCCGCGGCTGCGGCAGGCCAAGCGGCGCGTGGCGCTGATCGCGGCGCTGGCCGATCTGGGCGGGGCCTGGCCGCTCGAGGAGGTGACGGGCAGCCTCACCCGGCTTGCCGACGCCGCGCTGCAGGCCGGGCTCGAGACGCTGATCGCACCCGAGATCGCGCGTGGCAAGCTGCCGGGCATGGGCGAGGCCGACATCGAGAGCGGCGCGGGCATGGTGCTCTTCGCGATGGGCAAGATGGGCGCGTTCGAGCTGAACTATTCGTCCGATATCGACCTCATCTGTCTCTATGACGAAAGCCGCTACGAGGGCATCGACCAGCACGAGGCGCGCGCCGTTCTCGTGCGGGTCACCCGCAAGCTCGCCGGGCTGATCGGCGACATCACCGGCGAGGGCTATGTGTTTCGCACCGATCTGCGGCTGCGCCCCGACGCCGCCGTCACGCCGGTCTGCCTGTCGATGGCCGCGGCCGAGCAGTATTACGAGAGCGTCGGGCGCACATGGGAGCGCGCGGCCTGGATCAAGGCGCGGCCCTGCGCGGGCGATCTCGCCGCCGGGGCGGGCTTTGTCGAGACGCTGCGCCCCTTCGTCTGGCGCCGGCATCTCGATTTCCACGCGATCCGCGACGCGCATGACATGCGGCTCAAGATCCGCGATCACAAGGGGCTTGGCGGCGCGCTGAGCCTGCCGGGCCACGACATGAAGCTCGGCCGTGGCGGCATCCGCGAGATCGAGTTCTTCACCCAGACCCGTCAGCTCATCTCCGGCGGTCGCGACGCGAGCCTGCGGGTGCGCGGCACCGTCGAGGGGCTCGACCGGCTGGCGCAGGCGGGCTGGATCGAGACGGATGTGGCCGGGGAGCTGACCCGTCATTACCGCGCGCATCGCGAGGTCGAGCACCGGGTGCAGATGATCGGCGACCAGCAGACGCATATGCTGCCCTCGTCGGAGGAAGGCTTCGTGCGGCTCGCGGCCTTCATGGATCGCGATCTCGATGATCTGAAGTCCGATCTGACCGAGCGGCTGGAGCAGGTCCACGCGCTCACCGAGGATTTCTTCGCCCCCGGACATGCCGCGACCGACGCCCCCGATTTCGGCCGGGAGGTGACGGCGCGCTGGCCCGGCTATCCGGCGCTGCGCTCGGACCGGGCGGTCGAGATCTTCGACAGGCTGCGCCCCGAAATCCTCAAGACCCTGTCCGAGGCCGCGCGCCCCGAAGAGGCGCTGGCGCAGTTCGACGCGTTTCTCGCGGGGCTTCCGGCGGGGGTTCAGCTGTTCTCGCTGTTCGAGGCCAACCCGCAGCTCACCCGGCTTCTGGTGGATATCTGCGCCATCGCGCCGGGTCTCGCGCAGTACCTGTCGCGCAATTCGGGCGTGCTCGACGCGGTGATCGGCGGCGGCTTCTTCGCCGACTGGCCCGGCGTCGAGGCGCTGCGCTCGGACCTCTCCGACCGTCTGGCGCGCCAGCCCGACCACGAGGCGCGGCTCGGGGCGGCGCGGGTCTGGGCCAAGGAAATCCATTTCAGGATCGGCGTGCATCACCTGCGCGGGCTGATCGACGCCGGGAAGGCGGGTCAGGAATACGCCGAGCTGGCCGAGGCCGTGGTCGCGGCGCTGGTGCCGGTGGTGATCGACGACATGGCGCGCCGCCACGGCCCGCCCCCCGGTCGCGGGCTGTCGGTGCTGGCGATGGGCTCGCTCGGCGCGGGACGGCTGAGCTCCTCCTCGGATCTCGACCTCATCGTGATCTACGACGCGGACGGGGTCGAGGCCTCGGACGGGCGTCGCCCCTTGCCCGCGCGCACATGGTACGCGCGCTTTACCCAAGGGCTGATCACCGCGCTCACGGCACCGATGCCCGACGGGCGGCTCTACGAGGTCGACATGCGGCTGCGCCCCTCGGGGCGGCAGGGGCCGGTGGCGACCGCGCTGCCCGCCTTTCGCGCCTATCAGCAGGACGAGGCGTGGACATGGGAGCATCTCGCGCTCACCCGGGCGCGGGCGATCGCCGGTGAGCCCGGTCTGGGCGAGGAGATCGAGGCGTTCCGGCGCGCGTTGATCGCGCAGAAGGCGGCGGGCGACACGGTGCCCGCCGATCTCGCGGCGATGCGCGCGCGATTGTCCGAGGCGCGGCCCGCCTCGGGCGGCTGGAACCTGCGCGACGGGCCGGGGCGGTTGCAGGATGTCGAACTGTTCGCCCAGAGCCTCGCGCTGCGCGCGGGATCGCCTACCCGCGAGGTGCCCGCGCAGATCGCGGGCGGGCAGGCGGCGGGGCTGATCGACGAGGAGGGCGCAGCGGTGCTGAGCGAGACGGCGGACCTGATGCGCCGGGTGCAATGCGTGGCGCGGCTCCTGACGGGGGGCGGGCCGCTGCCCGAGACGCCGGCCGAGGGCGGCGCGCGGCTCCTGCTGCGCGAGGGCGGTTGCGAGACCCTCGACGATCTGCGGCGGGCCCTTGACGCGGCGGCGGCACGGGCAGAGGGGGTGATCGCGAAGGCCCTGCGGGGCGTGGAGCCGGGAGAGGCGCGATGAGCGACGAGATCGACCCCAAGGGTCTGGTGCGAGAGGCCTATAGGATCGACGGCATCAGCCTCGGCGAATGCCGCTCGATCTTTCTCGACTGGGCGCTGTCGCTGCCCGACGGCACCCAGAGCGCCAAGGCGATCCGGCGGCTTCTGGAGCGGCACGCCACGATGCCCGAGGGGCATCCGATGACGCAGGTGCTGACCGAGGGTCTGAAGACGGGCATGGCGGCGCGGCGGCGCGGCGGGCGCGCGGGGCGCGTGGCGGGCTGAGACCCGCCACGCGCGGGCGGCCTCAGCGCGTGAGACGCGCGGCTTCGGCGGCGAGGCGGGTGATCCCGTCCCAATCGCCCGACTTGACCATCGCGCCCGGCGCGACCCAGCTGCCGCCCACGCACAGCGTGTTGGGCAGCGCGAGGTAGTCGGGCGCGTTCTGAAGGCTGACGCCGCCGGTGGGGCAGAACTTCACCTGCGGGATCGGCGCGCCGATCGCCTTGAGCGCGGGCACGCCGCCATTGACCTCGGCCGGAAAGAACTTCTGCACGGTATAGCCGCGCTCATACAGGCGCAGCACCTCGGAGGTGGTCGCCGCGGCGGGCAGCAGCGGCAGGTCGTTGGCCTCGCACGCGTCGAGGATGCGGTCGGTGGCGCCGGGGCAGACGCCGAAGGTGGCGCCCGCCTCCTTGGCGGCCTCGACATCCTTGGGGGTGAGCAGCGTGCCGGCGCCGACGACGCCGCCCTCGACGCGCGCCATCTCGCGGATGACGTCGAGCGCCGAGGGGGTGCGCAGCGTCACTTCGAGCGCGGGCAGCCCGCCCTTGACCAGCGCGCGCGCGAGATCCGCGGCATGGGCCGCATCCTCGACCACCAGCACCGGAATGACGGGGGCGAGGGCGCAGACCTTGGCGGTCAGTTCGGAGGCGTGTTCGGGGGTCATGTTGAGATCCTGTCGACTTTGAGAAGAAAACGTAACGGATCAGTCGCCGTTAACGTGTGGTTAAGACTTCTGGCCCAACCTGAGGGGGCTGGAGGAGGAAGGCAATGGCGCATGGCGGTTCAAGGGTCCTTGCCTGTGCCATCGGTCTTGCCGGATGCGGCGGCGGCGGGCAGGAGGCGGCCTTGCCGCCGACGTATTTCGACCGCGCGGCCTTCGGGGTACTCACCGCGCGCCCTGCCTCCAGCAGCGTGCCGCAAAGCGGCAGCGCCAGCTACGAAGGTGGCTTTGTCGCCGATATCCGGCAGGCGGACGTGACGCCCACCGGGCGGATCGAGGGCGGGCTGACGCTCGGTCTCGACTTTGCCCCCGGCAGCACGACGCAGCCCGTCGAGGGGCGGCTTCACGACATCACCGGGGAGTTCCTGGGCGCGGCGGTCGCCATCGACGCGCTGCCGCTGGTGCCTGGCAATGGCCGCTTGGTCCTGACGCAGGATGGCGGCCGACGTGGCGGCGCCGTCGAGGCGGGCTTCGGCGCGGAGCTGCCGCTCGCGGGCGAGACCCGTCGCCTCGACATCGCCATCGACAGCCCGCTGCGCGGCGCCGGGGGCCGGGCGCTGGCCGGGCCGGTGACGGGCACGATCCTCACCGCGCCCTTCACCGATCAGCCGCATGTCCTGGCGGGGCAGTTCCACGCGACCGCCGAGTGATCAGACGACCACGGCCGCGCCGTAGGCCCCGCCGCCGACATTCTGGCGGAACACCTCGAACAGTTCGCGGCCCACGCCGTTGCCGTTGCCCGACAGATCGGCGGGAGCAGGCTCGCGGCCCTCCAAGCTGGTCAGCACCTCGAGCGTGCCCGCGGTCGCGTCGAGCCGCACCAGATCGCCGTCCTGCACCAGCGCGATGGTGCCGCCATCGGCGGCCTCGGGCGTGACGTGGATCGCCGCCGGCACCTTGCCCGAGGCGCCCGACATGCGGCCATCGGTGACCAGCGCGACCTTGAGGCCCCGGTCCTGCAGCACCGCGAGCGTCGGCGTCAGGTTGTGCAGCTCGGGCATGCCGTTCGATTTCGGCCCCTGGTAGCGGACGATGACGATGGTGTCGTCCTTGAACTCGTCGTTGCGGAACGCGGTCTTGACCGATTCCTGATCGTGGAACACCCGCGCCTTGGCCTCGATCACGTGGCGCTCGGGCGCTACGGCCGAAGTCTTGATCACGGCACGGCCGATATTGCCCGAAAGCTGGCGCAGACCGCCGGTCTTCTGGAACGGGTCCGAGGCCGGGCGCAGGATCTTGTCGTTGAGCGTCTCGCGCGTGCCGGGCGCATAGGTGACGCGGCCCTCGGCCAGCTTCGGCTCCTGGGTATAAAGCTCGAGACCTTCGCCCGCGACGGTGCGGGTGTCGGGATGCAGCAGCCCGGCGTTCAGAAGCTCGCCGATCATGTAGCCGAGGCCGCCGGCGGCGTGGAAGTGGTTCACGTCGGCCAGACCGTTGGGATAGACCTTGGCCATCAGCGGCGTGACCGCCGACAGCTCCGCGAAATCCTCGAGGTCGAGGATCACCCCCGCCGCGCGCGCCATGGCGGGCAGGTGCAGCACAAGGTTGGTCGAGCCGCCCGTCGCCATCAGGCCGACCATGCCGTTCACGAAGGCGCGCTCGTCGAGCACGTCGGAGGTGGGGGTGAATTCGTTGCCGAGAGCTGTGATCTGTGCGGCGCGTTCGGTGCCGGCCACCGTGAGTGCATCGCGCAGCGGCGTGTTCGGGTTGACGAAGCTCGCCCCCGGCAGATGCAAACCCATGAACTCCATCAGCATCTGGTTGGAGTTGGCGGTGCCGTAGAAGGTGCAGGTGCCCGGCCCGTGATAGGAGGCCATCTCGGCGGCCATCAGCGCGTCGCGGCCGACCTCGCCGCTGGCGAATTGCTGGCGCACGCGGGCCTTTTCGTCATTGGGCAGGCCGGAGGTCATCGGGCCCGCGGGCAGGAACACCGCCGGGATATAGCCGAAGGTCGCGGCGGCCATCACGAGGCCCGGCACGATCTTGTCGCAGACGCCCAGATAGACCGAGGCGTCGAACACGTTGTGCGACAGGCCAACGGCGGCCGAGAGCGCGATCACGTCGCGCGAGAACAGCGACAGCTCCATTCCGGTCTGGCCTTGGGTGACGCCGTCGCACATCGCCGGAACCCCTCCCGCGACCTGCGCCGTGGCGCCCGCGGCGCGCGCCGCCTCGCGGATCAGCGCGGGATAGGTCTCGAACGGCTGATGCGCCGAGAGCATATCGTTATAGGCGGTGATGATGCCGATATTGGGGGCGCGGCCGGTGGCGAGCGCGTCCTTGTCTTCGCCGGTCGCGGCATAGGCATGGGCCTGGTTGCCGCAGGTCAGATGCGCGCGGCGCGGGCCTTCGGCGGCGGCGGCGTTCATGCGGTCGAGATAAATCCGACGCGGGCCCTCGCTGCGGGCGCGGATGCGGTCGGTGACGGCTTCGAGCGTGCGGTTGAGGGCCATCTGGCAGCTCCTGTCGAAAGATCGGGGTCGGCCCGGCGTTACCATGGATCGTTAGCGCTAACAACCACCACGCCGGGGGCGGGGCCGCAAAACGCGCCCCTGCGTCAGAACCCGCCGATCCGGGGCAGGGTTTCGTGCGTCGCGGCTTTTCGTGGCGCGCGGGGCAGGGTAGGAGGGCGCATGACACCGTTCCCGCACCTCCCGCCCTATCCCACCGTCCGGCTGATGCCCAAGGCCGATGCCCGCGCGATCCGCCACGGCTTTCCTTGGGTCTTCGCCAACGAGATGGTCCTCGACCGCCGCACCAAGGCGCTCGCTCCCGGCGCCCTCGCGATCCTCGAGGATGCCGAGCGGCGGCCCATGGCCGTCATCACGGTCAACCCCGGCTCCAAGATCGCGGCGCGCGTGCTCGACCGCGACCCGGAGGCCGTGATCGACGGCGACTGGATTGCCATGAGGCTCGCCGCTGCGCTGCGCCACCGCGAGGCGCTTTATGATCAGCCGTTCTACCGGCTGGTGCATGCCGAGGCCGACGGGCTGCCCGGGGTGGTGATCGACCGCTTTGGCGACATCGCCGTGCTGCAGCCCAACGCCGCTTGGGCCGATGCCGGGGCCGAGACCATCGCCGACGCGCTTCTGGCCGCGACCGGCATCCGCCGCGTCGTGTTCAACGGCTCGGGCCGGGCGCGGGGGCTGGAGGGGCTTGGCGAGGAGCTGCGGATGCTGCGCGGCGACGCGCCCGAGGGGCCGCTGCCGGTGCCGATGAACGGTGCCACCTACATGGCCGACCTGATGGGCGGTCAGAAGACGGGGCTGTTCTACGACCAGCGCCCGAACCACGCCTTTGCCGCCTCGCTGTCGAAGGACGCCCGCGTGCTCGACGTGTTCAGCCATGTCGGCGGCTTCGGCCTCGCGGCGCTGGCGCAGGGCGCGGCCTCGGCTCTCGCGGTCGACGGCTCGGCCCCGGCGCTCGATCTGGCGCGGGCGGGGGCCGAGGCCTCGGGGCTCTCCGAGCGGTTCGAGACGCGGCAGGGCGACGCCTTCGACACGCTGACCGCGCTCGAAAAGGAAGGCCGCCGCTTCGAGGTGGTGGTCTGCGACCCGCCCGCCTTCGCGCCGTCGAAATCCGCGCTCGAGCCGGGGTTGCGCGCCTATGAGCGGATCGCGCGGCTGGCGGCGTCTCTGGTCGAGGAGGGCGGTTATCTGGTGCTCTGCTCGTGCAGCCATGCCGCCGACCTGACCAAGTTCCGGGCCGCCTGCGCGCGCGGCATCGGCAAGGCGGGGCGCCGCGGCGCGATCTGCTACACCGGCTTTGCCGGTGCCGATCACCCGGTGCTGCCGCAGCTGGCCGAGGGCGGCTATCTCAAGGCGCTCGTGTTCCGCCTGTGAGGGTCCTGCTCGACGCCTGCGTCCTTTACCCGACGGTGATGCGCGAACTGCTCTTGGGCTGCGCCGCCAAAGGTCTTTACGAGCCGCGCTGGAGCGCGCGGATCTCGGAGGAATGGGCGCGGGCGGCGGCGCGGCTGGGGCCGGAGGGCGAGGCGATCGCGCGCGGCGAGATCGCAGTGTTGGCCTCGCGCTTCCCGCGCGCGGAGGTCGCGGCTGCCCCGGATCTGGAGCGCCGCCTCTGGCTTCCCGACGCGAACGACATCCACGTGCTGGCCAGCGCGGTGGCGGGGCATTGCGACGTCATCGTCACAATGAACGCCAAGGATTTTCCCCGCGACCTTCTCGCCGAAGAAGGACTGTCACGCGCCGATCCCGATAACTTCCTGCTTGGCCTCTACGAGGCCAGCCCCGGCCCGGTGGGCGAGGTCGTGGCATCGGTGGTGGCCGAGGCGACGCGGCTTTCGGGCGAGGCGTGGACCCCGCGCAAGCTCTTGCGCAAAGCGCGGCTGAACCGGTTCGGAAAGGCGGTGGAGGCGGGCGGCTAGGCCTTGAGCCACTTGGCTTCGTTGGCCTCGATCGCTTTGAGGCGCGCTTCGGTCTTGGGATGGCTCATGAGCCAGGCCGGGGTCGCACCGCCGACGCCCGCCAGATTGTCGAGCTTGGAGAGCAGCGATTTCTGCGGCGCGGTGCCAAGGCCCGCCTTGATCATAAGCGCCGAGGCATAGGCGTCGGCCTCGTATTCGTCGACCCGGCTGATCCGGGCGGCCACCAGCCGCGCCAGACCGGCCGCGATCATGCCGCCAAAGCCCGGGATGATCCGTGACAGCACCGCCGCGAGCGCCGTGCGCAGCGCGTTCTGCGCCGAGAAATCCACCATGCGGCGACGCGAATGCCCCAGCGCCACGTGGCCCAGCTCATGCGCCACGACGCTGGCGATCTCCTCGGCGGTCACCGCCCCCGAGGCATAGCGTTCCAGAAAGCCGCGCGTCAGGAAGATCCGCCCATCCGGTGCGGCAAGGCCGTTGACGGGGGCGATCTCGTAGACATGCACCTTGATGCGCGGCAGTTCCAGCGCGCGGGCCAGCTTGTCGCAGACCGCGCGCAGGCGCGGCTCGGCCAGCTCGGTCGATTTGCGGTCGAGCGCGCGGCGCGTGCGCCAGACCGACACCTGATAGACGGCGAATCCGTAGAGCAGGGCGAGAATGAGCGGTGAGAGCTTGAGCATCATGGCAATATGGTGGCCCGGTCATATCCGCACAACCACAGTTTCTTGGGTGTCACATGCGGCTCCTATGCCACAGCTTGGGTCAAGAGTGATTTACCGGACGGGAACCAAATCTGGGGTATGTCTATTGTCACAGTGTCAGGGGGGTTGTCCTACTGAATGAGGCAACCATGAACTTCGATCAATTCGACAAGCAGGTGCGCGACGCCGCACTGCAAAGGGCCTTCCCCGTCGAACGGGAGACGCCCGACAGGCTGCGCCAGCTGCTCGAACAGCTGGCGTCCCGTGGGTCCGACAACGATCGACGCGGCGGCGAGAGGGCGGGCTGAGCCCGCCCCTCGTCGGCCCGCCGCGCGGGCGAGATCAGCCCGCGATCCGGCTGAGCAGCAACAGCACGAACAATCCAACGATCCCGAGGGCCAGCGCATGCGCCGCGCCCCATTGCGCCATGTCGGCCGCACCGCCGCCATGACGACGGGCGCGATAGGCGCCGAGGATGGCTCCGATGAAGAGACCGGCAATTGGCAGGATCATCGCGTGTTCTCCGAGCGTGCCGCGATCGGCGCGACCGCAGGGCCGTGACTAGCGTTAAGGGGGGGCAGGTGTCCAGCGATGGACGCCGCGGCGCGGCGTCGCGCAGCTGGAGCATCAGGGTGGGTGCACTTTCCGCGCGAACCGTGCTAGGGTGGCCCCACTATCCTAGCGTGTGCCGCATGTTGCGAAACGCCTGTTTTCAAAGCCGTCGCCCCCGCGTTGCCGCAGCGACACGGCGGCGCAGAAACAAGGTGACATGAGGTGACGCAGGGAGTAGGAGGGCGGCATATGAGGGTACGCCGGCCGCGGGGTGGATTTGGGGACCCGGCGCTGGCCCTTAACCGGGAGCACACATGAAAGCCGAGTCATTTCTTAACGACGACTACCGGCCCGCCGAGACCGAGCCGTTCATGAATGATCGTCAGCTCGAATATTTCCGCCGCAAGCTGCTGGCCTGGAAAAACGAGCTTCTGTCCGACAGCCGCGACACCATCGAGGGCATGAAGGACGCCACGCGCAACATTCCCGACATCGCAGACCGCGCCAGCGAGGAAACCGATCGCTCGATCGAGCTTCGCACGCGGGATCGTCAGCGCAAGCTGGTTTCCAAGATCGACGCCGCGCTGCGTCGCATCGACGAGGGTGAATACGGCTATTGCGAGATCACCGGCGAGCCGATTTCGCTGCGCCGCCTGGATGCGCGCCCCATCGCCACGATGAGCCTCGAGGCGCAGGAGCGTCACGAGCGCCGCGAGCGCGTTCACCGCGACGACTGATCCGGGCGTGGCCTCCGCGACGTCCCGGCTGGCGATCGCCATCGCCGGCGCGGGAATCGGCGGCCTGAGCGCTGGGCTGTGCCTCGCACGGGCCGGCCACCGGGTCGAGATCTTCGAGCGCGCGCCCGCGCTGCGCGAAATCGGCGCGGGCCTGCAGATCACCCCGAACGGGGCCGCCGTGTTAGAGCGTCTCGGGCTGGGGCCCGCGCTCGACAAGGTGGCGATCCGCGCGCGTGCCGTGCGACCGACCGACGGGTGGTCCGGGCGCGGCATCGCGCGATTTGCCCTCGATGGGGGGCCATACCCTTACAGATTTCTGCATCGCGCCGCCTTGATCGAGCTTTTGGCCGACGCGGCGCGGGACGCGGGCGCGCGGATCGTCACCGGGCAGGCGGTGAGGGCGGCACGGCCCGAGACCGGTGATCTTATTTTCGAGACCGGCGAGCCGACGCGCCACGAGCTGATCCTTGCCGCCGACGGGCTTCGCTCCGTCCTGCGTCCGCTGATCACAGACGAGGCTGCGTGGTTCACGGGCCAAGTGGCGTGGCGCGCCGTCCTGAACGGGGTCGAGGCCGCGCCGGAGGCCCGGATCTGGATGCTGCCGGGACGGCATGTGGTGACCTATCCGCTGCCTGGCGGGCGGCTCAATCTCGTGGCGGTGCGCGAACAGTCGGGCTGGGCACCCGAGGGATGGGATCACGCCGAGGACCCGGCCCGGCTGCGCGCGGTATTCGCCGACGCCGCGCCCGAACTGCGCGCCCTGTTCGACCGTATCGAGGCGACGCGGCTTTGGGGCCTGTTCCGCCACGAGGTGCCCGAGCGGTGGCATGTCGGGCGGCTGGCGTTGCTGGGCGACGCCGCGCATCCGACGCTGCCGTTTCTGGCACAGGGTGCCAATCTCGCGATCGAGGATGGCTGGGTGCTGGCGCGGGCGCTCGAGGCGGCACCCGATCTCGATGTGGCGCTGGGTCTCTATGCGCAGCGGCGCGGCCCGCGGGTCAGGCGCGCCATCGCGGCGGCGCAGGCCAACGCCCGCAACTATCATTTTTCGGGCGTATCGCGCCGCATCGCGCATCTGGCGCTCGGCGCGATCGACCGCGTGGCGCCGAGGCGTTTCACGGCGCGCATGGACTGGCTCCATGGGCATGACGTGACACGAAATTGGCCCGCCATCGCAAGGATGACGGGCCATTCTTCTCTGGAGTAGAGAAGGGGGAAATATCCCCTAGGGTCGCTTAGTTCTGGACGCGCAGCTCACGCGTGGCGGTGATCTGACCATCGGCGTCGTAGAGCACGGCGAACACGTTGTCGCGGTAGGGGCGGTGGCTCAGCTGCACGCGAACGTCGGTTTCGAGGCCGGCACGCACGTCTTCGGTGCCGAGCAGAACGCCGGTCTCGATGCTGGAACCGTCGAGGATCTCGACATAGCCGCCGGTGGTGCTCATCACACGGTCGAGCTCGACATGGCCGGAATTGGCAACGGCCTGCTGGGCGCCGAGGTTGTCGGTGGCGGCCACGGCGGGAACGGCAGTGGCGGCGATCAGAGCGGCGAGGATGATGTTTTTCATGGTCTTTTCCTTGTTCATGTTGCCCCGGGGAGGTGGGGCGTCTTGGAGTTCATCGTGGCGGCCGATCAAGCTCGGCGCGTCTTGCAAGAAACATATGGACGGGGAGGCGGGGCACGGCCATCGCGGCATTGTCGCGATCCGTCGCAGTGCCCCGACCCGTTACACTTCGCTACAACTTTGCGGGTCGCGGCCCCGAAGGCCGGTCGGAGAAAGCTGCGTGGTGAAGGGCATTGGGTGATCCGGTCTGTCTCGTTGCGATGAGAGGGAGATAGGGTGTCCCATCTGTAAACTGAACAGTTCAGTATGTGCGTGAGCGCGGTCTAACCTGTGCGGCGAGGTGGATTGTCGCCCGGAACCCCAGGATACGCAGCCTTGCGGTTCGCATGAAAAGGGCGCGCGGCCTGCACCGCGCGCCCGAAATCCAATGAATGTCGTGGCTGTCAGGCGTCGATGTCGATCCAGACCGGCACGTGGTCGGAGGGTTTTTCGCGGCCGCGTACCTCGCGGTCGATCCAGGCGTCGCGCAAAAGGTCGGCCGCCTGCGGCGCGAGCAGCAGGTGATCGATGCGGATGCCGTTGTTGCGATCCCATGAATTGGCCTGATAGTCCCAGAAGGAATAATGCCCCGGCCCGCGCACCCGCGCGCGGAAGGCGTCGGTGAAGCCGAGCGTCTCGATCCGGCGGAACGCGGCGCGGGTCTCGGGCAGGAACAGCGCGTCCTCGCGCCACGCCTCGGGACGCGCCGCATCCTCGGCCTGCGGGATCACATTCCAGTCGCCGGCGAGCAGCGCGGGCTCCTCAAGCGCCAAAAGCGCCTGCGCCCGGTCGCGCAGCCGTGCCATCCAGGCAAGCTTGTAGTCGTATTTCGGCCCCGGCACCGGGTTGCCGTTGGGCAGATAGAGGCAGCCCACGCGCACCGGCCGGGTGTCGCCGATCACCGTGGCCTCGATATAGCGGGCCTGCTCGTCGTCATCATCGCCGGGCAGGCCGCGCGTGATGTCCTCGAGCGGCAGGCGCGACAGGATCGCGACGCCGTTGAAGCCCTTTTGCCCATGGGTCTCGACGATATACCCCATGTCCTCGAAATGCTGGCGCGGGAACGCCTCGTCGACGGACTTGATCTCCTGCAGCAGCGCCACGTCGGGCTGCGTGTCCTGCAGCCAGTCCGACAGCGCGCCGATCCGCGCCTTGATGCCGTTGATGTTGAACGTGGCGAGTTTCATGCGCGCCTCCCTGGGCCATCCTTGCCCCCGGCTTGTAACAGCCGGGGGCGGGCGGACAAGCCGCCTAGCGGGTGCACAGCTTGCGCGGGCCGGAATAGGGCTGGAAGCTGCAATCCGAGGCGCGGAACGAGCGATAGGCGCGCGAGCAGGCGCGCACGTTGCAAGAGGACTGGTCCGGGGCCGCGGCCTGACGCAGCCGGTCGCCATTGGTCGTGCTCACTTGGGTGCCACGCCGCACCCGCACGGGCGTCTGGCTCTCGGCCGAAGGGGCCTGCTGCGCACCGGAGCCGCCCGCCGCCAGCACCACATCACGCCAGATCTCGGCGGGCAGGCTGCCGCCGGTGACCGCATCCATCGGCGAGTTGTCGTCATTGCCGACCCAGACGCCGACCACCAGCTTGTCAGTGAAGCCGATGAACCAAGCGTCGCGGCTGTTCTGGCTGGTGCCGGTCTTGCCGGCGGCAAAGCCGTCTACAGCCGCGCGCTTGCCGGTGCCGTCGGTGACGACCGAGCGCAGCATCGAGACCATCGGGTCGCGGGTGCGGTTGAGCTCGACGGCGTTGGGATCGGCGTCCGAGACCGACAGCGCCACGCCGGTGTCGCCGAGCCTGAGGCTGGCGATGCCGGTAGCGTTGATCGGCGCGCGCCCCGCGAGGATCGCGGCATAGGCCTCGGTCATGTCGAGAAGCGACACCTCGGAGGTGCCCAGCGCGAGACTGGGCGTCGGCGTCAGGTCGCCCTCGATGCCGAGCTGGCGCGACACCTCGATCACCTGATCGATGCCCACCTCCTGCGCCAGCCGCACCGTGGCGGCGTTGAGCGAGCGGGTGAAGGCCTCGCGGAGGGTCACCACACCGGCATATTGGCCGTTGAAGTTCTCGGGTTTGTAGCCGTCGATGTCGATCGGCTCGTCGGGCAGGCGGGTGTCGGGGTCGGCCCCCATCACCAGAGCGGCGAGGAACACCGGCAGTTTGAAGGTCGAGCCGGGCTGGCGCAGCGCGTCGGTGGCGCGGTTGAACTGGCTCGTGCCGTAATCGGTGCCGCCGACCATAGCGCGCACCCGCCCGTCGGGGGTCATGACGACGATGGCGCCTTGGCTCGCGCCCGCCTCCGCGCCCCGGCCCGCGATGGCGGATGCGAGGATCTCCTCGGCGCGGGCCTGCAGGGCGATGTCGAGCGTCGCCGAGACCGTGAGCGGGCCGTCGACCGCTCCCGCCAGTTCCTGCGCCTCGCCCAGCACCCAATCGGCGAAATAACTGCCCGCGCGAGCCGGGGGCGGCGAGGGTTCGAGGCTCGCCATCTCGGTCCGCGCGGCCACGTAGGCGGCCTCGTCGATCCGTTCGAGATCGCGCATCACCGACAGCACCACCAGCCCGCGTTCGCGGGCGCGCTCCAGATCGGCCTCGGGGTTGATGACCGAAGGCGCGCGGATCGTCGCGGCGAGGATCGCGGCCTGCGCGAGGCTCAGCTCCTGCACCGGCACGTCGAAATAGAGCTGCGCCGCGGCGGGCATGCCCCATGCGCCCGAGCCGAGATAGGTGGAGTTGAGATAGAGCTCCATGATCCGGTCCTTGCCGAGCTGACGCTCCAGCCCCAGCGCGAGGACCATTTCCTGCAGCTTGCGTTTATAGGTGCGATCGGGGTCGAGATAGAGCACCTTCACCAGCTGCTGGGTGATGGTCGAGCCACCCTCGACGACGCCGCCCGAGGAGAGGTTGCGCCACATCGCGCGCCCGATGCCTTCGATGTCGACGCCGGGGTGATCCCAGAAGCGGCGATCCTCGATCGCGGAGACCGCCTGCGGCAGGTAACCGGGCATCTCGTCGATGGCGACGTAGCCCGCGCGGTAGGCGCCGCGGGTGAACAGCGTGTCGCCATCCTCGTCCTGCACGGTGAGGGTCGGCTCCTCGATCGGTGGCAGCATCTCGGCCAGCGGCAGGTCGCGCACCGCCCAGACGAGAATGCCGCCCGCGAGCACGATGCCAAGGAGCAGGAGGAAGGCGAGGCCGAACACCGTGCGCCAGATCCAGCGCGAGGCCCGCACCGTGGCGGCGGGACGCAGCTTGCGCGCGTCGAGCCGGGCGCGGCGGCGGGCCGAGGCGTCGCGCCAGCCCTGCACCGCGCGCTGCGTGATGGGCGGGCGCGGTTCGGCCTGCGCGATGTCGGGATCGGATTCGGTTTCGACGCGGTGCGCGCGAAGCCTGTCCTGCGCGGCGGCGAGGCCCGCGCTTGTGCCGCGCGCGGCCCGCGCCGTCAGGCTTTGCGCCGCGACGCGGCCCTGGCCGAACGCGCGGGTGCCCGCCTGTCCCAGACCGCGCCCGCCACGCCCCAGCGCCCGCAGCAAAGCCGCCCAGAAGGCGCGCGCCGCTTGCGCGAGATCGCCGTCCTGCGGCGACGGCGTGGCGGCAGGATCCCGTCCGGCCCCGTCTGCAAGTTCATCGGGACGGTCGGGCGTCTTGTCGTCGGTCATGGTCTGGGAATTCCGGTCCTGTCAGCCCTCGGAGGGTAGGGGTTCGCAGGGCCGCGTCAAGCCGCCGCAGCGCTTCAGATCGAGAAGCTGGTGCCGCAGCGCTTCAGATCGAGAAGCTGGTGCCGCAGCCGCAGGAGCTTGTGGCGTTGGGATTCTCGATCACGAAGCGCGCGCCGATCAGCTCGTCGGAGAAATCGATCACCGCGTTGGCGAGGAACGGCAGCGACACGCTGTCGACCACCACCTTTTCGCCCGAACCTTCGAGCACGAGATCGTCCTCCTTGGGCTCGTCGAGCGCGATCTCGTACTGGAAGCCCGAGCATCCGCCTCCCTCGACCGCGACGCGCAGCGCCTTGCCCTGCGCCGTCGCGCCGATTTCCGAAAGGCGGTCCCAGGCGCGGGGGGTAACAGTGGGGGGCAGCGTCAGCATGTCGGAACCTATCCATGGGCAGGGTCATTGACCGGCTCCGACACGGTCATTCGGGCGAATGTCCTGTGCGGGCGGCCTCTCGATCCATATAGGTAAGGTGAATAGTGACGACAAGCTGGCGGACATGATGATGGCTCCCTATGCCTCAGACCCGCGCGACACGCGCGGCAGGCTTTACCCCGAGGAAGAGAGCGCCTTCCGCTCCCCCTTTCAGCGCGACCGCGACCGCATCATCCATGCGAGCGCGTTTCGCCGCCTCAAGCACAAGACGCAGGTCTTCATCGAGCATGAGGGCGATTACTTCCGCACGCGTCTGACCCATTCGATCGAGGTGGCGCAGGTCGCGCGCACCATCTCAGGGGTGCTCGGGCTCAACACCGAACTGACCGAGGCGGTGGCGCTGGCGCATGATCTCGGACACCCGCCCTTCGGCCATACCGGCGAGGACGCGCTCGACGCGCTGATGGCGCCTTACGGCGGCTTTGATCACAACGCGCAGGCGATCCGCATCGTCACCTCGCTGGAGCGGCACTACGCCGATTTCGACGGGTTGAACCTGACTTGGGAAACGCTCGAAGGCATCGCCAAACATAACGGCCCCGTCACCGGCGACATTCCCCACGCACTGGCCGATTACAACGCGCGCCACGATCTGGAGCTGCACACCCATGCCAGCGCCGAGGCGCAGGTGGCCGCATTGGCCGACGACATCGCCTACAGCCATCACGACCTGCATGACGGGCTGCGCGCCGAGCTGTTTTCGACAGACGAGCTGGCCGAGTTGCCGATCCTCGACGCCTGCTTCGCCGAGGTGGACCGCAAATATCCCGGCCTGAACTACTACCGCCGCCGCCACGAGGCGCTGCGCCGGTTCTTCGGCGTGCTCGTCGAGGACGTGATCGGCGTGGCGCGCGCCAACCTTGCCGAGGCCGATCCGAAATCGGCGCAGGAGGTGCGCGAGGCAGGGCGGATGATGGTGCGCTTCACCCCCGGGCTCTGGGCCGATCTGAAGGTGTTGCGGCATTTCCTGTTTCACCGCATGTACCGCGCGCCCGAGGTGGTGGTGATGCGCGAACGGGTGACCGGCGTGATCCACGACCTGTTCCCGCTTTTCATGGCGCATCCCGAGAATTTACCCAAGCAGTGGCGAAAGGACGTTGCGGAGGCAAAGGGCGAAACCGCCTTGGCACGGATCGTCGCGGACTACATTGCCGGGATGACCGATCGCTTCGCGCTGCAAGAGCACGCGCGGCTGACCGGCTCGGACATACTTGAGACAACGAACGTGGCGGGAGCCTGGAGTGGAAATTGAGATGACGGCAGAACACGCCGCCGGGCTGACCCCGATCATGGCCTTTGCGCTGGTGGGGGCCATCGGCGTCGGTTCGCAATGGATCGCGTGGCGGCTGCGCATGCCCGCCATCGTGCTGATGCTGGTGGCGGGCCTCCTGATCGGGCCGGTCTTCGGCATTTTCAATCCGGAGCGCGATATCGGCGTACTGCTGGCCCCGATGATCTCCATCGCGGTGGCGATCATCCTGTTCGAGGGCGGGCTGACGCTCAACGTGCGGTCCTTGCGCGACGTGGCGCAGGGGGTGAGCCGCCTCGTCTTCATCGGCGCGCCACTGGGCTGGCTCTTCTCGACGCTGGCGCTGCGCTACGGCGCGGGGATGACTTGGGAAAGCTCGGCCGTCTTCGGCGGCATCATGATCGTCACCGGCCCGACCGTGATCGCGCCGTTGCTGCGCACCGCGCGGCTGTCGCGACGCCCGGCGGCGCTCCTGCAATGGGAGGCCATCGTCAACGACCCCTTGGGCGCGCTCGCCGCCGTTCTCGCCTTCGAGGTGGTGCTTGTGCTGCGCACCGCGACCACGGTGGGCCATGCGGTGTGGGAGCTGGTGCTCGGCGTCGTGGTGGCGCTGCTGCTGGGGATCGCCGGCGCGCTGATCGTGGCGTGGGGTTTTCGCAAGGGGCGCGTGCCGGAATACATGAAGGTGCCGGTGCTGTTCTCGCTGCTGCTCGCGGTCTTTGCGGTGTCCGACACCATCCTGCACGAAAGCGGCCTGCTCGCCGTCACGGTGATGGGCATCGGCATCGCCAATGCCGATCTCGCCTCCTATGCCGAGCTGCGCCGCTTCAAGGAACACGCGACGATCCTTCTGGTCTCGGGCGTGTTCATCCTGCTCGCCGCAGCGATCGAGTTCGACACGCTCACGGCGCTGAACTGGCGCGCGGTGCTCTTCGTCTTTGCCGTGGTGATGCTGGTGCGCCCGCTCACCGTGGTGCTGTCTCTGCTCGGCTCGGGTGTGCCATGGCGCGAACAGCTTCTCGTGGCGCTGACCGGCCCGCGCGGCGTGGTGCTCGTCGCGGTGGCGGGTCTGTTCGGCGAAAGGCTGGCCGAGCTGGGGGTGCCTGACGGCGCCGACATCGCGCCGCTGGCCTTCGTGCTGGTCGCCTTCACGGTGGTGATCCACGGCTTCACGCTGGCCCCTTTCGCGCGGTTTCTCGGCCTCTCGGGCGCCAGCGTGCCGGGCGTGCTGCTGATCGGCGGCTCGCGCTGGACCCGTGGGTTGGCCGAAGCGCTCAAGAAGGTCGAGGTGCCGGTGCTGATCGCGGACCCGAACCACAACAACCTGCGCGCCGCGCGCTCGGAAGGCATCCCGACCTATTCCGGCGACATCCTGTCGGAATCGGCCGAGCACTGGCTCGAACTGGTGAGCTACGACGTGGTGGTCGCGGCGACCGAGAACGATGCCTACAACACGCTGGTCGCTACCGATCTCGGCCCCGAATTCGGGCGCGACAACGTCTATCAGATCGCCCGGCAGAAGATGGAAAGCGCGCGGCACGCGCTCTCCAACAGCCTGACGGGCCGCGAATTCGGCCCCGAGGAGACGCATGACGGGCTCGAGCAGCTGATGCGCGAGGGCTGGACCTTTCGCGTGACCCGGCTGACCGAGGAATACAGTCTTGAGGAATGGCGCGAGAAACGGCCCCATGCCAAGGTCGTCGCCCGCGTCGGCCCGCAGGGCACGACCGAGTTCATCCGCGAGGATGACGACATTCGCGCGGCGCCGGGCGTGCGCATCATCTCGATGCTGCCGCCGGGCGAGGAAAAGGGCACCGATCCCGGCGCGGGCCACGAGATCGCCAGGCAAGCTGCCAAGAACAACGGTGGCAAGGGCAGCGGTCGCCCCACCGGCAAGAGCGGCAGCATGGCCGGGGTCAAGGCCCTTGGCGTAAAGGCTTGGGGGCCGAAGCCCGGCACGAAGTCGACGGGTGGCAAGAAGCCCAAGGGCGAGCCGCCCCGCGCCGCCTGATCGGGCGCATTCGAACCGGTCCGGGCGGTGCCGCGCGTTGACGCGCGGCACCGCCATGGTAAAGGGTCGCGGGCCGATCTCGCGGCACGACTGGCCGAAAGGACTGCGCATGAACCTCTTTACCGATATCCGGGCCCTTGTGCTCGACACGCTGGATGCGATGGCGCGCGATGGTGCGATCCCCCAAGGGATGCAGACCGGCGCCGTGACGGTGGAGCCGCCGCGCGACGCGGCGCATGGGGACATGGCGACCAACGCCGCGATGGTGCTGGCCAAGCCCGCGGGCAAGAAGCCGCGCGACATCGCCGAGGATCTGGCCGAGCGGCTCGGTGCCGACGACCGCATCGAGAGCGCCGAGGTGGCGGGGCCAGGCTTCATCAACCTCCGCCTCGCGCCGTCGCTGTGGCAGGGCATCGTGCGGGCCGCGCTGACCCAGGAGGGCTTCGGCCGCTCGACCATGGGGCAGGGCGAGAAGGTCAATGTCGAATACGTCTCGGCCAACCCCACGGGGCCGATGCATGTGGGCCATGCCCGCGGCGCGGTGTTCGGCGACGCGCTGGCGCGGCTGCTGGATTACGCGGGCCACGACGTGACCAAGGAATACTATGTCAATGACGGCGGCGCGCAGGTCGACGTGCTGGCGCGCTCCTCCTTCGAGCGTTACCGCGAAGCCTGCGGCATGACGCCCGAGATCGGCGAGGGGCTCTATCCGGGCGACTACCTCGTGCCGGTGGGCGAGAAGCTCAAGGAGATCTGGGGCGAGGGCAAGCTCAACAGCCCCGAGGAAGATTGGCTCGAGGAGGCGCGTGAAATCGCCACCGAGGCGATGATGGAGATGATCCGCACCGACCTCGCGGCGCTGGGCGTCACCATGGACGTGTTCTTTTCGGAAAAGGCGCTTTACGGCACCGGCCGGATCGAGGACGCGATCAAGACGCTCGACGACAAGGGCCTGATCTATCGCGGCACGCTTGAGCCGCCCAAGGGCAAGACGCCCGAGGATTGGGAGCCGCGCGAGCAGACGCTGTTCCGCTCCACCGCGCATGGCGACGACGTCGACCGGCCGATCATGAAGTCGGATGGCGCGTGGACCTATTTCGCGCCCGACATCGCCTATCACCACGACAAGGTGAGCCGCGGCTTCACCCAGCTCATCGACGTGTTCGGCGCCGACCACGGCGGCTACGTCAAGCGGATGAAGGCCGCCGTCTCAGCGCTTTCGGAAGGAAAGGTGCCGCTCGACGTCAAGCTGATCCAGCTGGTGAAGCTGTGGAAGAACGGCGAGCCGTTCAAGATGTCGAAGCGCGCCGGCAACTTCGTGACGCTGCGCGATCTGGTCGATCAGGTCGGCGCGGACGCGGTGCGGTTCCACATGCTGACCCGCAAGAACGACGCGCCGCTCGATTTCGACTTCGACAAGGTGTTGGAGCAGAGCCGCGAGAACCCCGTCTTCTACGTGCAATACGCCAATGCGCGCATCAACTCGGTGCTGCGCAAGGCCGACGCCATGGGCATCGCAGTCGACGACGCGACGCTGGCCGAGGCCGATCTTTCGAAGCTCGATCACGAGGCGGAGCTTTCGCTGATGCGCGCCCTCGCCGAATGGCCGCGTCTGGTGGAGATCGCCGCCAAGGGCCACGAGCCGCACCGCGTCGCCTTCTATCTCTACGACCTCGCCTCGGCGCTGCACGCGCTGTGGAACCGCGGCAATGACGAGCCGGGCCTGCGCTTCGTGCAGGAGGGCGACGCGGCCACGACGCAGGGCAAGATTTCGCTCGCCCGCGCGGTCGGCGTTGTGATCGGGGAAGGGCTTGGTATCCTTGGCGTCACCCCGGTCGAGGAGATGCGCTGAGCGCGTCTTTCGAAGCATGGCGGGCATGACGGGGCAGGTGGCCCCGCGACAAGGGGCGGCAGAGAGGCTGGGAATGGCACAACCGAGCGATCCACAGGGCCCCGGCCGACTGGCGGCCGGGATGGCGCTGATGTTCCGCTATGCGGGGGCCATCGTGTCGCTGGCCCTCGTGTTGGGCATCGGTGTCTGGGGCTACAAGCTGTGGATGCGTGACGTCACGGGCATCCCGGTGGTGCGTGCCATGCAGGGCCCGATGCGCGCCGCCCCCAAAGAGCCGGGCGGCGAGATCGCGCTGCACAAGGGGCTCGCGGTGAACGACATCGCCGCGATGGGCGAGGCGGCGGGCCCCGAGGAGCGGCTGGTTCTGGCGCCGCAGCCGCCGGGCCTCACCGAGGACGACCTGCTGGTGCAGCCCACCGCCGAGGCGGACGAGCTGCGCGCGGGCCAGGATCTCGCGCAGGTGCCGCCAGCGTTCGACCCGACCAAGCCGATGTCGGTCGACGACGTGGCGGCGCTGGCCGACAGCCTCGCGGCGGGGGCCGCGCCGCTGGGCGCGGTGGAGCCGCCCGCGCCGGGCACCATCGCCGGACCCGACCCTTCTGTGATCGCCGCCGCCGACCCGGCGCTGGCCCCCTCTGGGTCAGGCGCGCCCGCGCGCCCGGCGCTGCGCCCCAACGCGCTGCGCCCCGCCACCGCCATGGCCGCCGCCGCAGCCCCCGCGCCCGAGCCGCAGATCGCCCCCGTGGCGGTCAGCACCGGGGACATCGCGCCCGGCACCAGCCTCGTGCAACTCGGCGCCTTCGAGAGCCCCGAGGTGGCCGGGCAGGAATGGGCGCGCCTCGCGGGCCGCTTCGGCGAGCTGATGTCGGGCCACGACCGGCTGGTGCAGGAGGCGGTGAGCGGCGGACGCACCTTCTTCCGGCTGCGCGCCACCGGTTTTGCCGATCTGGCCGAGGCGCGGCGCTTCTGCTCGGCGCTGGTCGCCGAGGACGCCGCCTGCATTCCCGTGGTGGTGCGATGACCGCCGCCGCGATCCTCGGGCCCGAAGGGCTGCGGCTCGGTCCGGACGAGGCCGCGTTCTTCCGCGACGCCGACCCTTGGGGCTATATCCTGTTCGCGCGCAACATCGATACGCCGGACCAGCTGCGCCGCCTGACGGGCGATCTGCGGGACGCGGTGGGCCGCGACGCGCCGATCCTGATCGATCAGGAGGGGGGGCGGGTGCAGCGGATGCGGCCGCCGCACTGGCACGCCTATCTGCCCGCGCTCGACCAGATGCGGCGCGCCTCCGACCCGCTGCGTGCGCAATGGCTGCGCCACAGGCTCATCGCGGCGGATCTGCACGAGGTCGGCATCGACGTGAACTGCGCGCCGCTGGCCGATCTGGTGGAGCCGCAGACCCATCACATCCTGCGCAACCGTCTTTATGGCGACACGGTGGAGGGCGTCGTCGCGGCGGCCCGCACCGCCGCCGAGGGGCTTTTGGCGGGCGGCGTGCTGCCGGTGCTCAAGCACATCCCCGGCTATGGCCGCGCCAGCGTCGACAGCCACAAGGCGCTGCCCCGCGTCTCGGTGCCGCTCGACGATCTGCGCGACCGCGATTTCGCGCCCTTCGCGGCGCTCAATGACATGGCGATGGGCATGACTGCTCATATCGTGCTCGACGCCGTCGATCCCGACCGGCCCGCGACCACCTCGGCGCGCGCGATGCGGATGATCCGCGAGGAGATCGGCTTCGACGGGCTCTTGATGACCGACGATCTGTCGATGGAGGCGCTTTCGGGCGACATCGACGCGCGCGCGGCCGCCAGCATCGCGGCGGGCTGCGACGTGGTGCTGCACTGCAACGGCGAGCGCGACGAGATGGAGGCCGTGGTCGCGGCCTGCGGCGCGATGGGGCCGGATGCGGCACGGCGCGCCGAGGCGGCGCTGGCGCAGCGCCGAATGCCAGAGCTTGCCGATATCGAGGCGCTGCGCGACGAGTTGGGCGCGCTCACCGGCGAGGACACCTGATGGATGGCGGGCGGGACATCGAGGCCGCACGCGCCACGGTCGAGGAGCGCCGCAACGCCGAGGCGCTGATCGTCGACGTTGAGGGCTTCGAGGGGCCGCTCGACCTGCTCCTGGTGCTGTCGCGCAGCCAGAAGGTCGACCTGCGGCAGGTCTCGATCCTCGCTCTGGCCGAGCAGTACCTCGTCTTCGTCGAACGCGCGCGGCTGCTGCGGATCGAGCTGGCTGCAGATTATCTCGTGATGGCGGCCTGGCTGGCCTTTCTCAAGTCGCGCCTGCTGCTGCCGCCAGATCCCAAAGGCGACGAGCCGTCGGGCGAGGACCTCGCCGCCCATCTCGCGTTCCAGCTCGAACGCCTGCAGGCGATGCGCGAGGCGGCCACGGCGCTGATGGCGCGGCCCCGGCTCGGGCGGGACGTCTTTGCGCGGGGCGCGGCCGAGGCCGTGACCGTGCATCGCTCGGCCGTGCATCACGCCAGCCTGCTCGACCTCATGCAGGCCTATGCCCGCGTGAAGACCCGCGACGAGTTTCGCCCCTTCGTGATGGACCGGCGCGACCTGATGACGATGGAGCAGGCGCTCGACCGGCTGCGCAGCCTCGTGGGCGACGCAGCCGACTGGGCCGACATCTCGGCCTATCTGCCCGAGGACTGGCACGTGGCGCCCAAGCGCCGCCGCTCGGCCACCGCCGCGACCTTCGCGGCCTCGCTCGAACTGGCCAAGGAAGGCCGCATCGAGATCCGTCAGAACGAGAGCTTCTCCCGCATCGAGATCCGCCGGAAGGACCGCGCATGACCCAAAGCCCCGAGCCCGCCCAGTTCGACGCGCCGCCGCGCGCCGAGGCCGCCCGGATGATCGAGGCGATGCTGTTCGCCAGCGCCGAGCCGCTGGGAACGGCCGAGATGGCGCGCCGCCTGCCGGAGGGCACGGATCTGGCCGGCGCGATCGAGGATCTGCGCGCGCTGTATCAAGGGCGCGGCATCGAGCTGTGCCGTGTGGGCGAGGCTTGGGCCTTTCGCACCGCGCCGGATCTGGGGCATCTGCTCGAACGGCACACGGTCGAGACCCGCAAGCTCAGCCGGGCCGCGACCGAGACCCTCGCCATCATCGCCTATCATCAGCCCTGCACCCGCGCCGAGATCGAGGAGATCCGCGGCGTATCGGTGAGCCGCGGCACCATCGACCAGCTCGTCGAGATGGGCTGGGTCCGGCTCGGCCGGCGCAAGATGACGCCGGGACGGCCGGTGACTTTCGTCGTGACCGAAGCCTTTCTCGACCATTTCGGCCTGTCGAGCGCCCGCGACCTGCCGGGGTTGCGCGAATTGCGCGCGGCGGGCCTGCTCGAGAATCGTCCGCCGCCACAGGCGGGGGGGCAGGAAGATGAGGGCGAGGCGCAGGACAGTCTTTTCGGAGACTGATCTCATGCCGACGGCGCAGGGCCGACCCCGGTCGGAGACTTCGTCAATGATGCTTTAAGTAGATTGGCCCATCTTGTCCTGAGACCGATGAACGTTGCGTTCCGCAATGCGTCGGCGACCAGAGCGGGACCATGACCATGACCATCGATACGGCCCGACAGCTTTCGGCGCGCAATTTCGGCGAGGTCCGGAGCGCGATTCGTATCATCCGCCGGTTCGAGCGGTTGCGTTTTCGCTTCGCCGCCGCCGCGGCGGGGATCTGCTGTCTGGCCTTGGCGGGCTACCTGCTGGACCTGCGCATGCTGTATCTGCCAGTGGAGGAGGGGGGCGGCACCCATCCCCTGACCGCGCTGACCGCGCTTTTGCTGGCGCTGGGGCGGTGCGCGTCGAACCGCAGGTTTGAATTCGCCCTGGCCTCGCTGGCGGCGGCGCTTCTGGGGCTGCGCGGAATCGAACTGCTCTGGCTCGAGACCCCGATGCCGGTGGGGCAATGGCTCGGGATGTTCACGTGGGATTCGGCCCCTCGCGGGGAAACCGCGATGGGCTTCAATTCTCTCGGCACCTTCGCCGCGATCGCTCTCGCCATTCTGCTGGGTCACCGATCGGCCCTCGGCATGGCTGCCATCGTCGCCGCCTTTGGCGTATGCTGCACGGTGATCGTTGCGTACAGCTACGCGCTGCACCCGGCCTTTGGCGGCATGTCCCCCATCACCACGTTGATCGCGCTGCTGCTGATGCTGGCCACGGTGGGGCGGCACATCGATCCTCTGGCGCTGCGTCTCCTGCTCTCCGACAGCGCGGTCTCGCGATTGCTGCGCCGTCAGCTTCTTCTGGCACTCAGCGGGTTCTGGATCGGCGGGCTGCTGCTGTTGCAACTGCACCCCGCCCAATGGATCACCGCCGCGCCGCTGTTCACGACCGTGATGCTGGTGCTGGCCATCGCGGGGCTGATCTCGACCGTCGCTATGCTGGCCGGCACGGAAAACACCCGTCAGCGGCAGCAGGCGACGCTGGAGCGGCTTTCGGTGACGGACGCGCTGACGGGGCTGTCCAACCGCTGGGCCTGCGACGTCTTTGCCAGCCGCGCGATCGCCGCCGCGCAGCGCGAGGGGACCGGCCTCGCCGTGGTGCTGATCGACATCGACCGGTTCAAATCGGTGAATGATCGCTATGGCCATGCCGCAGGCGACCGGTTGCTGTGCGAGGTGGGACATCTGCTGCCGCGCTGGCTGCGGCGGTCGGACCTTGCCGCGCTGGGGCGGGGAGGAATTCCTGCTGATCCTCACCACCACGCGGCTGACCGGGGCGATCGCGCTGGCCGAGCGGGTGCGCCGTTGCTTCGAGGACAGACTGTCGCTGCCTGATGGCTCCATGCCGGTCACCGCTTCGATCGGCTGCGCCGAGATGTTGACGGGCGAGGAGACGCTCGACGCGGCGATCTCGCGCGCCGACGCCGCGCTCTACCGTGCCAAGAACGCAGGTCGCAACCGGGTCGAGCCGCGCTTGCCAACCCTCGAAGCAGGCTCGGATGCCTCACCCTGCGAGGAGTCGAACACCGCTCAGGGCAGGGCACCACGGCCCGGTCCTCGACGCCGGCGCGCCGCCGACACGGTCTCTTGAGACGCCTCAGGGGCTTCGGAATTGCTTGGAAAGCTTGAGGCCCTGGCCCTGGTAGTTCGAAGCGATGCCGGCGCCATAAAGGCGGTCGGGCGTCTCGGCCATCCGCTCATAGACCAGTCGGCCCACAACCTGCCCATGTTCGAGCACGAACGGCGCCTCGTGGCAGCGCACCTCGAGCACCCCGCGCGATCCCTTGCCCCGCGCCTCGGCATAGCCGAAACCGGGGTCGAAGAACCCGGCGTAATGCACCCGAAATTCCCCCGCCATGGCGAGGTAGGGCGCCATTTCGGCGGCATAGGCGGGCGGGATGGTGACGGATTCGCGGCTGACGAGGATATAGAAGGCGCCGGGGTCGAGGATGATCCGGCCATGTGCCGCCGTGACCACCTCCCAGAACTCGGCCGGGTCGTAATGGTCGATGCGGTCGAGATCGATCACCCCGGTATGCGGCTTGGCGCGAAACCCCGCGCAGGCCGCAAGCTCGGGCGACAGGTCGACCGAAAAGCCCAGCCCCTCGGAAATGAGCGCCTCGCCGGTCACCAGGGGCTCTTGGGCGTGCAGCGCAGCAAGCTGCGCGTCGTCGAGCACCGCTTGGCCCCCGCGAAACCGGATCTGGTTGAGCTTCATGCCCGGCCGGACCAGCACCGAGAAGCTGCGCGGGCAGATCTCGGCATAGAGCGGGCCGTCATGGCCGGGGGCCACCCGGTCGAATTCGGTGCCGCCATCGGTGATGAGACGCGTCAGCAGGTCTAGCCGCCCCGTGGAGCTCTTGGCGTTGGCGACGGCCTGAACGCCCTCCGGCAGGGCCAGCCGCTCCATCAGCGGCACCACGTAGACGCAGCCCTTTTCGAGCACCGCGCCGCCATCGAGATCGATGCGGTGCATCTCGAATTCGGAGATCCGGTCCGCGACCCGGCGGCCATTGCCCGTAAGGAACGAGGCGCGCACCCGGTAGGCGATGCGGCCAAGCCGCAGATCGAGGCTGGCGGGCTGAATCTGGGTGGGATCGATCGGTTCGGAGGCCGAGATGGCACCGGTTTCGATCAGCGCGGCGATCCCCTGGCGGGGCAGAACTCCGGTCACGGTCGGCTCCTCTGACATGACGACGCCCGCCGCTTTGAGGCGGCGGGCGGTCATAAATGGTCGGGCTAGCAGGACTCGAACCTGCGACCTTCCGTCCCCCAGACGGACGCGCTACCAGGCTGCGCTATAGCCCGACTGAGGCTGCTAATGCCCCATACGGCGGGCGGGAGCAAGCCGATTTGCGCAAAAAATTTCAGGTTTTCAGAGCGGGCGATCACGAGCGGCGATCATGCGCAGGCGTAGAGATTCCAGACGCCGCAGCAGCGGCGCGATCCGCGCCGCGCGCGTCGCCAGATGAGTCGGATCGGCGGACAGAACAGCCGCAAGCGGCGAGGCGGCGCGCGATCGGGGCAGGGCGGTCGCGGCCCCTTGTGCCGGGTCTTCCTCGCGATCGAGCACGAGGACCGCATCCTCAACGGGCGCGGCGCCAGCGACGAGGCGCGGGCGGGAGGGTTGGGGCGCGGCGGCGGGCAGGCCGTGATCGGCGACATGGCGCGCGCCCTTTTCGCGCAACAGTTTCTGCACGCCCTTGATGGTCATGCCCTGATCATGCAGCAGCGCCTTGATCCCGCATAGCAGCGCCAGATCCTCGGGCCGGTAATAGCGCCGCCCGCCCGCCCGTTTGACCGGCCGCACCTGCGCGAACTTGCTCTCCCAGAATCGCAGCACATGCGCCGGGGTGTCGAGCACCTCCGAAACCTCACCGATGGTGCGGAAGGCGTGGGCCGATTTCGCCATTTACCTGACTCAGCCCTTGTTGCCCGAAGCGACCTTGTCCTTCATCAGATGCGAAGAGCGGAAGGTGAGAACCCGGCGCGGGTGGATCGGCACCTCTTCCCCGGTCTTGGGGTTGCGGCCGATGCGCGCGGCCTTGTCGCGCACCGAGAAGGTGCCGAAAGAGCTGATCTTGACCTGTTCGCCCGCCACCAGCGCGTCCGAGATGTGACCCAGCACCGTCTCGACCAGTTCGGCGCTGTCATTGCGAGACAGCCCCACCTCTTCGTGCACGGCCTCGGCAAGATCCATCCGCGTCAAAGTCTTGTCCGCCATTTTGATCTCCCTGAACTTCCGCAACCTTAAGGGCAGGGGCAATTTCAAGTCAATCTCAAGTGGATGGATGGCACTGTTGCAGCGACGCCGCGCCGATCACCAACGCAGCACGAGAGAGCCCCAGGCAAGGCCGCCGCCGATCGCCTCGGTGACGACGAGATCGCCGCGCTTGATCTGGCCGCGGGCCTGTCCGACCGAGAGGGCCAGCGGGATCGAGGCCGCCGAGGTGTTGCCGTGATCCTGAACCGTCACGACGACCCGATCCATCGACAGTCCCAGCTTCTTGGCCGTGGCCTGGATGATGCGGATGTTGGCCTGATGCGGCACGACCCAATCGATGTCCTCGGGGCCGAGACCGGCCTTCTCGAGCGACAGATGCGCGGTCTGGGCGAGCTTTTCGACAGCGTGGCGGAACACTTCGCGTCCCTCCATGCGTAGATGGCCGGTGGTGCCGGTCGAAACGCCGCCATCGACATAGAGAATCTCGCGGTGGCGCCCGTCCGAATTGAGATCGGCTGAAAGGATGCCGCGATCCGCGGAACTGCCATCGCCCTCGGCCGCCTCGAGCACCAGCGCGCCCGCGCCGTCGCCGAACAGCACGCAGGTGGTGCGGTCGGTCCAGTCGATGATGCGGCTGAAGGTCTCGGCCCCGATCACGAGCACGCGTTTCGCCTGACCGGTGAGGATCATCGCGTTGGCGGTGGTGAGCGCATAGACGAATCCGGCGCAGACCGCCTGCACGTCGAAGGCGAAACCATGCGTCATGCCAAGCTCGCGCTGCACCATGGTCGCGGCGGAGGGAAAGGTCAGGTCGGGGGTCGAGGTGGCGAGGATGATCGCATCGACCGTCTCCGCCTCGATCCCGGCATCGGCGAGCGCCGCGCGGGCGGCGCGGGCGGCCAGATCGGAGGTCGACTGCCCTTCGGCGGCGATGTGGCGCCGCTCGATGCCCGAGCGCGAGCGGATCCATTCGTCGGAGGTGGCGACGAAGCTCTCGAACTCGGCGTTCTGCATCACCCGTTCGGGCAGGTAGTGCCCGACACCCTTGACGACCGCGCGAATGGTCATGCCTCGATCTCCTTCGGGGTGTCTTGATGCAGGGCCGAGACGCCGGCGATGCGATGCGCCAGGCGTTCGGAGAAATCGGACCGCGCGAGCCGCGCGGCAAGGCTCAGCGCCGCGCAGACGCCGGTGGCGTCGGCCGAGCCGTGGCTCTTGACCACGAGGCCGCCCAGCCCGAGGAACACGCCGCCATTGACCTGCCGCGGGTCGATCCGCGACTTGAGACCGGCCATGGCGCCGCGCGTCAGGAGCGCCGCGACCTTGGAGGCGATCGAGGACAGGAACGCCTCGCGCAGCAGCCCCGAGATCAGCGTGGCGGTGCCTTCGCCGGTCTTGAGCGCGACGTTGCCGGTGAAGCCGTCGGTGACGATCACGTCGACGCGGGCCGAGGGGATGTCGCCGCCCTCGACGAAGCCGACATAGTCGAAATCGCCTTTATCGGCGGCCGAGGCGATCATGTCGGAGGCGACCTTGAGCTCGGCCCGGCCCTTGTGCTCCTCGGTGCCGACATTGAGCAGGCCGACGCGCGGCCGCTCGAGCCCGAGGCCGTTGCGCGCGTAGGAGGCGCCCATCATCGCATAGGCGAGCAGGTCGTCCTGATCGGCGCGGATGTCGGCGCCGACATCGAGCATGACGTTGAAGCCGTTGGGATTGCGCGAGGGCCACAGGCAGGCGATGGCGGGCCGGTTGACGCCCTCGGCCTTGCGCAGCCGGATCATCGACACCGCCATCAGCGCGCCGGTGTTGCCGCAGCTTATGCAGGCATCGGCGCGGCGATCGCGCAGCGCGTCGACCGCGGACCACATCGAGGTGGCCTTGCCGCTGCGCATCACGTTGCTGGGTTTGTCTGTCATCGCCACGACTCCGGTGGCGTGGACGATCTCGACCCGTGCGGCGACGTCCGAGCCCGCGAAGAGCGGCTCGAGGATCTCGCGCTGACCGTGCAGGAGAACCTGCGCGGCGGGGTCGGAGGAAAGGAATTTGATCACGCCAGCGGCCACGACGGCCGGACCCTGATCGCCGCCCATGGCGTCGATGGATAGCGTGATGGATCGGTCTTGGGACAAGCCCGTCATCGCGGCCCCGATGCTCTGGGCGCGGTCATCTCAGGCGCGCGCCGGTGTCGATGCGACAGACAACCGGGCAAGACCCCGAGGGGCGGCGCGGTCCGGGGCGAGCCCGTCCCGCGCCAAAGCCCGGCGACGGGCTTACGCCGCGTCGTCGTCCAGCTCGGTCTCGGCGGCCTGCGCGATCACTTCGCGATCGGCATAGCTGCCGCAGGAGGGGCAGACGTGGTGGGGGCGCTTGAGCTCCCCGCAATTGGTGCATTCGTTGGGGTTCGCGCCGGTCAGGCCGTCATGGGCCCGACGCTGGTTGCGGCGCGACTTGGAGATCTTGTTCTGCGGAACGGCCATGTCACAACCTCGAAGGAATCTGGCTCTAGTCTAAGTGGGCGCGGAAAACGTTTCCGGCCCGGCTGGCGGGTGGGCACACGGCCCCGGTCAGGGGATCCATCCCGCGACGTCCGGCCGCTCTTAGGCGATAAGAACCGGGCTGTCGAGCCGTGGAATGGAAAGAGGCCGCGAAAATACTGCGGTCGCGACGAAAAGCAAGAGAAACGTATCAGTCGGCGGCGTCTTCGTCCCCCTTGAGGCGGTCGCGCAGCCCCTTGAGCCCGGCAAAGGGCTTCACGTCCTCATCGGTGATCGGTTCGGCGCCGGGCTCGGCCACCGAGTGGTCGCCCGCGGCAGCGCCTTCGACGCGCGGATAATCGGGAAGCGCCAGCGCCAGCGCCTCGATCATCACCGAGGCGATGTCGAGCGCCGAGGGCAGCGGCTCGATCGTGTCGTCCTCGGACATCTCGACCTCCGTGGCCTCAGGTTCGGTCACGTCGGCGAGGTAACGGCGGATCACCTTTTCGTCGATCCGCGTCGTCACCGGATCGAGCGTCACCACGCAGTCCTGCACCACGGTCGCGCCCAGATCGCCTTCGAGCCGCCAGCCGCGATTGTCCTCGGGGGTCAGCACCGCGCGAAACCGCAGCTTGCGAAGGCCGCGTATCTCCAGACGCGCCGCGATGGCGGCGCGGGCCGGGGCGTCGGGCTCGATCAGCGTCTCGGTATCGCGGCGCTGCGACAGATCACCGAGGCGGATCACGTGTCGCGGCAGGGGGGTCGCCTCGGGCATGGTCCGCTTCCTTCCTTGAAGAGATGCATGGGGTTGTTGTAAGCGGCTTTAGAAGCCGCAAAGGCTTGAGGCAAGAGCAGGGGCAGGCGCAGATGGGCATGGATACCGGCCGTGACAGGATCGGCCGCGGCATTCGCCGCGGCGCAGCCCTCGCGGGGCTTGCAGGGCTCGTGGCCTGCAGCCCGACCGAGCGCTACCACGGCTATGTGCCGGGCGAGGCGGTGCTCGACACCATTTCCTTGGGCGAAAACCGCGAGGCGGTGATCCAGAAGGCCGGACAGCCGACCACTTTGGGCGCGATCGGCGAGAACGACCTCTATTACGTGCGCTCGGTGTTTCGCCATTACGGCTTCTTCGCCCCCGAGGAGGTGAGCCGCGAAGTCGTGGCGATCAGCTTCTCGCCTGCGGGCGCGGTGTCGAACCTCGAACGCTTCGACCTCAGCGACGGGCGCATCGTGCCGCTGACCCGCCGGGTCACCGAAGATAGCGTCGAGAACGGCGCCTTCCTGCGGCAACTGGCGGGCGCGGCGGGCAACTTCGACCCGAGCGCGCTGATCAACGACGAATGAGCCGCGGCTCAAGCCGCGCTCTCGTCCGAGGTCGCCGGCTTGAACTCGAGCGCCACGCCGTTCATGCAGTAGCGCAGGCCGGTGGGCGCGGGGCCGTCGGGAAAGACATGTCCCAGATGCGATTCGCAGGCCGCGCAATGCACCTCCGTGCGCTTCATGAAGAAGCTGCGATCCACCTGCTCCTCGACCGCCTCGGGCGTCAGCGGCGCGTAGAAGCTGGGCCAGCCGGTGCCGCTGTCGAACTTGGTCCGGCTCTCGAACAGCGGCCGTCCGCAGCCTTTGCAGGCGAAAGTGCCGGGTTCTTTCGGGAAATCGTCATGGCTGAAGGCGCGCTCGGTGCCGTGCTTGCGCATCACCTTGTATTCGAGGTCGGACAGCTCCGCCCGCCATTGCTCGTCGGTCTTGTCGATCTTGTCCATCAGGTCCTCCGTGGTCTCGTCTCCCTATGTAGTCAGCAAGGCCCGACTTGCCAGCGGGGGCACGCATGAGCGTGATCCTGTCGCGCGGGCGCATGGTGGCACGCGAGGCCGAAGGCGCGGCATTGGCGCGCGCTTTGGCCTTGCGCGAACGCTGCTTCGTGACGCTGGGCGGGGCTGTCAGCGAGGCCGACGGGTTCGACGCCGCCTGTCGCCACGTTCTGATCGAGGATGGGGAGGGCCGGGCGCTCTGTGCGTTTCGCTGGCGCCTGTTCGATCCGGGCGCTGTGGCGCAGGCGGCGAGCGCCGAGGCCTATGACCTTTCGGCCTTGGGACGCTGGCCGGGGCGGTCGATGGAGATCGGACGGTTCTGCATCGCGCCCGAGGCGCGCGACGGCGAAACGCTGCGCCTTGCGATTGCGGTTCTGACGCGTCTGGTGGTCGAGACGCACGCGACGATGCTCTTCGGCTGCGCCTCGTTTCCCGGCACGGATCCCGATCCGCACGCCCCGGCCTTTGCCTGGTTGGCCGCGCATCACCTCGCCGCGCCCGAATTGCGGCCCGGACGGCGGGCGGCAGAGACGCGCGATCTTGCCGGGTCGCCGGGCGATCCGCGTGTCGCGCGCGCGGCGCTGCCGCCCTTGCTGCGCAGCTATCTCGGGATGGGCGGCGTGGTGGGCGACCATGCGGTGATCGACCGCCGCATGAACACGATGCACGTGCTGTGCATGGTCGATCTCGACGCGATCCCGCCGGTGCGGGCCCGGGCGCTGCGCGCTCTCGCCTTTGGCCCTTGATAAGCCGCGCGCCGCCCTCTAGCTGGCGGGCATGGCACGCGCACCCCTTCTTCAGCTCACCGACATTTCCCTCACCTTTGGCGGCGACCCCGTCTTCGACGGGTTGTCACTCGCGGTTCAACAGGGCGACCGGGTCGCCCTCGTCGGCCGCAACGGATCAGGCAAGTCCACCTTGATGAAGGTGATGGCGGGCCTTGTGGAGCCCGACCGCGGCATCCGCGCCGTGCCGCCCGCCACGACGGTGGGCTACATGGAGCAGGACCCCGATTTCGCGGGCTTCGCCACCTTGGGCGACTGGGCCGCGCAGAACCTCGATCTGGGCGAGGAATACAAACTCGCCGTGGCCGCCGAGGGGCTCAAGTTCGACCCCGAGCGCGATCCCGCCACCGCCTCGGGCGGCGAGCGGCGCCGCGCGGCGCTGGCGCGGCTGATGGCCGAGGCGCCCGAGCTGATGCTGCTCGACGAGCCCACGAACCACCTCGACATCGAGGCGATCGCCTGGCTCGAGGCGGAGCTGAAGCAGACCCGCGCCGCCTTCGTGCTGATCAGCCACGACCGCGCCTTTCTCAAGGCGCTGACCCGCGCGACGCAGTGGATCGACCGCGGCGCGGTGCGGCGGCAGGAGACCGGCTTCGACGGCTTCGAGGCCTGGCGCGACAAGGTCTGGGAAGACGAGGACATGGCGCGCCACAAGCTCGATCGCAAGATCAAGTCGGAGGGCCGCTGGGCCGTCGAGGGCATCTCGGCGCGGCGCAAGCGCAACCAGGGCCGGGTGCGGGCGCTGCAGGATCTGCGCGCCGAACGGGCGGGCCAAATCCGCCGGCAGGGCACCGCCGCCATGGCGCTTGGCGAGGGGCCGACCTCGGGCAAGAAGGTCATCGAGGCCTTCGACCTGAGCAAAGAATACGCCGGAAAGCGCATCGTGGAGGGGTTCGACCTCACCGTGATGCGCGGCGACCGGATCGCCTTCGTTGGGCCGAACGGCGTAGGAAAAACAACTCTTATCAAGATGTTGCTTGGCGAAGTTGAACCCGATGAAGGCCGCGTCAAGCATGGCACCAACCTCGAGATCGCGGTGTTCGACCAGGCCCGCGCCCGGCTCGATCCCGAGGCGACGCTGTGGGACAGCCTGACCAACGACCCGCTGATGGCGGTCTCAGGCAGTTCGGATCAGGTGATGGTGCGCGGCACGCCGCGCCATGTCATCGGCTATCTCAAGGACTTCCTCTTCGACGAGGGTCAGGCCCGCGCGCCGGTCAAGTCGCTCTCGGGGGGCGAGAAGGCGCGGCTCTTGTTGGCGCGGATCATGGCGCAGACCTCGAACGTGCTGGTGCTCGACGAGCCGACCAACGATCTCGACATCGAGACGCTGGATTTGCTGCAGGATCTCTTGGGCGATTATGACGGCACCGTGCTTCTGGTGAGCCACGACCGCGATTTCCTCGACCGGGTGGCGAGCACGACCATTGCCATGGAAGGCGACGGAAAGGCGGTGCTCTATGCCGGTGGCTGGAGCGACTACCAGAGCCAGCGAGCGTTCAACGACGCCCCCGAGCCTGTGACCCACGCCCCCGCGCCGCGCGGGAGCGCACCGGCCCCGAGCGCGCGCAAGCCCAAGGCCGAGGCCGCAAAATCCAGCCTCAGCTTTACCGAGAAACATCGGCTCGAAGAGCTGCCCGGCGTGATCGACCGGCTGGGTCAGGAGATCGCCAAGCTGGAGCAATTGCTCGCCGATCCGGAGTTGTTCACCCGCGAGCCGGTGAAGTTCCGCAAGGCGACCGAGGCGATGGCCGAGCGTCAGGCGGCATTGGAGGCCGCCGAGACCGAGTGGCTGGAGCTTGAGGAGAAGGCCGAGGCCTGATTGATCAAGTCTCTGTAATGGAACGAAAAAGGCCCGCTTTCGGAATGAAGGCGGGCCTTTCTTTCGCTTGAGGGGCGATCAGCCGTCGAAGTTCACTTCTTCCATGATCCGCAGCGCCGCGGCACGGTGATCGGCCAGCGTCGGCAGCGGCGTGTCGTCGGCGGTGAACTCGCCCCATCCCTGCACCAGATCCGAGGCCTGGGCGCCTTCGAGCACCGGATACTCGTAGTTGGCTTCGGCGTAGACTTCCTGCGCCTGCGGCGAGACGAGGAACTCCATGAATGTCACGGCCTCGTCCTTGTTCGGCGCCGATTGGGTCAGCGCGACGCCCGAGACGTTGACGTGGGTGCCGCCGTTCTCGAAGGCCGGGAAGGTGATGCGTACCGCGTTGGCCCACTCGGTCTGCTCTTCATCCTCGAGCATCTTGCCCATGTAGTAGGTGTTGCCGAGCGAGATGTCGCACTCCCCGGCCCAGATCGCTTTGACCTGCGCACGGTCGTTGCCCTCGGGCTTGCGCGCGAGGTTGTCCTTCACGCCCTGCGCCCATTCCTTGGCGTATTCTTCGCCGTGATGGGCGATGATCCCCGAGACGAGGGCGAGGTTGTAGTCGTGCAGGCCCGAACGGGTGCAGATCCGGCCTTCCCATTTGTCGGAGGCGAGATCCTCATAGGTGGTGATTTCGCCGTCGGCCACGCGCTCCTGGCTGGCATAGACGATGCGGGCGCGGGTGGTGACGCCGAACCATTCGCCGTTTTCGCCGCGCAGATTGGCGGGCACGGCTTCCATCAGCACATCGCTCTCGACCGGCTGGGTCACGCCGGCGTCGACGATCTGGCTCAGGTTCGCGATGTCGACGGTCATCACCAGATCGGCAGGCGAGCGCTGGCCTTCGGCCTGCAGACGCTCGACGAGGCCGTCTTCCACGAAGGCGAGGTTGACGGCGATGCCGGTTTCTTCGGTGAAGGCGTCGACCACCGGCTGGATCAGCTCGGGCTGGCGAGTCGTGTAGACGTTGACGTCGGCGAGGGCCGAGGTGCCGGCGAGGGCTGCGGCGATGGTCAGGACGGGGCGAAGGGTCATGTGACGCTCCAATTGCGTGTTGCGATTGGCGGCGCTTAAATCCGAGCAAATTTGTAGGGTCAATACCCGAGTTTTTCAGTCGGCAGTTTTTTCCGCCCGCCGGATCTCGTTCCACAGCGCATCCATTTCATCGAGGTCGCTCTCCACGGGCCGCTTGCCACGTTTCTCAAGTTCGCGCTCTATGTATTTGAACCTGCGTGTGAACTTGTCGTTCGAGCGGCGCAATGCCACCTCGGGATCGACGCCCATGTGCCGCGCGACATTGGCCATGACGAAAAGCAGGTCGCCCATCTCGGCCTCGATCTCGTCTTCGCCTAAAGTATCACGGGCCTCGACCAGCTCGTGCGCCTCCTCGATCAGCTTGTCGAGGACCTGCGCCGTCTGCGGCCAATCGAATCCCACCCGCGCCGCGCGCTTTTGCAACTTGGCCGCGCGCATCAGTGCCGGCAGGCCGAGCGCCACGCCGTCGAGCACGCCGGTCTCGGATTTGCCCGCGCGTTCCGCCGCCTTGATCGCCTCCCAGGCCTGCGTCTGCTCTTGGGCGGTACGATCACGGCTTTCCTCGCCAAAGACATGCGGATGCCGGGCGATCATCTTGTCCGAAATCGCGCGCGCCACGCCGGCCAAGTCGAAATACCCGGCCTCGGTCGCCATCTGCGCGTGGTAGACCGATTGCAGCAACAGGTCGCCCAACTCACCGCGCAATTCGGGCCAATCCTCGCGCGCGATGGCATCGGCGACCTCATAGGCCTCTTCGATGGTGTAGGGCGCGATCGAGGCGAAATCTTGCTCGATATCCCAAGGGCAGCCGTGATCTGGATCGCGCAGCGCCCGCATGATCGCGGACAGGCGCGCGATTTCGCGGGCGGCGTCATGGTCGGTCTCGAGGATCTCGGGCTCGGTCTGGGGCATTGCGGATGGCTCCTGTCGGTGGCAAGCCGAAGGCTAGGATTTCAAAGCCCGGAGCGCCAGCCATGCCCGTCGTCAACCGCATCGCCGATTTCGCCGAAGAGATGAAGGCGTGGCGGCGCAAGCTCCATGCCACGCCCGAGATCGGCTTCGACTGCCACGAGACGGCGGGCTTCATCGCGGAGCGGCTGCGCGACTTTGGCGTCGACGAGCTTCATGAAGGGATCGCCACATCGGGCATCGTGGCGCTGATCCGGGGCCGCGGCGACGGGCCGGTGATCGGACTGCGCGCCGACATGGATGCGCTGCCGATGGATGAGGAGACGGGCCTGCCGCATGCCTCTGCCAACAAAGGCCGGATGCATGCCTGCGGTCATGACGGGCACACGACCATGCTGCTCGGGGCGGCGAAGTATCTTGCCGAGACGCGCAATTTCGCGGGCACCGTCGCGCTGATCTTCCAGCCCGCCGAGGAGGGCGGCGGCGGTGCGGGCGTGATGGTCGAAGAGGGCGTGATGGAGCGCTTCGGCATCGGCGAGGTCTATGCGCTGCACAACGAGCCGGGCCTGCCCGTGGGGCATTTTCGCACGGCGCCGGGGCCGATCATGGCGGCGGTGGATGATTTCACCATCACCGTGACCGGCAAAGGCGGGCACGGCGCGATGCCGCAGGATGCGGCCGACCCGGTGGTCGCGGCCTGCGGCATCGTCACCGCGATCCAGACCATCGTCAGCCACAACCACGACGCGCGGCAGGATCTGGTGATCTCGGTCACACAGATCCATACGGGAAGCGCCGACAACGTGATCCCCGCGACCGCATGGATCAACGGCACGGTGCGCAGCTTTGACAAGAGCGTGCAGGAGATGGTGATGCGGAGGATGCGCGAGATCTGCGAGGGGCAGGCCATGGCCTACGGCGTGCGCGCGGATCTCGATTACAACCTCGGCTATCCGGCGACGGTGAACGATGCGGACCGCGCGGGCTTTGCGGCCGAGGTCGCCGGCGAGGTCGGCCGGGCGAGCGATCCCGATAGCCCGCGCGCCATGGGGGCCGAGGACTTCTCCTTCATGCTGGAGGCCCGGCCCGGCGCCTATCTTTTTCTTGGCAATGGCGAGACGGCAGGCGTGCACCACCCGGAATATGATTTCAACGACGAGACAGCCCCTTACGGCGCGTCCTTCTTCGCGCGGCTGGTCGAGCGGGCGCAGCCCGCCCGCAGCTGACACTGGCGCGCCGACGGCGGATCCTCGCATAAGGAATGGCAGGCAACGATATGAATTTTTTGAATATGATCTCTATCGTGGCCTTGGTCTCCCTTGCCGCGCCGCTGGTCTGGGTCCGCACCGCGCCATCGGATGTCGCGCGCTGGCATGTCGATCCGATGGAGGTCGAACGGGTGCCCGAGGCGCCGCGCAAGGGCGGCTGGCTGGTCCGCACCGGCCCCGCCAACGCGGCGCCGCCGATCTTCGACACCGATCCAGCGACGCTGCTCTCGGCCTTTGACGAGATCGCGCGCGCCACGCCGCGCACGCGGGTCCTGTTCGAAAGCCCGGCGGAAGGGCGCGTGACCTATGTCACCCGCTCTGCGTGGTTGGGATTCCCGGATTACACCAGCGTCAAGGCGGTGCCGGAGGCAGGCGGTGCCGCGCTGATGATCTGGGCGCGGCAGCGCTTTGGCATCGCGGATATGGGCGTGAACCGCAAGCGCGTCGAGACGTGGATGGGCGCGCTCGAAGAGCGGTTGCCGCGGCGCGGAGCGCCCACTTGACGCGTCAGGGGCTATGAAGGATGGGTGATCCATGATCGCACAGGACAAGATCGAACAGATCATCGCCCGCTTCGAGTTTATCGAGGCGAAGATGTCGTCCGGGGCCTCGGGCTCCGAGATCGCCGATCTGGGCCGGGAATATGCCGAGCTGAAGCCGGTGGTGGAAATCGCCGCCGAGCACGCGCGCCTCGCCGCCGAGATTACGGAGGCGCAGGCGATGCTGAAGGACCCCGAGATGCGCGCCCTCGCCGAGGAGGAGCTTCCGGGGCTGAAGGCGCGGCTGGAGGATGCCGAGACGGCGTTGCGCCTCGCGCTGCTGCCCCGTGATGCGGCCGATGCGCGCCCCGCGATGATCGAGATCCGTCCCGGCACGGGCGGCGACGAGGCGGCGCTTTTTGCTGCCGACCTGCTGCGTATGTACCAACGCTATTCGGAAGGGCGCGGCTGGCGCTTCGAGATCATCGAGGAGCAGGCCACCGAGCTTGGCGGCATCAAGGAGGTCGTGGCGCGGGTCGAGGGCGAAGGCGTCTTTGCCCGGCTGAAATACGAAAGCGGCGTGCACAGGGTCCAACGCGTCCCCGAGACCGAGAGCGGCGGGCGCATCCACACCTCGGCCGCGACGGTCGCCGTGCTGCCCGAGGCCGAGGCCGTGGACGTGAAGATCGACCAGAACGACATCCGCATCGACACGATGCGCGCGTCAGGCGCGGGCGGGCAGCACGTGAACACCACGGATTCGGCGGTGCGGATCACGCATATCCCCTCCGGCATCGTCGTCACCTCGAGCCAGAAGTCCCAGCACCGCAACCGTGAACTGGCGATGGAGGTGCTGCGCTCGCGGCTCTTCGATGCCGAGCGGATGCGGGTCGACGGCGCGCGCTCGGCCGATCGGCGGGCGCAGGTCGGTTCGGGCGACCGGTCCGAGCGCATCCGCACCTACAACTTCCCGCAAGGCCGCCTGACCGATCATCGCATCAACCTGACGCTCTACCGGCTTGACGCAGTGATGGGCGGCGATCTCGACGAGATCATCGACGCGTTGACAGCCGAGGCGCAGGCGGCGCTTCTGGCGGAGATGGAGGCGTGAGCCCGCTGCCGTCAGGGCCGCTCACCGGGGCGGTGGCGCTCGTCGCGGCGACGCGCAGGCTTGCCGAGGCGGGCGTGCCCGATCCGGGGCGCGACGCGCGGCGGCTGTTCTCGCACAGCCTCGGGGTGGAGCCGGGGCGGCTGACGCTGGTGCTGCCCGAACCGGTGGACGGCGAAAAGCTCGCCGTCTTCGAGGCGTTGATCGAGCGACGCTGCGCGCGCGAGCCGGTCTCGCATCTCACCGGCAGCCGCGCCTTTTATGGCCGCCGCTTCAAGGTGACGCGCGACGTGCTCGATCCGCGCCCCGAAACCGAGACGCTGATCGAGGCGGCGTTGTCCGAACCCTTCGGCCACGTGCTCGACCTCGGCACGGGCTCGGGCTGCATCCTTCTGACCTTGCTGGCGGAAATGCCCGACGCGCGCGGCATCGGGGTCGATGTCTCGGAGGCCGCCTGCGCTGTGGCGCGCGAGAACGCCGAGGCTCTGGGGCTGGCGGACCGCGTGCATATCTCGGTCTCCGACTGGGTGAGCCGGGTTGAGGGGATGTTCGACCTCGTGGTCTCGAACCCGCCCTATATCGCGCGCGCCGAGATGGCGGATCTCGCCCCCGAGGTGCGCGATTGGGAGCCCGCGGGCGCGCTCACCGACGGGGCGGACGGGCTGTCATGCTACCGCGCGATCCTCGCCGGGGCGACCGAGGTGCTGGCCCCCGGCGGGCGGTTGGTGATGGAGCTGGGCGTGGGGCAGGCCGAGGCGGTGGGAAGCCTCGCCGTGGCGCGTGGCTTCGCGCCGATCGCCCTCATCCCCGATCTCGACGGGCGCGACCGGGTGATCGTGCTGGGATTGCCGCAATCGGGTTTCTAGGCCCGGAAAAACCTGCTTTCGGGGCGTTTGTCGTAGTTTCTGCTTGCCCAAGGGCCATGCGCATGGTTAGTCCTTGGCATCGGACGGAGGAAGGCGTGCGCGCCCTCCCGCCCCGAGACGCTGCCAGATCATCGCAGGCCCCGACGTCGCAGCAGCGCGCCACGCGTGCGCAGACCGGGGCACAAGCGCAACGCCTGAGCCAGGCCGGAACCGAAGAATCACATGAGATCATCGAAGTCACGCTCGCGCGGCAACAAGAACCGCAACAACAACCGTCCCTCGGGTGGCAACATCGTCAACCGCGTGTTCGACAGCTCGGGCCCGGACGGCAAGGTGCGCGGAACGCCGCAGCAGATCATCGAGAAATACACGCAGCTGCACCGCGACGCGCAGCTGTCGGGCGACCGCGTCGCCGCCGAGAACTTTGCCCAGCACGCCGAGCATTACCTGAGAATGCTGGCCGAGGCACAAAAGGAAATCGACGCCAAGCGCGACGAGGTCGAGGCCCAGAACCGCGAGCGGCAGGCCGAGCGCGACCGTCAGGCCGAACGCGACCGCGAGCGGGCCGCGCGGCTGCGCGCGCAGGAGGAGGCGGCGCAGCCGCAGTCCGAGCCGCAGCGCGAAAACCAGCGCGACACGCAGCGTGATGCGCCGCCGCAGCGCGAGGCCCGTCATGAAGAGCCCACGAGCGACCTCGTCGAGACGCCCGAAAACCGCGATGGCGGCCGGGATGCAGGCCGTGACACGGGTCGGGATACGGGCCGCGACGCAGATCGGGACGGTGGCCGGGACACGGGCCGCGAAATCCCCGCGCAGCCTGCCGAGGCGCAGCCCGAGGGCGACAAGCCCAAGCGGACCCGCAAGCCGCGGGTGAAGCGCGACACGCCGGAAGGCGAAAAGCCCGCGCCGCGCGCGCGCAAGCCGCGCGCCGAGAAAGCGGCCGACAAGCCCGCCGAGGGCGGCGCGGCCGAAGCCGCCGAGTAAGCCACCCTTTGACCGGATCGAAAAAAGGCGGCGCCCCGAGGGTGCCGCCTTTTTCATGTCGGGTCGTCAGGTGAGGCCTGCTAAGTCGCCGCCTTGACCGACCGGGCCAACGCGCACCAGGCTTCGAGACCGACCTGCTCGGCTCGTTCGGTCGGCGGAATGTCCGCGGCGGCCAGATGCTCCTCGATCCCCGGTGCCACGCCCTTGAGCGAGGCGCGCAGCATCTTGCGGCGCTGGTTGAAGCCCGCCGCCACGACGCGGCTCAGCACCGCCGGATCGGCCGGGAAGCGCGGCTCGGGCAGGGCGGTGAGATGCACCACCGCCGAGGAGACCTTGGGCGCGGGCACGAAGGCCTGCGGCGGCAGGTCGAGCACGATCCGCGCGCTGGCGCGCCACTGCGCGAGGATCGCGAGGCGGCCATAGGCCTTGGAGCCGGGCGCCGCGACGATCCGCTCGGCCACCTCGCGCTGGAACATCAGCGTCAGGCTTTCCCAGAAGGGCGGCCATTCGGGCGGCGTCAGCCAGCGCACCAGAAGCTCGGTGCCGACATTGTAGGGCAGGTTGGCCGCGACCCGGATCGGCGGCGTCAGATGCGCCAGCGGATCGATCTTGAGCGCGTCGCCTTCGATGAGTTGCAACCTTCCCGGATAGCGCGCCGCGATCTCCTGCAGCGCGGGCAGGCAGCGCGGGTCCTTCTCGATGGCGAGGACGCGCCGCGCGCCTTCGGCCAGAAGCCCGCGGGTCAGCCCGCCCGGTCCGGGCCCGATCTCGAGGATGTCGGAGCCCGCGAGATCGCCCGCCGCCCGCGCGATGCGCGCGGTCAGGTTGAGATCGAGCAGGAAGTTCTGCCCGAGCGCCTTCTTGGCCTGCAGCCCATGGGTGGCGATGACCTCGCGCAGTGGCGGCAGATCGTCGATGGCGGCCATTGGCGTGTCCTACCTTGCTATGGAGATGGTCGTGACGCGCGGCCCGGCGTCCTGCGCGCCGTTCGTCTAGCGCGCTTCGCGGGCCTTGGCCATCCGTGCCGCCATGCGGATCGCGGCGATCATCGACGACGGATCGGCCAGCCCCTTGCCGGCGATGCCGAAGGCGGTGCCGTGATCGGGCGAGGTGCGGATGAAGGGCAGGCCGAGCGTGACGTTGACGCCGCCCGAGAAATCGATGGTCTTGATCGGGATCAGCGCCTGATCGTGATACATGCAGATCGCCGCGTCGTAGCTCGCGCGCGCGGCGGCGTGGAACATCGTGTCGGCGGACATCGGCCCCACGAGATCGAAGCCGTCGGCGCGCAACCGGTCGAGGAGCGGCATGATCATCTTGATCTCCTCGCCCCCCATCTTGCCGTCCTCGCCCGCATGGGGGTTGAGCCCGGCAATGGCGAGGCGCGGCGCGCCGAGGCCGAAATCGCGGATCAGCGCCGCGTGGGTGATCCGGATCGTGGCGTCGAGCAGTTCCGGCGTGAGCCTTGCGGGCACCTCCGAAAGGGGCACGTGGATCGTCGCGGGCACGACCCGCAGCGCCTCGCAGGCGAGCATCATGACGACCTCGTCCACCCCCGCCAGCGCCGCGAGATATTCGGTGTGGCCCGGATAGGCGAACCCCGCCCCGTCGATCAGCGCCGCCTTGTGGATCGGGGCGGTGCACAGCGCGGCGCAGGCGCCGCCGCGCACCAGATCCACGCCGTCGCGGATCGCGTCGATCACGCCCTGGGCATGGGCCGGGGCGGGCCGCCCCGGAATGGCGGGGGGGCCGAAATCGCGCGGCAGCACCGGCAGCGCCTCGTTCGAGAGCGCCACGGCCTCGGCAGGGTCGGAGACGGCCCACCACGGCACGGCATCCGGCAGATGGCACGGATCGCCGAGCCACAGGAGCGGGATCTCGCCGCGCAGGCTCTGCCACGCGCGGGCCGCGATCTCCGGGCCGATGCCCGCAGGCTCGCCGCAAGAGATCGCGATCGGCGTCACGGGGCGATACGCGCCTGCGCGCGCAGCTCGGCGAGCAGGAGGTCGGCCCGCGCGGTGAGCTTGCGGCTGGTGATCTGGTTGCGCGCCGCCTCCCTGTCGGCATCGGCGACGGCCGCCGCAGGGGTGCGCGCGCACAGCATGGTGAACAGGAGCGAGCCGTCGTTCACAAGGTTCCACGACGCCTCGTCGCGGTCGAGCCGCGCCAGTTCGAGCGCCAGATCCTGCGGGATTGCCGAGGGTGCGACGCTGCGGCGCACGAGACGCTCCTCGGGCAGGCCGCGGGCGACGCCGTAGAGGTCGTCGCAGGTATCGACGATACCCCTGACCCGCGCGGCGTTCGCCTGCGCCTCGGCGGTGCCCGCGCCGGGGATGGCGAACTGGGCATAGTCGATCTCGGCGATCGCGGCGGGGGCCTGCGGCGCCTCGCGAATGTCGCGTAGCTGGAACAGCGCCACGCCGTTCTGGATCGGGATCGGCGGCGTCACCTCGCCCGGTTCGAGCGACAGCAGCAGCCCGTGCAGACCGGCGGGATAATTGGTCAGCGGCACCCAGTCGAGCCGACCGCCCTGCGTGCGCGTCGGCAGCGCCGAGACCTCGCGGGCCTCGGCCTCGAAGGCGGCGGTGGAGCGCAGCTTGGAGATCGCCTCGGCGCGGGCCAGCGCGGCCTGCGCGCGCGGCGGCGGGGCCGCGATGATGATCTCCGAAAGCAGAAGCTCGACCGATTCCGGCCCGCCGGTCTGCGCCAGCGCCGCATCGATCTCGGCCTCCGAGACCTCGATGCCGGAGCCGTAGCGGCGGCGGATGTAGTCGCGCCACGAGGTGTTGACCTTGACGAAGTCGCGCAGCGTCTCGCGCGCGATGCCCTGACCCGAAAGCTGGCCCAGAAACGCGTCGAGCGGCAGGTTCGCGCGCTGCGCGAACTCCTCCATCGCCGTGGTCAGCCCTTCCTCGGTCAGCTCCATGCCGGCGCGGTCGAGTTCCTGAAGCTTGAGCTTCTCCTCGACCAGCTGGGTCCGGGCCAGCTCGGCGATGTCGCCGGGGGTGTTGAAGGCTTCGAGCAGCTTGGCGCGCTGGTCCAGCTCGTAATTGGTGACGGCGCTGCCGTTCACGGTGACGGCCGGTGCGAACAGCCCCTGCGCCGTCGCGCCCATCGGCGCGGCCAGGGCGATGGCCAGAACCGCTGCCCCCACGAAATCCAAAGCCCGCATTCCGGCTCCCATCCTCGTCAGATCGTCAGGTCTCATCCCTCGCAATCCCGCGCCGCGGGCCGGGCCTGCCGACCGGCGGAAAAGCCGTTCAGATTGACCGAAAGCCCGAAGCTCGTGGAGGGGTCGACCTCTTCGGTATCGGTGTAGCGGCGGGATGCGGAAAGGTCCACCGTGACGCATTCGTTGCGCCAGCCGGCGCCGATCTCGGCGCGCACCGGCGCGTCGGCGGCGATGTCGTAGCGGGCCTGCGCCTCGAGGCTCCAGCGCGGCCCGAGGCGCAGCGTCGCGTCGATAGAGGCCTCGCTGATCGCCTCGACCTCGTCGCCGCCGGTTTCGGCCTCGAGCCACAGATAGGCCCCCGACAGGTCGATCCGGTCGCGGTCGAATTCGAGCCGGGCCTCGGCGCTCGACACGTCGAACTGGTTGTCGAAGGTGGCGTGAAGCGCGAGGCCCATATCCTCGCCCAGATCGGCGCGCGTCGAGATCAGCCAGTCCGAGCGCGCCCGGCCCAGACCTGCGCCGTCGGACAGATCCCCCAGATCGTCGTCGCGCAGCAGCTGACCGGCCAGCACCGACAAGGTGCGCCCGTTGGTGGCGGTGCGGCTCCAGCGCAGACCGAGCCCGGCGCTCAGCCCGGTCTCCTGCAGATCCTCACCGGGCAACCGGTCGAGCGTGTGCAGGGTGGCGGCGCCGAACTCGGGCAGGCGCGAATCCTCGTTGGCGGGCGCCGTGCCTTGCTGTGCCGCGTAGGACAGGCTTGCCACCGGTTCGATCACCTGCGTGGCGTCGGTGCCGGTCTCTTGCCGGATCAGCGGCCAGCGAAGCGTCACGCCCGCGGCCTCCCATGCACGCGGGGACACCGCGTCGCGCGAGGGATCGTCACTGACGACATAGGCGTCGACGCGGCCCTGCAGCTCGGTGCCGAGGATCACGCCGGGGCCGACCAGCCGGTCCTGCTGCCAGCCGGCGGACACCCCGGCGCGCATCACGTCGCGCGCCGCGGCCGGCGTCGGCCCGTCGCGCCACAGCGCATCGGCATCCGCGCGCAGCGTCAGCTGGCCGCCGAAGGGGCCGGGGCGCAGCACCGCCTCGCGTTCGAGCCGCGCCACAAGCGGCGGCAGCGAGGTGCTCGATTCGCCGTCGCGCAGGCTTTCGTAATAGGTGATCTGGCCCAGCGCATAGCCGCCGTCGCGCAGCCGGTAGGCGCGCAGGCGGCTGTCGAGCCGGTCGGCGTCCGACAAGTCGTAATCGAGCAGGACGGCATCGTCGGAGACCGCTTCGAGATCGAAATCGAGGCGCACGTCGCGGGGCAGGGAGAAAGCGCCCTCGCCCAGAATGGCGTAGCGCAGCCCCTGCTCGGTGTCGTCCTCGGCCAGATGCGTGTCGAGCGCGACCCAGCCGCTGCGCCACGCCTGCCGGTAGCCCAGTTCGAGGTTGCGCGACTTGGTGGCGATCCATGGGGTCACGGTCAGGTCGCGGCGCCCCCCGAGGCGCACGAAATAGGGCAGCTTCACCCCGATCCCGAGCGTGTCCGAGGAAAACAGCTGCGGCACCAGAAGTCCAGAGGCGCGCTCCAGCGTCGGGTCGGGCAGGCGCAGGCGCGGCAACCAGATCACCGGCACGCCGCGAATGTGAAAGCTGGCATCGTCGAAATAGAGCTGCTGCCCCACCTCGTCATGAACCACGCGGGCGGCGCGGATTTCCCACAGGGGCGGGCCGTTGCCGCAGACCTGACACGAGGTGGCGGCGCTGCGGGTCAGCGCGGTGAGGCCGCTGCCGGTCCTGTCGATGCGGCCCGCCGAAATCTGAAGTTGCCGGTCGAGCACCAGCCGCGCACCGCGCAGCAGTCCCGATTCGAGCTGGGGGTCGATCTCGGCGGCGTCGGCGGTGATCACCTCGCCCCCGGGCGTGGTGATCAGGATCGGCCCGGTGACGGTGAGCCGGTCGGCGCTGCGGTCATAGGCGATCTCGGAGGCGGTGAGGCGGGTGCCGTCGTAGAAGGCCTCGACATTGCCGCGCGCCACCAGCGTGTCCTGTGCGGTCACGGTGACGTTGTCGGCCACGAGCTGGGCCAGGCCCTGGGCCGCGCCGAGTGAAGGCAAAAGGCTCAGAAGGGCAGAGAGCAGGCGGATCATCCGTCCTCCAGATGTAGCAACAGGCCGAGCGAGGACAGGATCGCCGCGACGGGCGGGATCCAGGCCGCGAGCACGGGAGGGATCTGCCCGTTCTCTCCGAGGATCTGCGCGAAGTTGCGCAGGAAGTACACGCCGAAACTCAGCAGGATCGCCCCGAGTACCATCACCCCGACGCGGCCGCCGCGCTGGTGGCGCATGGTGAAACCCGCGCCGATCAGCAGCATCGCGGTCAGGAAGGCGGGCTGCGCCAGCTCGGTCTGCAAGAAGACCTGATGACGCCGCGCGCTGAAGCCCGCCGTCTCGAGCCGCTTGATGAAGCCCGGCAGTTTCCACACCGAAATCGCCGCCGGATCGCCGAAGCTGTCGCGGATCTGGGTGGCGGTGAGCGAGGAGGTCAGCGTCATCTGCGGCAGCTGCTCGGCCTGTGTCTCGGGGTTGTCGGCCGAGAGCGGCCAGCGCTTGACCCCGCGCAGCAGCCAATGCCCGGATTGCAGCTGCGCGAGGTTCGCTTCGATCCGCTCGCGCGGGCGGCCCGACGCGTCGTAGGACAGGAAGCTCGCTTCGCGCAGCACCGTGCCGTCGAGATTGCTGCTCACGGCGCGGATCACCGTCTGCGCGCCGTCGTCGCCCTGGCGCAGCCAGAGACCGTCATCCGACAGGGTGATGACGCGGTTCTCGCCGCGCAGGATGTCGGTGCGGGCTTCGTAGGCGCGGCTCGTCGCGGCGACCAGCGGGTTGAACAGCGCCACCGTCATCACGCCGATCACCACCGTCATCAGCACTGGTGCCGTCAGCGCCGACAGCGCCGAGCGACCCGCCGCGCGGGTCACGACCAGCTCGGAGGAGCGCGCGAGGCCGAGAAACAGCGCGATGCCCGAGATGATCACGATCAGCGGCAGGATCTCGTAGAGATCCGCCGGCACGTTGAGCAGGCTGAGCGCCACGAGATCGCCCGCGCTGGCGGTGCCGCCGTGGCGGCGCGCCTGCTCGACGAGATCGAGCATCGCGAGCATGGTGAAGAAGGCCCCCAGCGTGCCTAGGAACGCCACGACGTAGCGGCGGGCATAATACCGGTGCAGGATCATGCGAGCCGCTCCGCGCGGCGACGCCGCCCGATCCCGCGCCGGGCCGGTCGCCCGGCGAGCGTGAGTTCGATCAGAGCGATCGCGAAAGCCGCGCCGCCGGGCAGGTAGATCAGCGGCCACTGGTCCGGGTTGCCGCGCAGCAGCGACGTGGCGAGCGATTCGAGCGCCTGGACCACGATGATCAGCCCGATCGCGCCGAGGATCTGGCGCCAGACGCCAAAGCGCGAGAACCCGCCCAGCAGCAGCGTGGCAAAGCCGATCAGCGGTGCCGCGGCGGCCAGCACGGCGGCGGCGATCCGGTCATGCGCCTCGCCCGCGAGCTGCGCCGCGCTGCGTTCGGTGGCGTCGAGAAGGGCGGGGGTGGGAAAGAACAGATCGCGCGTGGAGACCCGTTGGGTGCGCAGGCGTCCCACTTCGCCGCCCTGTGTCAGGGGGGCGAGATCATAGGCGAAATCCTCGAACCTCGTGGTCGAAAGCCGGTTGGTTCCGCGGCGCAGCACCTGCACCAGACCGTCGATCATCACCAATTGCGGCGCGGCAGCGGTCTCGACCAGATAGGCGCTCGACGCGGTGTAGGTGACGCTCTCCTCCGCGTTGCGAGTGTCCGAGATCAGAAGGTCGCGAAGCTCGCCCTCGGTGGTGATGTCGCGGATATAGAGCGTGACGCCCGCGATCGGCGACAGGAACTGCCCCTCCTGCAAGAGCCGCGCGGTGGCGGTGCGGGCGATCTCGGATTGCCGGTCGGCAAGCCGGGCCTGGGCCATCGGATTGATCACCACTGTCAGCGCCCCGGTCAGGAGCCCCGTCACCAAGCCGAAGACCAGCACCGGTCGCGCCAGCCGGAACGGCGAGAAGCCCGTTGCCCGCATCACCGTGAGTTCGCTGTCGGCGCTCAGCCGGTTGGTGACGTAGAGCGCGGCGGCAAAGCCCGAGAGCGGCAGCACCAGCCGGATCAGCGACGGCAGGGTGAGCATCGTGAGTTCGAGGAACACCGACAGGTTCTGACCGTCGGCCACGAGCTGGTCGAACAGCTGCACTGCGCTGTTGACCCAGTAGACGAGCACCAGCACGAGCGCGAAGAAGCCGAACAGCATCAACAGCTGCGACAGCATGTATCTGTCGAATCGTGCCACGGCCGCCTCGCAACTGATGGCCGCCCGCGTCGGCCGCCTGCCTGTGCGCATCCTAGCCGAGCGGGCTGGCGGGTTGAACCGCGATCTGGCCAATGCCGCGCATGGCGGCTAGGCTCCGCCGCCAAAGCCAACGATCCCCAAGGAGCCGGCATGTCCCGCACCCCCCGCATCGATTTCCTTCCCTACGACGCGCAGGCGCTGAGCGAGGCCACGGGCCGCGTCGCGGTATTCCTCGGCGTCGACGGTCCCGACAGCGAGGTCGCACGCGACCTCGACGCGGCGATGGGCGGGGCGCTGTCGCGGCTGGCCTCGGGCCATCGCTGGGGCCGGGCCAGGCCGGGCGAGATCGTCGAGATCGCGGTGCCCGCGGGTCTCGCCGCCGAGGCCGTGCTCGCGGTCAAGCACGACGCCGAGGCCGGGCGATTGGCGATGCGGCGCGCCGGTGGCGCCATCGCCAAGAGCGCCGGGCGCGGCGACCTGACGGTGCTGGCCACGGGGCTGCGCCATGCCGAGGAGGTGGCGCTGGGGATGGCGCTGCGCGCCTACCGCTTTGACGCGCACCGCAAGCCCGACGAGACCGCCGAGCCCGAGGGGCGTGTGCGCGTCATGTCCGACGATTCCGAGGCGCTGGCCCGTGCCGCGGGGCCGATGGCGGCGATCGCCGAAGGGGTGGCCTTCACCCGCGATCTGGTGAACGAGCCCGCCAATGTGCTCACCACCGACGATTTCGCCGCCCGCCTCGCGGCAATGCAGGAGCTGGGGCTCGAGGTCGAGATCCTTGAGGAGGACGACCTCGCGCGTCTCGGCATGGGCGCGCTGCTGGCCGTGGGGCAGGGCTCTGACAGCCCCTCCAAGGTCGTGGTCATGCGCTGGCAGGGCGGCGGCGACGAGGCGCCGCTGGCGCTCGTCGGCAAGGGCGTGGTGTTCGACACTGGGGGCATCTCGCTCAAGCCCGCGGGCGGCATGGAGGACATGACCATGGACATGGGTGGCGCAGGCACCGTCGCGGGCACGATGCGCGCGCTGGCGCTGCGCCGGGCCAAGGCCAACGTGGTAGGCCTCGTCGGGCTGGTCGAGAACATGCCCTCGGGCAATGCGACACGCCCCGGCGACGTGGTGCGCTCCATGAAGGGCGACACGGTCGAGGTGATCAACACCGACGCCGAGGGCCGCCTCGTTCTGGCCGACGTGATGTGGTACGCGCAGGAGCAGTTCAAGCCCTCCGGCATGATCGACCTCGCCACGCTCACCGGTGCGATCATCGTGGCGCTGGGCCATGAGAACGCGGGCGTGTTCTCGAACGAGGACGGCTTTGCCGAGGCGTTCCTCGCGGCCGCCCAGGGCGAGGGCGAGGGTGCGTGGCGGATGCCGATGGGCGACGCCTATGACAAGACGCTCGAAAGCCGGATCGCGGATGTGCGCAATGTCGGCACGGGGCGCGAGGGCGGCTCGATCACGGCGGCGCAGTTCCTCAAGCGCTTCGTGCAGGACGGCACGCCCTGGATCCATCTCGACATCGCGGGCACCGCCTCGCTGAAATCCGAATCGGCGCTGGCCCCGAAAGGCGCGACCGGCTGGGGCGTGATGGCGCTCAACCGTCTCGTGGCCGACCGCTACGAGGGCTGAGGCGATGGGCGCGGCCTTCTTTTACCACCTGACCGACGGCCCGGCCGAGGAGCTTTTGCCGCAGCTTCTCAAGCTCGCGGGCAAGCAGGGTTGGCGGGTGGAGATCAGGGGCCGCGCCGCGCGCGCCATGGACCGGCTCGATGCGGCGCTGTGGCGCATGGGGCCGCCCGAGAGCTTTTTGCCGCATGGCCGCGCCGGTGGGCCGCATGAAGCGGCGCAGCCCATTCTGCTCACCGCCGAGGGAGAGGCGGCGCCGGGCGTGCCTTGCGTGATCTGTCTCGACGGGGCGGAGGCGCAGGCGGAGGAGGTGCAGGCCGCCGAGCGGGTCTGCATCCTGTTCGACGGTTTCGACGAGGCGGCGGTGCAGGCCGCGCGGGGGCAGTGGAAACGGCTCACCGGAGCGGGATGCGCGGCACAGTACTGGGCGCAGCAGGACGGACGCTGGACCAAGAAGGCCGAGGGCTGACAGCGCGCGGCTCAGCGCGTCAGGATCAGCTTTCCGCCCTCGATCTCGATGCGGCCGAAAAGGCGCAGATAGCCCATCCCCAGAAGCGAGCCGGCCAGATCGCCATCGGTGACGACGGCGCTCAGCCCCTCATCCTCGATCGCACCGAGCGCCACGCTGTCGAGCGTCACGCGCGCGGTGCGCACGGTGCCGTTGGCGGTGACGGCGGAGCCGAGATAGTTCAGCGCCTCGGGGTCGATCCCGGCGCGGCGCGCATCCTCGCGGCCGAGCACCATGTCGGTGGCGCCGGTGTCGACCACGAAATCGATCGGCGTGCCGTTGATGTCGAGCGTGAGGTAGTAATGCCCGTCGCGCGCCTGCGGCACCTCGATACCTTGGGTGCCGATCATGGTCTGGCGCGGCACCACGTCGTCGCGGATGTCCGACCACAGCCCGGCGGCAGCGATGACACCGATGAAAATCAGCGCCCAGAGCGCGGCCTGCTGGGCGATCTGGCCCAGCCGGTCGCGGTTCTGCACGATGAACCACCCGGCGATGGCGGCACCGAGAAGTCCGAGATAGGCGAGGCTGGCGAGGTTATCGGGGGTCATGCCCCTTGATATGGGGTCAATTCGCGCCGGGGAAAGGCAGGCCGAAGCCGGATCCGTGCAGACCGTCGATGATGAACTGCACCGCCAGCGCCGCCAGCAGCATCCCCAGCACCCGCGTGACGACATTGAGCCCGACCGGCCCCAGCACCCGCGCCAGCGGATTGGCCAGCGCAAAGGCGATCCACACCGTGGCCAACACCGTGAGCGCCACACCGTAGATCGCCGCATAGCCGAGCGGGCCGTCGGCCTCGGCGGTTAGCAGGATCAACGTGGTGATGGCACCCGGGCCGACGATGAGCGGCAGCGCCAGCGGAAAGATCGAGGGATCGTGATCGTCCTCGTTGCCTTCCTCGGCATTGTCGCGCCGTCGCGCCTGCCTCCGCTCGAACAGCATGTCGAGCGCGGTGAGAAACAGCAGCACCCCGCCCGCGATGCGGAAGGCCGGAACCGAAATGCCGACAAAGCGCAGCACCGCGTCACCGAGGATCAGGAACAGCAGCATCAGCGCCGCCGAGGTCGCCAGCGCCCGGAACGCGACGCCGCGGCGCTGCGCGTGGGTCATCCCGGCAGTCATCGCCACGAAGAGCGGCGCGAGACCGATCGGATCGACGATCACGAACAGCGTGGTGAAGGCGGTGACGAGCGTGGCGATTTCGATCACGTCGGGGTCCTCGTCCGGTCCTGCGGGCCGGACCCGCTCTCATGGCGCACCCTGCCGGGCGCGCCGGTTCGGGGCAACCCCGCGCCCCGGCCAACGACGCGCCTCCCTCGGGTCACTCGACCCTTGGGATGCGCTGGGGGTGCCTTCGGCGCGGAAGCAGCGCCCCCGAACCGTCAGGCCGCTTCGGCGCGCTCCAGCTTTTCGAGCGCGGCCATCCACATGGCCTCGGCGCGGCCCAGCGCCTCCATGACTTCGGCGTATTTCTTGTTCCAGGTCTCGAGTTCGCCCTTGCGGCCATCCTCGTAGAGCGCCTGATCCGCGAGCTTCTTGGCGAGCTTGTCGCGCATCTCGTTGATCTTGTTCACCCGCTCCTCGCATTTGCGGGCGTCAGAGCGCAGCGACAGGATCGCCTCGCGCGACGGTTTCTCGGCCTTGGGCTTGTCGGCTTTGGGCTTGTCGGCGGGCTTGTCGCCCGAAATCAGCATCTTGCGATAGGTCGGAAGATCCTCGTCATAGGCCGAGACGCGTCCGTCCTTCACCAACCAGAGCCGGTCGGCGACCATCGACAGAAGGTGCATGTCGTGGCTGACGAGGATCACCGCGCCGGAATAGGCGGTCAGCGCCTCGACCAGCGCCTCGCGGCTCTCGATGTCGAGGTGGTTGGTCGGCTCGTCGAGGATCAAAAGATGCGGCGCGTCGATGGTGGCGAGAAGCAGCGACAGACGCGCCTTCTGCCCGCCCGAGAGACGACCCACCTCGGTGTCAGCCTGTGCAGCACCAAGGCCGAAGCCAGCGAGCCGCGCCCGCAGCTTGGGGGGCATCACGTCGGGCAGGGCGCGTTGGATGTGCTGGATCGGCGTTTCCTCGACCCGAAGCTCGTCGACCTGATGCTGCGCGAAGAAGCCGATGCGCAGCTTGTTGGAGCGGATGATCTTGCCGCCCATCGGCGCGAGCCGGTCCGACAGGAGCTTCGACAGCGTCGACTTGCCTTCGCCATTGCGGCCCAGAAGCGCGATGCGGTCGTCCTGATCGATGCGCAGGTCGAGCTTGTTCAGAACGATCTTGCCGTCGTAGCCGACCGAAACGTCCTCGGTGGCGATGATCGGCGGCGATAGCTCCTCGGGCTCGGGAAAGGTGAAAACGGTGCGCGCCGCGTCCTCGGGCACGCGGATCGTCTCCATCTTCTCGAGCATCTTGACCCGGCTCTGGGCCTGCTTGGCCTTCGACGCCTTGGCCTTGAAGCGATCCACGAAGCTTTGCAGGTGGGCGCGCTGGGCGTCCTGCTTCTTGGAGGCGGCCATCAGCACGGCGCGTTGGGCGGCGCGGCTCTTGGCGAACTGGTCGTAATTGCCCGACCAGTAGGTGAGCGTGCGGTTTTCCAGATGCAGAATGCCGCCGACCGAGCGGTTCAGAAGCTCGCGGTCGTGGCTGACGATCAGCACCGTGTGCGGATATTTCACGAGGTAGCTCTCGAGCCAGAGCGCGCCTTCGAGGTCGAGATAGTTGGTCGGCTCGTCAAGGAGCAACAGGTCAGGCTCGGCAAAGAGCACGGCGGCCAGCGCCACGCGCATCCGCCAACCGCCCGAAAAGGCCGAGCAGGGCATAAGCTGTTCTTCATGGGTGAAGCCCAGACCCTTGAGGATCGTCGCGGCGCGGGCCTCGGCCGACCACGCGTCGATATCGGCGAGGCGCATCTGCACCTCGGCGATCCGGGCGGGATCGGTCGCCTCCTCGGCCAGAAGCGCCGCGCGCTCGGTGTCGGCGGCCAGCACGGTGTCGATCAGCGAGACCTCGTTGCTAGGGACCTCCTGGGCCACGCCGCCGATGCGGGCGCCGCGCGGCAGCTCGATCTCGCCGGTGTCGAGCGTCAGCTCGCCCCGGATCAGCTTGAACAGCGTCGATTTGCCCGTGCCGTTGCGACCCACCACGCCGACCTTGTGGCCGGCCGGGATCACGGCGGAGGTGTGTTCGAGGAGCGGTCGGCCCTCGACGGAGTATGAGATGTCTGTGATGCGCAACATGGCAGCGCCTTGCCCGAAGCCGGGCGGCGCGTCAACGGGCGGCGACCCGGATCGGCGATCGGGCGCGGTGTGGCCTGCGGCGCGAGGCGCATGGCGCGATGTCGCGGCTTTTCAGGGCGCGGTGCCCGTGCTAGGGCGCAGCCCGACCGGGGTCGCCGCGTGCGCCCCCTGCTGCAACCTGTTCAAATGAGGGACATCATGGCCACCGAACGCACGCTCTCGATCATCAAGCCCGACGCCACCAAGCGCAACCTGACCGGCAAGATCGCCGCCAAGTTCGAAGAGGCGGGCCTGCGCATCGTCGCTTCCAAGCGCATCCTGCTCACCAAGGAGCAGGCCGGCAAGTTCTATGCCGTGCATGCCGAGCGTCCCTTCTTCGGCGAACTGACCGAATTCATGGCCTCCGGCCCGGTCGTCGTGCAGGTGCTCGAAGGCGAAGGCGCGATCGCCAAGAACCGTGAAGTCATGGGCGCGACCAACCCCGCCGATGCCGCCCCCGGCACCATCCGCGCCGAGTTCGCCGAGTCGGTCGGCGAGAACTCGGTGCACGGCTCGGACGCGCCCGATGCCGCCGCCGAAGAAATCGCGTTCTTCTTCTCGGGCCTCGAACTGGTCGGCTGAAGCCGGTCCTCGTGACCCCGATGAAAGGCCCGTGCGACAGCGCGGGCCTTTTTGCGTCGAGCGGCGTGGTCTGGACGTCTATTTGGGCGCGAAGACCGACCAGCCGGTGCGATCGGCCAGCATCTCCAGCGCCATCGAGGCGAGATGCGAGTTGCCCACCGCGTTGAGCCCCGGCGACCATGCCCCGATCGAGGCGCGCCCCGGCGCCACGGCGAGGATGCCGCCGCCGACGCCGCTCTTGCCCGGAAGACCGACGCGGAAGGCGAATTCGCCCGAGCCGTCGTAATGCCCGCAAGTGAGCATCAATGCGTTGATCTGACGCGCCATGCGCGGGGCGATGGCGCGCGATCCGCCGGGCGACAATGCGCCGTCAAAGGCAAGAAAGCGTCCCGCATGGGCCAGTTGGGTCGTGGTCATGGCGATGGCGCATTGGTGGAAATAGGTGCCGAGCGTCTTGTCGGGGTGCCGCTCGATCGTGCCGAAGCCGCGCATGAAATTGGCCAGCGCCGCGTTGCGCCAACCTGTGGCGGTTTCGGATTTGGCCACCGCCGGGTCGATGGCGATGTCGTCGTCGCCCGCGAGGTAGCGCACGAATTGCAGGATCTGGCCCAGCGCCTCGCGCGGTTCGGACCGCGCGAGGATCGCGTCGGTCACGGCGATGGCGCCGGCGTTGATGAAGGGGTTCCGCGGGATGCCCCGTTCATGTTCCAACTGCACGATGGAGTTGAACGGATCGCCCGACGGCTCGCGGCCCACGCGGCTCCAGAGCGCGTCGCCGATCCGGCCTAGTGCCACGGCGAGGGCAAAGACCTTGGACACGCTCTGGATCGAAAACGGGGTGTCGGCGTCGCCGCCTGCGATCACCTCGCCCTCATGGGTAACAAGCGTGAGCGCGAAACGACCGGGATCGACGCGCGCCAATTCGGGGATGTAATCCGCCACCGCGCCGCGGTCGGTCTGCCCGGCCATATGGTCGCAGATCTCGGCCACGATCTCGCGCAGCCGGTCGGGGTCGCTTACGCTCACCGGATCAACACTTCACTTCGCTGTCGCGCAGGCCGGTCTCGACTAGGAGGCAGCGGTTGCGCGCTTCGTAGTAGTAGCCCTGCGAATACCACTTCACCGCCTTGTCACGGTTGCCGTTCGACACGATCCACGCGCCGCGCAGGTAGCGCACAGCGTAGCGCAGGTTGGTTTCGGCATCGAGAAGCTCGGACGGGGCACCGCGATGGCCCATGGTGCGCGCGGTCTGCGGGCTGATCTGCATCAGACCGTAATACGAGCCGTTGCGCGCACGCGGGTTGTAGGAGCTTTCGCGCTGCACCACGCGGTGCACGAGATCGCGCGGCACCTTGTAGGCGTCGGCATAACCATTGATGAGCTGGCGCAGCTGCGAACTCTCGTTCGGATAAAGGTCGGGGGGCGCCGGTTGCCTGCGTCCGCAGGCGGCGAGGGCCAAAAAGCCCGCGAGGGCGGCGCGGCGGTTGTAACGCATCGAATAGCTCCGTCAGGGAGGCGGTCCGACATGTTCTATCCCGCCGCGCCGGAGCGCGAAAGGGCGCGGCTCAGATCGCCGCGAAATCGCGGAAGATGGGTTTCGAAGGGGGTTGCTGCGCGCCTTGGCGCGGTTGGGACGGTGCGTCCTTGGACGGGATATTGCTCGGCATGTCACGTTCCTTGTCTGCGGCCTTCACGAAGCCGCCAATCTGGGCGCTGCTTCACTCCGGCGGTTGCGATTCTTCAAGCCTGCTCGTGCAGGGCGTTCGCAGCCGGGCGAAAAAGCGGCACCGCATGGGCGACCTTCCGCCAACTCAACCAGCCTTTCCGCGTCAGGGTCCCTCAACAGGGCGTGAGGTGGAGCGCCTTGCCCGATTGCGTGCCAATTTCGCGACACTGCCCATCGGCACATAGCGTCCATCCCGCGCCCGTGGCGCCCGAGGCCGCGAGGTCGAGAGCGGGGACGCTGAGGCTCGGCTCCCAGACCCACCAACCCTCCTCGAGCCGGGCCGTCGGGCCGGGCTCCATCCCCGCGCCCGAGCCGCGCACCCGGGCCTGTTCGAGATGCAGCGCGCCGTCTTCAACGCGCCATCGCTCGCGCCATTCGGTCTTTTCGACCGAATGTGTCCAGCCGAGGTCGAACCCTCCGGTGGTGAGGCTCAGCGCCGCGCCCGCGATCATCAGGCAGGCGCTCATGCCGCGGCCGGGACGGGGCGACGGCGGATCAGCAGCGCCACGAGGAGGGCGAGGGCGAGGCCGATCCAATCGGTGACGGGCCAGGCGGCGACCAGCGTGAAGGCCGCGATCATGGCGAGCGCGCGCAGCCATGCGGGCAGGGGCCGTCCGACCCAGCCGATGACGGCCGTGCCCCACAGCCCGATCGAGAGCAGCGACTTGGTGATGATCCAAGCCACGGCGGGCCAGTAGCCGATCGCCTCGGCCAGCGGGCCGCCCGCCTGCAACATCAGCGCCGGCGAATAGACCGCCATGAACGGAATCACGAAGCCCGCCGCCGCGACCTTGATCGCCTCGATCGATATCCTGAGGCCGCTTTCGCGGGCAATGGGGGCCGCGGCAAAGCAGGCCAGCGCCACGGGGGGTGTAAGATCGGCGAGAATGCCGAAATAGAACACGAACATGTGGCTGACGATCAACGGCACGCCCAGCTCCAGCAGCGCCGGCCCCGCGATCGAAGAGGTGATGATGTAGTTAGGGATGGTCGGGATGCCCATACCGAGCAGCAGGCAGGTGATCATGGTCAGCACGAGGCTCAGAAACAGGTTGTTCTGGCCCACCGCGACGATGAACTGGCCAAAGGTGTTGGCCGCCCCCGTGAGGGTCATCGCGCCGATGATCACGCCCACCAGCGCGCAGGCCACTCCCACGGGGAGGGCGGTGCGCGCGCCGTCGGCGAGGCTGTCGCGGCACAGGAGCAGGGTTTCGCGCCCGCCCTTGAAAAAGACGCTGACCGCGACGAGCGCCGCGATCGCGACCACCAGCACCTCGATGCCCCATTGCAGGAAGGCGGCGGCGACGAGACCGAGGCCAACCCAGACAATGGCGCGCAGCACGGCGCTGGGCAAGCCAAGCGCGATGGAGCCACCGAGGATCAGAAGGACGGTAAGGCCGAGCCCGACCGTGCCGGCAAACAGTGGCGTGTAGCCGGTGAACAAAAGGTAAACCAAGATGCCCAGAGGGACGATCAGCATCCAGTTTTCACGGAGCGCGCCCAGCGCCGAGGGCAGCTCGGCCTTGGACAACCCACGCAGCCCGTGCTTTCCGGCCTCCAGATGCACCATCCAGAAGGCCGAGAGGAAGTAAAGGATCGCGGGCACGATGGCGGCCTTGACCACCTCCACGTATTCGACGCCCAGCGTCTCGGCCATGATGAAGGCCACGGCGCCCATCACGGGGGGCATGATCTGCCCGCCCATGGAGGCGGTGCTCTCGACCCCGCCGGCAAAGGCCGCGCGGTAGCCGAAGCGCTTCATCAGCGGGATCGTGAACTGTCCCGTCGTGACGACGTTGGCCACGCCCGAGCCCGAGATCGTGCCCATGAGGCCGGAGGAGACCACCGCGACCTTGGCGGCGCCGCCCTGCTTGTGGCCGAACAGCCCGAGCGCGACATCGGTGAAGAGCCGGATCATCCCGGCCTTTTCGAGAAAGGCGCCGAACAGGATGAACAGGAAGATGTAGGTCGAGGACACGTAGATCGGGATGCCGTAGATGCCCTCGGTGCCGAAGGCCATGTGGTCGATCACCTGCTCGAAATCATAGCCGCGATGGATCAGCGGCGGCGGCAGGTACTGTCCCAGCAGCGTGTAGGCCAGAAAGGTGCCCGAGATGATCGGCAGCGCCGGGCCCATCAGCACCCAAGCGGCCGCGAAGACCGTGACGAGGGCCGTGACGCCGATCGCGAGGTCCATCGGCAGCGGTCGGCCCGCGCGCATGATCAGCGGCTGGTACTGCCACCACTGGTAGAGCGCGACCGCGACGCCCGCGGCGGCGAAGGCCCATGCGACGGTCTTCCACCCCGTACCGCGTCCGCGCGCGGCGGCGACGAGGGGAAAGGTCATCAGCATCAGGAAGCCCACATGCAGCGCCCGCGTCACCTGGCTCGGCAGATCGACGAGATGTGCGGCGGTGACGATCTGGAAGGTCGAGAAGGCGACCGCGATCCAGAACAGCCAATGCCCCGTGGTCCCCGGCGGAAAGGCCGAGATGTGGTGATCGGGGCCTCCGGCCTCGGCGGGAATGTCGGTGAGCGGGTCTGGATGGGTGGTCATGGCGCGGGCTTTCGGGGCTGTCAGGGCAAAACGCCCCGTCTTCCGGCGGGAGGACGGGGCGCGCTCGGGGCGGGATCGACCCCTATGGGGGGCCGAAATCCGATCAGTCGATCATGCCCTGCTCGCGGTAGTAGCGCTCCGCGCCCGGATGCAGCGGGATCGGCATGCCGTTCAGCGCGTTCTCGATCTTGATGTCGGCGGCGGCCATGTGGTTGGCCTCGAGCGTGTCGAGGTTCTCGTAGAGCAGGCGCGTCATCTCGTAGGCGAGATCGTCGGAGACGCCCGCATGGGTGACGAGGAAGTTCGACACCGCCACGGTGGACACGTCCTCCTCCTGACCGTCGTAGGTGCCCGCCGGGATGGTCGCGGCGACATAGGGCGCGCCCAGCGCCTCGGCGGTCTCGGCCGGGATCGCCACCACGTTGATGTCGATCGAGGAGGCGAGGTCGCGGATCGAGGCGACGCCGAGGCCCGCCGATTGCAGCGTGCCGTCGAGCTGGCGGTTCTTGATCAGCTCGACCGATTCCGCGAAGGGCAGGTACTCGGTCTTGCCCAGATCGTCGTAGCTCATCTCCATCGCGCCGAAGATGGCGCGGGCGTTGAGCTCGGTGCCCGAAGCCGGCGCGCCGACCGACAGGCCCTTGCCCTTGAGCTCTTCGAAGCTGGTGATGCCGCTCTCGGCGGAAGCGACGATCTGGATGTAGTTGGGATAGATCGCGGCGATGCCGCGGATCTGGTCGAGCGGCGCGGTGAAGCCCGCATCCGCGTTGCCTTCCCAGGCCATCGCCACCGTGTCACCGAGCGCGAAGGCCAGCTCGCCGCGCCCGTCCTGCAACAGGTTCATGTTCTCGACGCTCGCCTTGGTCGACTGCACCTGCGTGCGCGCGCCTTCGATGTTCTCGCCATAGATGTTCGAGAGGCCGACGCCGAGCGGGTAGTAGACGCCCGAGGTGCCGCCCGTCAGCACGTTGATGAACTCCTGCGCGTTTGCGGCCAGCGGCGCGGTCACGAGCGCGGCGCTCGCCGCCGCCCCCTTGAGAATGGTGGTGATGGTCATGAATTCCTCCCGTTGCGACGGCTCTCCCCGGCCGCCGTTCCGGTGGTGAGCCTGCCTCAGCGGCAGCGGTCTGGCAAGATGCGCGGTCAGGTTTCCTGACCGGTCGGAAGAGACCCTCGGGCGGCGCGACGTTTCGCCGCCGATCCGCGCGCGCAAGCCATTTCCCGCGCCGCGACAAGGCTGTATCGCAGGAGGCATGGACATCGTCATCGCCACCGTCATCCTCGCCTCGTTCTTCCTGCTGATCGGTTTGGGAGAGCCGCTCGCCGCGCGGTTGCGGCTGCCGTTCAACGTGATCCTCGCGGCTTTCGGCCTCATGGCGGGCGCGGGGGCCACGTTCTTTCTCAACACGCAGATCACCGATGCGCTGAACCCGGTGGCCGAGGCGATCCTGAACCTGCCGATCCGCTCGAACGTGTTCCTTTACGTGTTCCTGCCGACGCTGCTGTTCCAGGTGACGCTGGGGGTGAACCTGCGGCGGATGATCGACGACTGGGTGCCGATCCTGACGCTCGCCATCGTGGCAGTCGTGGTGGCGACCTTTTCGGTCGGCTACGCGCTGTTCCTGACGGGCGTGCTGCCGCTGATGGCGTGCCTTCTGATCGGCTCGATCGTGTCGACCACCGACCCCTCGGCCGTGGTCTCGATCTTTCGCAACCTCGCCGCACCACGCCGGCTGAGCCGGATCATCGAGGGCGAGAGCCTCCTGAACGACGCCGCCGCCATCGCGCTGTTCGGCCTGTTCATGGGTTTCGTGATGCGCGGCGTGCCCAACCCCGAGCTGGGCGCCGCGCTGGCGCAGTTCCCGTGGCTTCTGGGCGCGGGCGGTCTCACCGGCTGGATCATGGCGCAGATCGCGGTGCGGCTGATGCGCTGGCTGGGGCGGTTTCCGCTGGCGCAGATCTCGGTCTCCGTGGCGCTGCCCTATCTGGCCTATATCGTGGCCGAGAAGCTGGTCGGCGCCTCGGGTGTCATCGCAGTGGTGGGGGCGGGGCTGACACTCAACCTCGCGGCCCCCGGTCGTCTCTCGCCCGTGGCGTGGACCAACATGCGCGAGGTCTGGGACCTGCTGGCGCATTGGGCCGGGGCCTTCATCTTCCTGCTTGCGGCGCTGCTGATCCCGCGGCTGCTGCATGGCGCGCAGCTCATGGATTTCGTCCTCGTCGCCGTGGTCACGCTGGCCGCGCTGGGCGGACGGGTGGCGATCCTGTGGGGGCTGCTGCCGCTGCTGAGCCGCCTTCGCCTCTCGCCCCCGGTGGAGCGGCCCTACCGCATGGCGATCCTCTGGGGCGGCCTGCGCGGCGCGATCACGCTGGCGCTGGCGCTGGCCGTGACCGAAAGCCTGCGGGTGCCCGAGGAGGTGCGTCGCCTCACCGGCATCCTCGCCACCGGTTTCACCCTGTTCACCCTGATCGTGCAGGGCGTCACCCTGCGCCCTCTGGTCAAGCGGCTGGGTCTCGAGAAGCTGTCGCCGCTCGACGCGGCGCTTGCCCGACAGGTCGTCGCCGTGGCGCTGCAGACCGTGCGCGAGTCGGTGAGCGAGGCGGCCGAGAACTACGGCCTCACGCGCGAGACGGTCCGCTCGGAGGCCAAGAGCTTTGCCGAGCGGCTCGACGAGGCGGTGGCCAAGGCGGAGGAGGGCGAGGCGATCTCGGACCGCGACCGGATCACGCTGGGCCTGATCGCGCTGGCCGGCGCGGAACGCGAGCATGTTCTTCAATTGTTTCGGGACCGGGCGATTTCCAACCGGCAGGCCGAGCGGGCCTTGGCCGAAGCCGATCGGCTGATCGAGATGACCCGCTCCAGCGGGCGCATGGGGTATCGGCGCGCCGCCCGCGAAAGCCTCGGGCAGGGCGGGCCGACGCGCTTTGCGGCCTTCCTGCACAACCGGCTGCACATCTCCGGACCGCTGGCGGGGCTCACCTCCGACCGGTTCGAACTGCTGCTGACCCAAGGGCTTGTGCTGCGCGATCTCGACGGCTTCATCGACAGCCGCATCCGCCGCATTCACGGACGCCGCGTGGCGGAGCTGCTGCACGAGCTGATCGGACGGCGCGGTGAGCAGGTGGCCCAAGCGCTCGACGGGCTCAGGCTCCAGTATCCGGGCTATGCCGAGGAGTTGGAGCGCCGCTTCATCCGCCGCACCGCGCTTCGGATCGAGGAGCGCGAATACGCGGCGCTGCGCGAGGACGGGCTGATCGGGCCGGAACTTCACGCGACGCTGCTGGCGCAGCTCGAAGCGCAGCGCATGGAGGCCGAGGCCCGGCCCAAGCTCGACCTCGCGGTGCAAAAGGCCGTTCTGGTGCAGCAATTCCCGCTCTTCGCCGATCTCGACGAGGCGGTGCGCCAGCGGCTCTCCAAGGCGCTGGTCACGCGCTTCGTCGCCGCCGGCGAGGTGCTGCAGCAGCGCGACGCCACCGCCCGGGCGGTCAGCTTCATCGCCTCGGGCGCGGTGGAGGTCGAAACCGCGGGCCAGACGGTGCGGCTTGGCCGGGGCGAGATGTTCGGTCAGCTGGCGCTGCTCTCGCCACGCAGGCGGCGCGTCGAGGTGCGCGCGATCAGCCACGGGGTGCTCCTTGAACTGGACGAGGCGCGGTTCCTGCGGCTGATGCGGCGCAGCCCGGCGCTGCGCGAGGCGGTGCGCGAGAGCGCGCTCAAGCGCGGCATGGACCCCGAACGCGCCGCCGCGCTGGGCACGACGCCGGAGGCGGCCTAGGCGCGCGCCGCCTGCCAGACCGCGAACTCGGCCTCGCGCTTGCGCCGCAGCTTGGAGGCGACGTGGTCGGGAAGCTCCATCGGACGTTCTGGCGAGACATTGAGCCGGGGCAGATCGATCGACAGCGACAGCCGCTCTTCGAGAAACCCCTTGAGGCTCTCCATCGCCTCGTAGCGGAACAGGTGATCGACGCCGATGCTGCCCTCTCCGTCGCCCACGAAACGCGCCTGGCTGCCGACCGAAGCGTAGGGCGCGGGCTTGCCACGGGCGTACTGGTCCACGAACTCCTCGAAGGGCACGCCGTGCGTCGAATTGGGATGCCCCGCCAGATCGTCGCGCTGCCGGTATCGCCACCAGCTGCCGAGCCAGTCCACCGGCTCGCGCACCGCCGCCACCGTCTCGAAGCCCTCGCCCCCCGCCGCCTCGATCAGCGGCACCACGAAGCGACGGGCGCGATAGAGCGGCGCGTGCTTGATCTGCGGCGGGTCGCGCAGCACGAATTGCGCGCGCGGCGCCAGCGCGCCCTCCAGTGCCGTGGTGCCGGTCTTGGGCACCGCCAGCAGGATCAGGCGCTCTTTCCAGAATACCAGCATGACGCTCTCCGTGACGTGATCTCGGTAACCTTACATTAACCGCTCTCGAGGGAAACTGCGGGCAGGTTTCCCTTGCAATGTTCTCCTTATGGTCTCATATCCAGCGTAGTGAACAAGACATGAACGACGCAATGATTGCCGCCATGTGGCGGGTGTGGGATAAGGATTGCGAACAATGGCAATGGCAGATCTTCTCCAGATGAGCGACAAGCGCACGGCAGACCGGCAGAAGGCGCTCGACAGCGCCCTGGCCCAGATCGAACGGCAGTTCGGCAAGGGCTCCATCATGAAGCTCGGTGGCGAGAACAAGTTTCCCGACATCGAGGCGACCTCGACCGGATCGCTCGGTCTCGACATCGCGCTGGGCATCGGCGGCCTGCCCAAAGGGCGGATCATCGAGATCTACGGCCCCGAAAGCTCGGGCAAGACGACGCTGACACTGCACGCCGTCGCCGAGGAGCAGAAGAAGGGCGGCGTCTGCGCCTTCGTCGACGCCGAGCACGCGCTCGATCCGCAATACGCCAAGAAGGTCGGGGTGAACCTCGACGAACTGTTGATTTCCCAGCCCGACACCGGCGAGCAGGCGCTTGAGATCGTCGACACGCTGGTCCGCTCGGGCGCGGTATCGATGGTCGTGGTCGATTCGGTCGCGGCACTGACGCCGAAGTCCGAACTCGAAGGCGACATGGGCGACAGCTCGGTCGGCGTGCATGCCCGCCTGATGTCTCAGGCGATGCGCAAGCTCACCGGTTCGATCTCGCGCTCCAACTGCATGGTCATCTTCATCAACCAGATCCGGATGAAGATCGGCGTCATGTTCGGCTCGCCCGAGACGACCACCGGCGGCAACGCGCTCAAGTTCTATGCCTCCGTGCGCCTCGACATCCGACGCATCGGCGCGATCAAGGACCGCGACGAGGTCGTCGGCAACGCCACCCGGGTGAAGGTCGTCAAGAACAAGGTCGCGCCTCCGTTCAAGCAGGTCGAGTTCGACATCATGTATGGCGAGGGCATCTCCAAGACCGGCGAGCTTCTCGATCTCGGGGTGAAGGCCGGCGTGGTCGACAAGTCCGGCTCGTGGTTCTCCTATGGCGATCAGCGGATCGGTCAGGGCCGCGAGAACGCCAAGACCTTCCTCAAGGAGAACGCGAGCGTCGCCAACGAGATCGAAGACAAGATCCGTGCCGCCCATGGTCTCGAATTCGGCATGACCGAAGAGACGGGAAACGGCGGTGGCGACGACGACGATCTCGTCGACATGTGATCCGCTCCCGCATAAAACAGGAGGGCCGGGGCGCAAGCTCCGGCCCTCCTGCGTTCGAGAGGGCCGCCACGGGCGTTGATGCGCGCGGGACTTTACGCGCAGCGAGGCCGGGGATAGGACGGCTACGCCGCGACCCGAAGGAGACGTCATGACCAGCCTCGCCGATATCCGCTCCACTTTTCTGGATTTCTACAAGCGGCAGGACCACGCCGTGGTCCGCAGTTCGCCGCTGGTGCCCCGCAACGACCCCACCTTGATGTTCACCAACTCGGGCATGGTGCAGTTCAAGAACCTGTTCACCGGGGTCGAGACGCGCGACTACACCCGTGCCACCACGGCGCAGAAATGCGTGCGCGCGGGCGGCAAACACAACGATCTCGACAATGTGGGCTATACCGCGCGGCACCACACCTTCTTCGAGATGATGGGCAACTTCTCCTTCGGCGACTACTTCAAGGAAGAGGCGATCCGCTATTCGTGGGAGCTTCTGACCAAAGATTTCGGCCTGAACCCCGACAAGCTTCTGGTTACGGTGTTCCACACCGACGACGAGGCGGCGAACCTTTGGAAGAAGATCGCAAACCTGCCCGACGAGCGGATCATCCGCATCGCGACCTCGGACAATTTCTGGATGATGGGGCCGACCGGTCCCTGCGGCCCGTGCTCCGAGATCTTCTATGACCACGGCCCCGAGATCTGGGGCGGCCCTCCGGGCAGCCCCGAAGAGGATGGCGACCGGTTCATCGAGATCTGGAACATCGTCTTCATGCAATACGAGCAGTTCGAGGACGGCACCCGCCGCGACCTCGACCAGCAGTCGATCGACACCGGCATGGGGCTGGAGCGGATCGGCGCGCTCTTGCAGGGCAAGCACGACAATTACGACACCGACCTGATGCGTTCGCTGATCGAGGCCTCGGCGCATGCCACCTCGACCGATCCCGATGGCGATGCCAAGATGCATCACCGCGTCGTGGCCGATCACCTGCGCTCGACCTCCTTCCTGATCGCCGACGGCGTGATGCCCTCGAACGAGGGGCGCGGCTACGTGCTGCGCCGGATCATGCGCCGCGCCATGCGCCACGTCCACCAGATTGGCGCCAAGGACCCGCTGATGCACCGTCTGGTGCCGGCGCTGGTGCAGGAAATGGGCGCGGCCTATCCCGAACTGGGTCAGGCCCGCGCGCTGATCGAAGAGACGCTGCGCGCCGAGGAGACCCGGTTCCGGCAGACGCTGGAGCGGGGCCTGCGGCTCTTGGATGACGAGCTGTCGGGCCTGCCCGAAGGGGCGGCTTTGCCCGGTCAGGCGGCGTTCAAGCTCTATGACACCTACGGCTTCCCGCTCGACCTCACGCAGGACGCGCTGCGCGAGAAGGGCCGCGGCGTCGACACCGAAGCCTTCGACGCCGCCATGGCCGAGCAGAAGGCCAAGGCCCGCGCCGCATGGTCCGGCTCGGGCGAGGTGGCCGACGCCTCGCATTGGTACGACCTCGCCGACACGCATGGCGCGACCGAGTTCCTCGGCTATGACACCGAGGAAGCCGAGGGCCAGATCCTCGCCGTGCTGAGCAGTGCCGAGCAGATCGACAAGGCCGAGATCGGCACCAAGGTGCAGGTCGTGCTGAACCAGACGCCGTTCTACGCCGAAAGCGGCGGTCAGGTCGGCGACACCGGCACGATCCGCACCGAGACGGGCCTTGTGCGCGTCAATGACTGCCGCCGCATCGCCGGGCTCTTCGTCCATGTGGGCGAGGTGGCCGAGGGGCATGTCGAACGCGGGCAGGGCGCCGAGCTCAAGGTCGATCACACGCGCCGCACCGGCATCCGCGCCAACCACTCGGCAACGCACCTGCTCAATGAGGCGCTGCGCGCGGCCTTGGGCGATCACGTGGCCCAGCGCGGCTCACTCAACGCGCATGACCGGCTCCGCTTCGACTTCAGCCACGGTGCCGCGCTGACCCCCGCCGAGATCGAGAAGATCGAGGACGAGGTCAACGAGATGATCCGGCAGAACTATCCCGTCGAGACGCGGGTGATGACGCCGGACGAGGCGCGGGGCCTTGGCGCGCAGGCACTGTTCGGCGAGAAATACGGCGACGAGGTTCGCGTCGTGTCGATGGGCCGGCTCGACGGCTCGGGCAAGGGCACCGATCAGGCGACCTATTCGATCGAGCTGTGCGGCGGCACCCATGTGCGCCAGACCGGCGACATCGGGGCTTTCGTGCTGCTATCGGACAGCGCGTCCTCCTCGGGCGTGCGCCGGATCGAGGCGCTGACCGGCCGCGAGGCTCTCAAGCATCTCGCACAGCAGGGCCAGACCCTTTCGGAGGTGGCGCAGGTTCTCAAGACGCCGGTGTCGGAGGTGCTCGAACGGGTGAAGGCGCTGGCCGAAGAGCGCCGCCGTCTCGCCAATGAGGTGGCGCAGCTCAAGCGCGACATCGCCATGGGCGGAAGCTCCGGCGGGGCGGGCGCGCAGGCGGTCGAGGTCGCCGGCGTGAAGTTTCAGGGCCAGGTGCTCAAGGGCGTGACCGGCAAGGATCTTCCGGCGCTGATCGACCAGATCAAGGGCCAGATCGGTTCGGGCGCGGTGCTGCTCATTGCCGAGACCGGTGGCAAGGCAGCCGTGGCGGCGGGCGTCACCGATGATCTCAAGGACAAGGTCTCGGCGGTCGATCTGCTGCGCGCGGCGGTGGCCGAGCTTGGCGGTAAGGGCGGCGGCGGCCGTGCGGACATGGCGCAGGGCGGCGCGGCGAGCGCCGACAATGCCGAGGCCGCGATCAAGGCCGCCGAGGCGGTGCTGGCGCAGGCCGTGGAGGGCGTGGCATGAGCGCGCTCTGGATCGCCCATGTGACCGTCACCGACGAGGCAGCCTACATGGAATACGCGAAACGCGCGACCGGCGCGATCGCCGATCACGGCGGCGCCTTTCTGGTACGTGGTGGCGCTTATGAGCAGCTTGAGGGCAAGGACCGTCCGCGCAATGTCGTGGCCCGGTTCCCGAGCCTTCAGGCGGCGCATGACTGCTACCATTCGGCGGCCTATCAGGAGGCGCTGAGCTTTGCGCGCGGCGCGGCCGAGCGCGATCTGGTGATCGTCGAGGAGATCTGAGGCTGGAGACGGTCGCAAGCCTCACCTCGCGGTTTCCGCGCCCCGGCCGGGTCGAGTGGATCGGAACGAGGCCCGCGCGACGCGCGGGCCTTCTCTCCTTCGCCAGGGTGGAGATCACCGCCTCGGGCCTCGCGGGCGATCACGCGCGGCCAGGCAAGCGGGCGGTGACGCTCCTCCAATCCGAGCATCTGCCGGTCATCGCGTCTTTGTCGGCGCTGGAGACGGTCGCGCCCGAAACCCTGCGCCGCAACATCGTCGTATCGGGTGTGAACCTGACCGCCGCGCGGCACCGCGACCTGCGCGTCGGCACGGCTCTGCTGCGGTTTTCGGTGCCCTGCGCGCCGTGCTCGCGCATGGAGGTCGCGCTTGGCGAGGGCGGTTATAACGCGATGCGCGGGCATGGCGGCTGGTGTCTGGAGGTGATCGAGCCGGGATGGGTCGAACTCGGCGACGCGGTCACGCCGGTCTGAAACCACGACGGAACGAAAAACGCCCAGTCTTTCGACCGGGCGTCTTCATGTTCGGGTGACGTCGATCAGCTCGCGCGCGCCTGACGCTTGCGCTCATGCGGGTCGAGGAACCGCTTGCGCATGCGCACGGCGAGCGGGGTCACTTCGACCAGCTCGTCGTCGTCGATATAGGCGATCGCCTGCTCGAGGCTCAGCTCGACGGGCGGCGTCAGGCGGACCGCTTCGTCGGTGCCCGAGGCCCGCACGTTGGTCAGCTTCTTGCCCTTGAGCGGGTTCACTTCGAGATCGTTGTCACGGCTGTGCTCGCCGATGATCATGCCCTCATAGACCGGGGCCTGCGGGTGGATGAACATCTTGCCGCGATCCTCGAGGTTCCACAGCGCGTAGGCCACCGCGGTGCCGTTCTCCATTGAGATCAGCACGCCCTGACGACGGCCTTGGATCGCGCCCTTGTGCGGGGTCCAGCCGTGGAAGATGCGGTTGAGAACGCCCGAGCCGCGCGTGTCGGTCAGGAATTCGCCGTGATAGCCGATCAGGCCGCGAGAGGGCACGTAGGCGATGATCCGGGTCTTGCCGGTGCCCGCGGGCTTCATCTCGGCCAGCTCGCCCTTGCGGGCGCCGGTGAGCTTTTCGACCACGGCGCCGGTGTATTCGTCATCGACGTCGATGGTGACTTCCTCGACCGGCTCCATGCGGACGCCGTCTTCTTCCTTGAAGATCACCTGCGGCCGCGAAATCGACAGCTCGAAGCCTTCGCGGCGCATGTTCTCGATCAGCACGCCCATCTGCAATTCGCCACGGCCCGACACCTCGAAGGCCTCGCCGCCGGGCGTGTCGTCGATGCGGATCGCGACGTTCGATTCGGCTTCCTTATGGAGCCGCTCGCGGATCACACGCGACTGCACCTTCTTGCCATCGCGACCGGCGAGCGGGCTGTCGTTGATGCCGAAGGTCACGGTGATGGTCGGCGGATCGATCGGCTGGGCCGGGATCGCCTCCTCGACCGAAAGGTCGCAGATCGTGTCGGCCACGGTGGCCTTGGACATGCCTGCCAGCGTCACGATGTCACCGGCCTCGGCGACCTCGATCGGCTGCTGGCCGAGGCCGCGGAAGGCGAGGATCTTGGAGACGCGGAACTGCTCGATCTTGTCGCCCTTGCGCGACAGCGCCTTGACGGTCTCGTTGGCGCGCAGCGAACCGCTCTCGACGCGGCCGGTCAGGATTCGGCCCAGGAACGGGTCGGCCGACAGCGTGGTGGCCAGCATGCGGAAGGGCTCGTTCTTGGCCTGCTGCTGCTTGGGCGCGGGAACGTGCTTGACGATCAGGTCGAACAGCGCGGTCAGGTCCTTGCGCGGCCCATCGAGCTCCATGTCGGCCCAGCCGGAGCGGCCGGAGGCGTACATCGCGGGGAAATCGAGCTGATCTTCATCGGCGCCGAGGTTGGCGAAGAGGTCGAAGCATTCGTCGAGCGCACGGTCGGGCTCGGCGTCCTGCTTGTCGACCTTGTTGAGCACCACGATCGGACGCAAGCCGAGGGCCAGCGCCTTGGAGGTCACGAATTTGGTCTGCGGCATCGGGCCTTCGGCAGCGTCTACCAGCAGCACCACGCCATCGACCATCGACAGGATCCGCTCCACCTCACCGCCGAAATCGGCGTGACCGGGGGTGTCGACGATGTTGATGCGGGTGTCGCCCCACTCGACAGAGGTCGCCTTGGCGAGGATGGTGATCCCGCGCTCGCGCTCGATGTCGTTGCTGTCCATGGCGCGCTCGGAGACGGCTTGGTTCTCGCGGAAGGCGCCGGACTGTTTCAGGAGCTCGTCCACCAGCGTCGTCTTGCCATGGTCAACGTGCGCGATGATCGCGATGTTGCGGATTTCCATTCAATTCACTCTTTCAGGGGTCAGCGCGCCTCTACACCAAAATCGCGCGGTTGGCCAGCCTTGTCGCCGCGGCGCAGCGGCATGGCGGGGATGCGCGCGACGAGACGCTCTCAGTGCGGGTTGTTGCCCGAAAAGACGTTGATGACGACGATGCCCGACAGGATCAGCGACATGCCAACCAGCGCCGCCGCGTCGAGCTTCTGGCCGAACAGGGTCCAGCCGATCGCGGCGATGAGCACGATCCCGAGGCCCGCCCAGATCGCATATGCGATGCCCACGGGGATGGCTTCGAGTGCCAGCGACAGCAGGTAGAACGACAGGCAATAGCCCAGCACGGCGACCACGGCAGGGCCGGGGCGAGTGAACTGTTGGCTGGCATGCAGCGCGGTGGTGGCGACGGTTTCGCATGCGATGGCGAAAAACAGGACGATCCAAGGCATGGGCGGCACCTCAGGTGGCGATGTAACGGTCTCGGCGGTGGTTGAACGCGATCACCGTGTTAAGGATCACCGCGCCCAGAAGTGACCACAGCACCGTGGTCGTGTCGAACAGCATCAGGGCTGTGGCGAAGATCATCGCGTCGGCCCCAAGCTGCACGTAGCCCGCGCGAAAGCCAAGGCGATCCTGCACGATGAGCGCCACGATGCCCAAGCCTCCGAGGCTGCCATTGTGGCGAAACACACCCAAGAGGCCGAGGCCGGTGAGCACGCCGAACACGGTCGCGCCGAGCCATGTGTCGAGGCGCACGATTTCGAAATGCGCTGGCAGAAACTCGGTCACGGCCGAGAGCAGCGTCACCGAGATGATCGATTTGAGCGTGAACTCCGGCCCCATCCGCACCCAGGCCAGCCAGTAGAACGGCAGGTTGATCGCGAAGAACACCGCGCCGAAGGACCAGCTTGTCAGATAGGAGATGATCACGGCGATGCCCGCCGTCTGGCCGGTGATCAGGCCCACCTGCGTCAGGACATGCAGCCCGATCGAGCAGGCGAAGACACCGATGCCGAGGCCCTGGAGGTCCTCGACGACGGAGTGGCGGGTGGGGGTAGAGACGCTGCGCATTCCCGTCACATAGGGCAGGCATTCTGACCTGTCTAGGGGTCAGTCGCCACGCCGGCGCGGCGGAAGCTCGCAGCCCCAGACCCGCGCGCCGGGGATGAACCGATGCGACATCTGCACGGGCAGGTTCGGCAGTTCGCAGGCGTGGAAGGGCGGCTGCGCGTCACGCGGCAGCGCCTGGTCGGGCCGCAGCCAGATGCGCCGGCCGTTGACCAGATCGCCCGCATGCACCACGAGATCGACGTCGCAGCGGTTGGTGCGCACGGCCGAGATGCAGTCATCGGCCACGGGAAGGCGTTCGCCGCCCCAGCGGTCGCGGGCGACAGAGACGAGGACGGCGGCCCCGATCAGGACCGCCGCCACCATCATCAACTTGCGCGGAAAGCGCATGGCGCTCAGGCGAGCGACTTGTTGAGATACTCGTCAATCTTCTCGAGGAAGCCCATGGTGGTGAGCCACTTCTGATCGGGCCCGACGAGCAGCGCGAGGTCCTTGGTCATGTGACCGTCCTCGACCGCCTGCACGGTGACCTTCTCGAGCGTCTCGGCGAAGGTCATGAGCTGCGCGTTGTCATCGAGCTTGGCACGGTGCTTGAGGCCGCCGGTCCAGGCGTAGATCGAGGCGATCGAGTTGGTCGAGGTCTGCTCGCCCTTCTGGTGCTGGCGGAAGTGACGCGTCACGGTGCCATGCGCGGCCTCGGCCTCGACGATCTTGCCGTCCGGGGTCATCAGTTGCGAGGTCATCAGGCCCAAGCTGCCGAAGCCCTGCGCCACGGTGTCGGACTGCACGTCGCCATCGTAGTTCTTGCAGGCCCAGACATAGCCGCCAGACCACTTCATCGCCGCCGCGACCATGTCGTCGATCAGGCGATGCTCATAGGTAATGCCGGCCTTCTTGAAGTCTTCGGCGAACTCGGCGTCGAACACCTCTTGGAACAGGTCCTTGAAGCGGCCGTCATAGGCCTTGAGGATCGTGTTCTTGGTCGACAGATACACCGGCCAGCCGCGGGCGAGGCCGTAGTTCATCGAGGCGCGGGCGAAGTCGCGGATCGAATCGTCAAGGTTGTACATCGCCATGGTGACGCCGGAGGAGGGCGCGTCGAACACCTCCTTCTCGATGGTCTCGCCATCCTCGCCGACGAACTTGATCGTCAGCTTGCCCTTGCCCGGAAAGCGGAAGTCGGTGGCGCGGTACTGGTCGCCAAAGGCGTGACGGCCGACGACGATCGGCTGGGTCCAGCCCGGCACGAGGCGCGGCACGTTGCGGCAGATGATCGGCTCGCGGAAGATGACGCCGCCGAGGATGTTGCGGATCGTGCCGTTGGGCGAGCGGTACATTCGCTTGAGGCCGAACTCCTCGACGCGGGCCTCGTCGGGGGTGATCGTCGCGCATTTGACGCCGACGCCGTATTTCTGGATCGCGTGGGCCGCGTCGACCGTGATCTGGTCGTCGGTCTCGTCGCGTGCCTCGATGCCGAGGTCGTAATATTTCAGGTCGATGTCAAGATAGGGCAGGATCAGTTTCTGCTTGATGAAGTCCCAGATGATCCGGGTCATCTCGTCGCCGTCGAGCTCGACGACCGGATTTTCGACTTTGATCTTGGTCACGGGGGCCTCCGCGTTTGTTATGCTGTCTCGTCGCGGGGCATAACGTGTCTCGCGCCGGTTTGGAAGGCGGCATACACTCGTATACGATCGAACTTCGCGCAGTTTCACGTGTTGAGGCAGCTAAAGGAGCCAGATCATGCCGAAAGACACCGCCGCACCCATCCGCCATGCCGAGGAGCTGGCCCGGCTCGACCGCATGGCGCATCTGATGGATGCGCGTTTCAAGCTGTTCGGGTTCCGGTTCGGCTATGACAGCCTGCTCGGGTTGATCCCGGGCGTCGGCGACACGATTTCGCTCGCGCCCTCGGCATGGCTGGTGTGGCGCGCGCATCAGCTCGGCGTGCCGCGCCGCAAGATCGGGCGGATGGCGGTGAACACGGGCGTGGACTACGTCGTGGGCTCGATCCCGGTGATCGGCGATCTCATCGATTTCGGCTTCAAGGCCAACCTGCGCAACGCGGCGATCCTGCGCGAGCATCTGGAGCGGGACGCGGTGGCGTCGGCGCGCGATGTGACGCCGCGCGCCTGACCGGGGCGGCGGTTACAAGTACTTCGAGAGTAGAGTGGCAGGGGCTCAGCGCCCGGAGAACCACGCGTCGATGCGCGAGCGAAGGCCGGACCAGACGGCGGGCGCGCCGCGCGCGACTTTGACGCCGACGCGGGTTTCCAGCTGCTCGGGCGTCACGTTGTATTCGGGCCAAGTGCCGCCATCGGTGGCGAGGTTCGACAGCACTGGCTGCACACGATCGATGGATTTGGCAAAGATGGCGTTGTCGGTTTCGGCGGCCTCGAACTCTTCCCAAATGAAGCGCATCGCGTCGCGCTGATCAACCGGCAGCAGGCCGAAGAGACGGTCGGCGGCGGCCTGCTCCTTGGCCTCCTGCTCGGCCGGGTCGTGATCCCCGTGAACCGGCGCGTCGCCCGCGTCGATCTCCACCAGATCATGCAGAAGCAGCATTGTCATGACGCGGAAAATGTCGACCGGTCGCGCCGCATGCTCTGCGAGGACGAGCGCGTGCAGCATCACGTGCCAGCTATGCTCGGCCGAGTTTTCGCGGCGTGACCGGTCGTGCAGGGAGGTCGCGCGCAGCACCGATTTCAGGCGGTCCGCCTCACCGAGGAACGCCAGCTGCGCGTCGAGGCGGCTCATTTCCGACTGCCCTGGCGCAGCCTCTCGTCGAGAAGCCGCCGCGCGCGTTGTTCGGCGAGCCGCACCCGCACCATCGTCAGGAACGCCTCTTGCGTCGTCGTCGAGGACGCGCCGAGCGCCTCGGACACTTCGGAAATCACCTCGTCATCGCCCAGCTTTTCCGCGGCGGCGATGACGTCGCGCGCGAGCGCGTCGGCGAGATCCTCGGTGATGCCCATCAGCGGGTGTTCTCGGTCAGGCGACGGCCGACATAGCCCTTCACCGAGCCGATCAGCGTGTCCATGTGCGGGTCTTCGAAGAAGTGTCCGGCGCCCTCGACCACCTCGTGGGTGATGGTGATGCCCTTCTGGTCGTGCAGCTTGTTCACGAGGCCCACCGTATCGGCGGGCGGCGCCACGCGGTCGGCAGAGCCGTTGATGATCAGGCCCGACGAAGGGCAGGGCGCAAGGAACGAAAAGTCGTACATGTTGGCCAGCGGCGCGACCGACACGAAGCCGGTGATCTCGGGGCGGCGCATCAGGAGTTGCATGCCGATCCACGCGCCGAAGGAAAAGCCGGCGACCCAGCAATGCTTGGCATTGTTGTTCATCGACTGGAGATAATCGAGCGCGGAGGCCGCGTCCGAAAGCTCGCCGATACCCTGGTCGTATTCGCCCTGGCTCCGTCCGACGCCGCGGAAGTTGAAGCGCAGCACCGTGAAGCCCATCTCGTAGAAGGCGTAATGCAGGTTGTAGACGACCCGGTTGTTCATCGTGCCGCCGAACTGCGGATGCGGATGCAGCACGATGGCGATCGGCGCATCGCGGTCCTTCTGCGGGTGGTAGCGGCCTTCGAGCCGGCCCTCGGGGCCGGGGAAGATGACTTCGGGCATGGACGTCCCTTGCGGCTGCGGTGCGTGTGACAGTTTCTTGACAGAAACCATCGGACACCTTAGAACGGTTCTAACTCCGGAGGCGGTTGCATCGGAGCGGCTGTAGGGGAGTTAACCAGACCCCCTTGCGGCGTCAATCACAATGGCCCCACGCGGGCGTCGGAACGGAGCGGGAGAGCCATGAAGCTGTCGACCAAGGGGCGTTATGCCATGGTGGCGCTGGCCGATCTGGCGCTGCAGCCTCCGGGCGCGCTGGTGACGCTGGGCGAAATCTCCCGGCGTCAGGACATTTCACTGCCCTATCTCGAACAGCTCTTCGTCAAGCTGCGCCGCGACGGTCTCGTCGACAGCGTGCGTGGTCCGGGCGGCGGCTACCGCCTCGCGCGGCCCGCCTCCGAGATCCGGGTGGCCGAGATCCTCGGCGCGGTCGATGAAACCGTCAGCGCGATGCACAAGGGCGCGGGTGTCTCGGGCGGCGCGTCGGGCAGCAGGGCGCAATCCCTCACCAACCGGCTTTGGGAGGGACTCTCGGCGCATGTCTACGTGTTTTTGCACCAGACCCGCCTGTCGGATGTGACCGGCAACGGGCTCGCCCCGTGCCCGGCCGTGCCGACGCTGTTTCATGTGGTGGACGAATGAGCCGGATCTACCTCGACCACAACGCCACCGCGCCGCTCAGGCCGGAGGCCCGCGAGGCGATGATCGCGACGATGGACGTCACCGGCAACCCGTCCTCGGTCCACGCCGAGGGCCGCGCCGCCAAGGCCGTGATCGAGCGCGCGCGCGCCGAGATCGCCGAAGCGGCGGGCGCGGCCTCGGCCGACATCGTCTTCGTATCAGGGGCGACCGAGGCCGCGGCACTGGCGCTCGACGGGCGCGGGCTCGACGGTGCGGCGGTCGAACATGACGCCGTGGCCGCATGGGTGTCGGACGCGCTGCCGGTCAATGGGGATGGCGGTGTCACGGTGGCCGAACCGGCCCGGTCGGTGCTGCAGCTCGCCAATTCCGAGACCGGCGTGATCCAGTCGCTGCCCCAAGGGCTGGCGGTGTCGGACATCACGCAGGGCTTCGGGCGCGTGCCCTTCGCCTTCGACTGGTCCGGCCTCGACATGGCGATCCTCTCGGCCCACAAGTTCGGCGGGCCCAAGGGGGTCGGCGTGCTGATCCTCAGGCGTGGCACCGATCTTGCCGCGCGGATCAGGGGGGGCGGGCAGGAGATGGGCCGCCGCGCCGGGACCGAGAACGTGATCGGCATCGCCGGGATGGCGGCGGCGGCCCGCGCGGCGCAGCGCGACCTCGGAGAGGGCGTCTGGAGCCGGGTGAAAACTCTGCGCGACAGGATGGAGCAGGCGGTGGAAAACGCCGCACCAGATCTTATCTTTGCCGGCAGGGGCGCTGCACGCCTGCCCAACACGAGCTGCTTTGCCGCCGCTGGCTGGAAGGGCGAGACGCAGGTGATGGCGATGGACCTCGCCGGCATCGCGATTTCCGCCGGATCGGCCTGTTCGAGCGGCAAGGTCCGCCCCAGCCGGGTGCTGACCGCCATGGGATACGAGAGCGACGTCGCGCAATCCGCGATCCGCGTCTCGCTCGGAGTAGAGACGACCGAAGAACAGGTGATGCGTTTCGCGGATGCCTGGAGTTCGGCCTACAGGAAAATGCGCGCCCGCGCGGCGTGAGTGACAAAAGGAGACCGTCATGGCGATCCTCGAGAAGGACATGACCAACGAAGCCAAGGAAGGCGTCGACCAGGAAACGGTCGATGCCGTGGCGAAGCTGTCGGGCGCCTACAAGCACGGCTGGAACACCGAGATCGAGATGGATTACGCCCCCAAGGGCGTGAACACCGGCATCGTCAAGCTGATCTCGGAAAAGAACGAAGAGCCCGAGTGGATGACCGAATGGCGTCTGCAGGCCTTTGCCCGCTGGGAGCAGCTCGACGAGCCGAACTGGTCGATGGTGAAATACGCACCGATCGATTTTCAGGACATCTTCTACTATGCCCGCCCCAAGAGCATGGAAGTGAAGCCCAAATCGCTCGACGAGGTCGATCCCAAGCTTCTGGAAACTTACAAGAAGCTCGGCATTCCGCTGAAAGAGCAGATGATCCTCGCCGGTGTCGAGGGCGCCGAGGCCATGCCCGCCGATGGTGAGCGCAAGGTGGCCGTGGACGCCGTGTTCGACAGCGTTTCGGTCGGCACGACCTTTCAGGCCGAGCTGAAGAAGGCGGGCGTGATCTTCTGCTCGATCTCGGAGGCGATCCGCGAGCATCCCGAGCTGGTGAAGAAGTATCTCGGCACCGTGGTGCCGCAATCCGACAACTTCTACGCCACGCTGAACTCGGCCGTCTTCTCGGATGGCTCCTTCGTCTACGTGCCGCCGGGCGTGCGCTGCCCGATGGAGTTGTCGACCTATTTCCGCATCAACGCCGAGAACACCGGCCAGTTCGAGCGGACGCTAATCATCGCCGACAAGGGCTCTTACGTGTCCTATCTCGAAGGCTGCACCGCGCCCAAGCGCGACGTAGCGCAGCTGCACGCTGCCGTGGTCGAGATCATCGTCGAGGAAGACGCCGAGGTGAAATATTCCACGGTGCAGAACTGGTATCCGGGCGACGAGGACGGCAAGGGCGGCATCTACAACTTCGTCACCAAGCGGGCCGATTGCCGCGGCGACCGGGCCAAGGTGATGTGGACCCAGGTCGAGACCGGCTCCGCCGTGACGTGGAAATACCCGTCCTGCATCCTGCGCGGTGACGACAGCCAGGGCGAGTTCTATTCGATCGCTATCGCCAACAACCACCAGCAGGCCGACACCGGCACCAAGATGGTTCATTTGGGCAAGCGCACCAAGTCGCGCATCGTCTCCAAGGGCATCTCGGCTGGGCAGGCGCAGAATACCTATCGCGGCCTCGTCTCGATGCACCCCAAGGCCAAGGAAAGCCGCAACTACACGCAGTGCGACAGCCTTCTGATCGGCGACAAATGCGGGGCGCACACCGTCCCCTATATCGAGGTCAAGAACAACTCGTCTCGCGTCGAGCACGAGGCGACCACCTCGAAGGTCGATGACGAGCAGCTGTTCTACTGCCGCCAGCGCGGCATGGACGAAGAGGAGGCGGTGGCCCTCGTGGTCAACGGCTTCTGCAAGGAGGTCCTGCAGGCGCTGCCGATGGAGTTCGCCATGGAGGCCCAAAGCCTCGTCGCGATCTCGCTCGAAGGCTCGGTCGGCTGATGGATCTGGTCGCGCCCCCGGACTTCGCCTTTCCGGAGGCGGAGGCCCGCGCCCTTGGCGCGGCCTATGAGGGTGCGACCACGATCCTCGAATACGGCTCTGGCGGTTCAACCGCGATGGCGGCGCTGCTGCCGGGTCGGACCGTCTTCGCCGTGGAAAGCGACCGCGCTTATATCGCGGAGCTGACCCGCTGGTTCGAGGCCAGCCCTCCGGAGGCCACGGTGCATCTGCATCACGGCGATATCGGCCCCACGAACAAGTGGGGCCAGCCGGCGGACGAGGCTTCGACTTGGCGGCGGTTTCACCGCTATCCGACGACCGTCTGGGACCGGGACGATTTCGTCCATCCCGACGTGGTTCTGGTCGATGGGCGGTTCCGTGCGGCGTGCTTTCTGACCACGCTGTTCCGGATCACACGTCCGGTGCGGTTGTTCTTCGACGATTATGCCGGGCGGCCGATCTACCACGAGGTCGAACGCTACGGCGCCCCGGTGGCGATGCATGGCCGCATGGCCGAGTTCGCCCTCGATCCCACATCGATCCCGGCAGACGACCTGACCTGGATCCTAGAGACATTCACCCGCAGGAAGTGATGCGGAAGGAGAAATAAATGCTTAAGATCAGTGGCCTGAAGGTCAAACTTGAAGAAGAGGACAAGCAGATCCTGAAGGGCGTCGACCTCGAGGTCGGCGCAGGTCAGGTGCATGCGATCATGGGGCCGAACGGCTCGGGCAAATCGACGCTCTCCTACGTGCTGTCGGGACGCGACGGCTACGAAGTGACCGAAGGCTCCGCCGAGCTTGAGGGCATCGATCTTCTGGACATGGAGCCCGAGGAGCGCGCCGCCGCCGGTCTCTTTCTCGCGTTCCAGTACCCGGTCGAGATTCCGGGCGTCGGCAACATGACCTTCCTGCGCACCGCTTATAACGCGCAGCGCAAGGCACGCGGCGAAGAGGAGGCCTCGGCGGCCGAGTTCCTCAAGATCGTGCGCGAGAAGGCCAAGGACCTGAAGATCGACGCCGAGATGCTCAAGCGTCCCGTCAATGTCGGCTTCTCGGGTGGCGAGAAGAAGCGCAACGAGATCCTGCAGATGGCGGTTCTCGAGCCGAAGATGTGCATCCTCGACGAGACCGACTCGGGCCTCGACGTCGACGCGATGAAGCTCGTCTCCGACGGCGTCAACGCGCTCCGCAACGAGGGGCGGTCGTTTCTTGTCATCACGCACTACCAGCGTCTGCTCGACCACATCACGCCCGACGTGGTGCACATCATGGCCAATGGCCGCATCGTGAAGACCGGGGGCCCCGAGCTGGCGCTCGAGGTCGAAAAGAACGGCTATGCCGACCTGATGGACGAGGTGCAGTAATGGCGCTTCCCAAAGCGAAATCCGACGCCACCGAGGCGCGCCTTTCGGGGCTTTCGATCCCCGAAGGCGGCGCGGCTTGGGCGCGAGAGGCGCGGCATGACGCGCTCAACCGCCTTGTCGGCATGGGGCTGCCCTATCGCCGCGACGAATACTGGCGCTTTACTAACCCGGCCGAGTTCCTGACCCCCGAGACGCCGCGCGCCGAGATCGCCCTCGACGCGCCGGGCTTCGAGGAGACCGAGGTGCTGCACGTCGTCTTCACCGACGGCGTGTTCGACGCCGAGGCCTCCGACGACCTCGCGCAGGAGAACCTCGAGATCGAGCGCTTCTCGGAAGCCGTGACCAAGGACATCCATTGGATCAAAGGCTTGCTTGGCGTTCTTGAGGCCGCGGGTCAGAACCGTGTCGACCGTCCGCTGGCGATCTTCAACACCGCCTTCGCCGAGGACGGCATCGTCCTGCGCGCGACCGGCAAAGTGTCGAAGCCGGTGCACCTCGATTACCGCCGCTCGGACGACCGGGCCGAGGCGGTGCTGCGCCACATGGTGCGCGTAGAGGACGGCGCCGAGCTGACGCTGCTCGAAAGCGGTGTCGGCGCGGCGCGGCTCAACACCGGCATGGAAGTGGACATCGCCGATCGCGGCGCGTTCCACCATGTCCGCATGCAGGGCCGTGACCATGAGCGCCGGGCGGCCACACATGTCTTTGCCCGGCTTGGCGAGGAGAGCACCTTCAAGAGCTTCACGCTCTCGCTCAACGGCATGATGACCCGCAACGAGGTGATCATCACACTTAAGGGCGACGATGCGGTGGCGCATGTGGCGGGGGCAGCGCTTGGCGACGGGCGCGATTTCCACCACGATGATACGGTCTTCGTCACTCATGACGCGGTGAACTGCGAAAGCCGTCAGGTGTTCAAGAAGGTGCTGCGCAACGGCGCCACCGGCGTGTTCCAGGGCAAGATCCTGGTCGAGCCCGGCGCGCAGAAGACCGATGGCTACCAGATCAGCCAGTCGCTGCTTCTGGACGAGGACGCCAACTTCCTCGCCAAGCCGGAGCTGGAAATCTATGCCGACGACGTGCAGTGCAGCCACGGCTCGACCTCGGGTGCCATCGACGACACGGCGCTGTTCTACCTGAAGTCGCGCGGCATCCCCGAGGACAAGGCGCAGGACCTGCTGGTTCTGGCTTTCGTCGCCGAGGCTCTGGCCGAGATCGAGGACGAGGATCTCGCCGAGACGCTGCGCGGGCAGCTCGCGGGCTGGCTCGAGCGGCGCCGCTGAGATGGCGGTGTCCTCGGACATTCTGAGGACCTGGCGCCATCCGCGCCGGGTCGTGGCCGACCTGCTCGATCAGGGGCGGCGCGAGGATCGGGCCATTGCCTTCCTGATGGCGGGCTGCGGGCTGATCTTCGTGGCGCAATGGCCGCGGCTGGCGCGGGTGGCGCATGAGACCGGCGAGGAGTTGTCGAAGCTCGTCGCCTACGAGCTAGTGGCGTGGATCTTCTTCTGGCCGCTGGTCTTCTATGCCGTGGCGGGGCTGAGCTGGCTCGCGCTGCGTTTGGCCAAGCGCCGCATCCAAGCGTTCTCTGCCCGGCTTGCGCTGTTCTGGGCCTTTCTCGCGGCGACGCCTGCGGGGCTGCTCTACGGGCTTCAGACGGGACTCAACGGGCAGGGTCCCGCGGCCCATGTTGTGGGCGCGATCTGGATCGCGGCATTCTTCTGGTTCTGGGCGCAGGGCCTGCGCGCCGCCGTCGCGCATCGGGGCTGAGATCATGTGGACCTATCTGACAGATCTCCTGCGGCTGAGCCTGCGCGCGCCCGGCGACGCGGCGGCGCGGCTGCTGCGCAGCTTTCCGGGCGCGGCCACCGCATGGCAGGCGCTGGTTCTCGTCACCTGCCTGAGCGTGGTGCTGACCGCGCTGATCCAAGGCGCGATGCCGATGATGCCGATGGACGCGGAGGGCGGCTCCTTCGGTTTGTCGCCCTTCGGCTATGCGGCGCTCCTGGGCGTGTCGCTGGTGCTGCTCGCGGGCGGTGTGACAGCGACGGGCCGGATGCTCGGCGGGGTCGGGCGCTTCGCCTCGGCGCTGGCGCTCGTGGTCTGGCTCGAGGTGCTGGCCATGGTATTGCGGCTGGTACAGGGGGTGCTGATCCTCGTGCTGCCACCGGTCGCGGGGTTGATCGGTCTCGCGGGGCTCGTCTGGCTCTTCTGGTGCCTCGCCCGCTTCATTCAGGTGCTGCATGGTTTTCGCGGCGTCGGCCGGGCCATGGTGGCGCTGTTTCTTGCCTTCATCGCCATCGGCACGGCGCTCGCGCTGCTGCTGGCGCTCACCGGGCTGACCGCCCAGGGAGGATTGCCCAATGTATGACGTCGAAGAGATCCGGGCCCAGTTCCCGATCCTGTCGCGCGAGATCAATGGCGTGCCGCTGGTCTATCTCGACAACGGCGCCTCGGCGCAAAAGCCGCAGGTGGTGATCGACGCGATCAACCGTGGCTATGCGCAGGAATACTCGAACGTGCATCGCGGACTGCACACGCTCTCGACCATCTCGACCGAGAGATACGAGGGCACCCGCGACGTGGTGCGCAAGTTCCTCAATGCCGCCAGCGCCGAGGAGATCATCCTCAACACCGGCACCACCGAAGGCATCAACATGGTCGCCTATGGCTGTGCCATGCCGCGCATGGAGCCGGGCGACGAGATCGTGCTGTCGATCATGGAGCACCACGCCAACATCGTGCCGTGGCATTTCCTGCGCGAGCGGCAGGGCGTGGTGATCAAATGGGTCGACGTGGACGCCAATGGAGATCTCGACCCGCAGGCGGTGATCGACGCGATCGGGCCGAAGACCAAACTCGTGGCCGTGACCCACATGTCCAACGTGCTCGGCACCGTGGTCGACGTGAAGGCGATCTGCGACGGTGCGCGCGCCCGCGGCGTGCCGGTGCTCGTCGATGGCAGCCAGGCGGCGGTGCACATGCCGGTCGACGTTCAGGCGATCGGCTGCGATTTCTATGCGATCACCGGTCACAAGCTCTATGGCCCGTCGGGCGCGGGCGCGATCTATGTGCGGCGCGAACGCATGGCCGAGATGCGCCCCTTCATGGGCGGCGGCGACATGATCGATCGGGTGACGCGCGACACGGTGACCTATAACGAACCGCCGATGCGGTTCGAGGCCGGCACGCCGTCCATCGTTTCGACCATCGGCATGGGCGTGGCGCTCGACTGGATGATGGGCGTCGGGATGGACGACATCGCCGCGCATGAGAGGCGCCTGCGCGATCGGGCGATCGAGCGGTTCAAGGGGCTGAACTGGCTTAATGTCCAAGGCAACTCGGCCGGAAAGGGCGCGATCTTCTCGCTCACCATCGAGGGCGGCGCGCATGCACACGACATCTCGACCGTGCTCGACAAGAAGGGCATCGCGGTGCGGGCCGGCACCCATTGCGCGATGCCGCTGATGGACCATTTGGGCGTCGGTGCGACCTGCCGCGCCTCGTTCGGCCTCTACAACACCGAGGCCGAGGTCGACCGCCTCGTCGACGCGCTCGAACTTTGCCACGAGCTGTTCGGCTGAGTGCGAATTGACGCGGGGGCGGCGGCGAAAAGCCGTTGCGCCCGCGTCCGGTTTCGCCTATCGAACGCCCATTGGCACCCGTAGCTCAGCTGGATAGAGCGCTGCCCTCCGAAGGCAGAGGCCACAGGTTCGAATCCTGTCGGGTGCACCATATCCTTCCTATATCACATTAGTTCGACGAGCTGCATCGTGTGTGGGTCCGTGCGTATTGCACGGGACTGAACAGAGGTTCCGGTATCGTTCGACGCTACGGGCAATTCGATGGGGTGAGCTTCGGATGTCGGGCGCGACGCTGCCGATCTCGTCGGACAGCGCTAGAAGCGACAAACTGGTAAGGCAGGCCCCGCAACCGCTTGCCAAAGGAGAGGCAGTGCAGGCCGCCGCCCGAAGGAACGAGCGGCGGCGAGAGATTTCAGCGCTTCTTCATCGCCTCCAGCAAGGCCGAGCCGAAAGCGCCGGGTTGATCGCCGCCCGCAGGCGCGCCGCCCCTCTGGCCATCCTTGCGAGCTGGCGTGCCGGTCTTCTTCGGAATGTCGTGGGGCCGCTCCTGTCGCCGATCGCCGCGGGCATTGCGGTCGTCCTTGGCTGAGGCGCCGCCATCCTTGCGCATGGTCAGGCCAATGCGCTTGCGGGCCACGTCGACCTCGGTCACGCGCACCTTCACCACGTCACCGGCCTTCACCACTTCGTGGGGGTCCTTGACGAACCGGTCGGCGAGCTGGCTCACATGAACGAGGCCGTCCTGATGCACGCCGATATCCACGAAAGCCCCAAAAGCCGCGACATTGGTCACCGTGCCTTCGAGCACCATGCCCTCGCGCAGATCGCCGATCTGCTCGATGCCTTCGGCAAAGCTCGCCGTCTTGAAGCTGGGGCGCGGGTCGCGACCGGGCTTTTCCAACTCGGAGAGGATGTCGCGCACGGTCGGGAGGCCGAAGCTCTCGTCGACATAGGCCTCGGCCCGAAGGGACTTCAGCGCCGCCGGATCGGACTGGAGCGCGCGCAGGTCACGGCCGCAATCGGCGATGATCCGGCGCGCCAGGCCGTAGGCCTCGGGGTGCACCGCCGAGGCGTCGAGCGGCTCGCTCCCGTCGCGGATGCGCAGGAAACCGGCGCATTGCTCGAAGGCGCGGGGGCCAAGACGCGCGACCTTCAGGAGCGCCTTGCGGCTGGTGAAGGCACCGGCCGCGTCACGATGGGCGACGATCGATTCCGCCAGCCCCGGAGTGAGGCCGGAGACATGCGCCAGAAGCGGTGCGGAGGCGGTGTTGAGATCGACGCCCACCGCGTTCACTGCGTCCTCGACCACCGCCTCAAGCGATTTCGACAGGCGGCGCTGGTCGACGTCGTGCTGGTACTGGCCGACGCCGATGCTCTTGGGCTCGATCTTTACCAGCTCGGCGAGCGGGTCCTGAAGCCGCCGGGCGATCGAGACCGCCCCGCGCAGCGACACGTCGAGGTCGGGGAACTCCTTGGACGCCAGTTCGGAGGCGGAATAAACCGAAGCGCCGGCCTCGCTGACGATCACTTTGGTCGGCTTCTTGGCGTCGGCGGGCAGCAGGGCGATGGTGTCGGCGACCAGCTTTTCGGTCTCGCGCGAGGCGGTGCCGTTGCCGATGGCGATGAGGTCGATCCCATGCGCCTTGACGAGCCGCAGGATCGCCGCCTGCGCGCCTTGCACGTCCTTGCGCGGCTGGAACGGGTAGAGCGTGTCGGTGGCCAGCACCTTGCCGGTGGCGTCGATCACGGCAGCCTTCACGCCGGTGCGGATGCCCGGATCGAGGCCGAGCGTCGGTCGGGCGCCAGCCGGTGCGGCCAGCAGCAGATCCTTGAGGTTGCGCGCGAAGACCGAGATCGCCCCTTCATGCGCGCGGGCGCGCAGCTCGGCGACGAGTTCCGTCATCATCGTCGTCGAAAGCTTCACCCGCCAGGCCCAGCTCGCCACTTCGCGCAGCCATCGGTCGCCCGGACCGTCGCCCGAGGGCTGCAGCCGGGCAGCGACCATGGACTCGCAGCGGGGTTCGCCGACCTCCTTGTCGGGGCCGATGTCGAAACGGATGACACCTTCCTTCATCGCGCGAAGCAGGGCGAGGGCGCGGTGCGACGGCATGGTCGACCACTTCTCGGAATGGTTGAAATAGTCTGAGAACTTGGCTCCGGCCTCTTCCTGACCGGGGACCACCTTGGCGGTCACGAGCGCCTCCCGGCGCAGGTAGCCGCGCAGGTCGCCCAGCAGGTCGGCGGTCTCCGACAGCTCCTCGGTCAGGATGTCACGCGCGCCGTTCAGCGCCTCCTTCACCTCCGGCACCGCTTCGCTCAGATAGGACTTGGCGAGTTCTTCAGGGTCGCGTTTCCGATCCGCCATGATCGCGTCGCGCAGCGGTTGCAGCCCGTTCTCGCGCGCGATCATCGCCTTTGTGCGGCGCTTTGGCTTGTAGGGCAGGTAGATGTCTTCGAGTTCGACCTTGGTCGTGGCCGCATCGATGGCGCGGGCCAGCGCCTCGGTGAGCTTGTCCTGCTCGCGGATCGACTTGAGGATCGCGTCGCGCCGGTCGTCCATGTCACGTAGATAGCCCAAGCGGTCGGCCAGCAGGCGCAGCTGCGCATCATCGAGCCCGCCCGTGGCCTCCTTGCGATAGCGCGCGACGAAGGGGACCGTCGCGCCCTCGTCGAGAAGCCTGATCGCGGCCGCGACTTGGGTCGCGTTCGCCCCGATGTCCTGGCCGATGGTCCGGTTGATGCGGGTGGCGCGATCCATGGTAGTCCTTTCATCCCTGTGGCGCCTACATACGCCCGTGGCGCGGGGGGCAAAAGGGTGACCGTCCCACCGGGCTCCGAAGGCGGATTGTCACCGAACAGGAGGTTATGGGCGGCCTTCCGGGGTCGCTTGCGCCGTCCGTTTTGCCGCGGCGTGCCTAGTAAGGCCCGTCCTCCAGCACGCCATCGGCGCTCATCTGGGCATAGAGCAGCCCCTCGCGCAGGCCGCGATCCGCCACCGACAGCCGGTCGGTGGGCCACAGCCGCATCAGCGCCTGAAGGATCGCCGAGCCGGACATGATCAGCGCCTGCCGGTCGCGGCCGATGCGCGGATCGTCGCGCCGTCCCTCGGGGCCGAGCGCGAGGTAGTCGCGGATCACAGCGTCGATCTGGTCGGAGGTCATGCGCAGACCGTCCACCTTGTTGCGATCGTAACGTCTCAGGCCAAGATGGCTCGCGGCGACGGTGGTGACGGTGCCCGAGGTGCCGATGATCTGAAAGCCCTCGCGCGCCTGTTCGGAGGCCGATGGCGCAAAGCCCGCGAGGTTCTCCTCGAAGAACCAGCTCATCAGCGCGAAGCGCGCGGCGTCGTCCTCCACGTCCTGAAACTGATCGCGCAGCGTCGCCACCCCCAAGGGCACCGAGATCCAGTCCACTACCTTGCCGGCGGCGAAGGGGCCGGGGTCCTGATGAAACCCCGAATGCAACCGCATGATCGCGCGGGGGCGTTCGCGCTTGGGCACGTTGGTGAGGTCGATCCAGACAAGCTCGGTCGAGCCGCCGCCGATGTCGACGACGAGAAGCTGCTCGGTCTTGGTCGAGACCAGCGGCGCGCAGGAGATCACCGCGAGCCGCGCTTCTTCTTCGGGGCGGATCACGTCGAGCCTGAGACCGGTGTCGCGCTGCACCTGCGCGAGAAAGGCCCGGCCGTTCTTGGCACGGCGGCACGCCTCGGTCGCGACGAGCCGCATCCGGGTCACGCCGTGCTTCTGCAGCTTTTGCCGACAGATCCGGATCGCGCCGATGGTGCGATTCATCGAGGCGCGCGAAAGCCGGCCCGTCTGCTCGAGCCCGTGGCCCAGCTGGACCGTCTTTGAAAAGCTGTCGACGACGTGAAACTGGCTGCCCTTGGGTTGGGCAATCAGCATCCGACAGCTGTTTGTACCAAGATCAAGCGCGGCATAGAGCGTCGCCTGATCCGGATCTGGCGCGGGGGATCTCACCGCTTTCGGGAACACGCCCGCACCGTCGGGACGCATGGGCGTCATGAACACGCCCTCCAATATCGAGTTGGGTTCAGGGTAGGGGCTGTGCCGCCGTCACGCAAGCGCCGCGATGTCTCCCGTCGCAACGTAGCTCATCACGATCTTGGGGATTTCTGCGATTCGCCGCTCTGGCGGCGGTGGCCCCGGCCTGCGACAAGGAGCGGCGTCGCGCCACGCGGCCAGAATGTCGAATTCCGACCCTGTCGGGGCGGCGTGGCACGATATCAGCAAAGTCGAGGAAAGGACCCGCAATGCCCGAAATCACGCTCGTTCTGTGGCGCGACATGCCCGCTCAGGTGATCGTCGGCCGTGGTCGGCGCGGCACCAAGATCCAGCTCTCCGAGCGGTTCGAACAGGCCATCGACCGCGCGGCGATGAAATCGGGGGCGGCGGGCACCGACGACTACCTCGCCGAATGGCGCAAGGCGCCGTGGGGCGAGATCGAAGGCGAGCCCGACGAGGCCGCGCGCGTCGCGGCCGAGCGGGTCGAGGCCGAATACGACACGGCGCGTCTCAAGGCGCTGATCGACAATAACGGGCGCGAATGACCCGCGCCCTCAAGGAGGTGCTGATGTCCCTGTTGACCTTCCGCCGCGCGAAACCCGCGCCCGCCCGGGGTGGTGATCTCACCGTCCGCGCCTCGATCGAGGTGATGCCGCGCACCGCGGCCAAGGTCGACAGTTTCGCCGCCCTCCTGCCCGCGGGTACGCGCGTCTATATCGCCCATATCGACGGCACGCCGATTGATGAGATGGTGGCGACGGCGAAACGCATCGCCGCCGAAGGTTTTGCCGTGATGCCGCATTTCCCGGCCCGCAGCATCGAGAGCCGCGCCCAGCTTGGCGACTGGATCGCGCGCTATCAGGGCGAGGCGGGGGTCAAGGAGGCGCTGGTGCTGGCGGGCGGCATCGCCACCCCGCGCGGCGATTTCCATTCCTCGATGCAGCTTCTCGAGAGCGGCGAGTTCGATCGCGCGGGCTTTGAGCGGCTGCACGTGGCGGGCCACCCCGAGGGCAACCGCGACATCGATGCCGACGGCTGCGACGCGGTGGTGCGCGACGCGCTGCGCTGGAAACAGGATTTCGCGAACCGCTCCGACGCGGCGATGGCGCTCGTCACGCAGTTCGTCTTTGACGCCGCGCCAGTGATCGACTGGGCCCGCACCATTCGCGCCGCCGGCATCGACCTGCCGGTGCATGTCGGCCTCGCGGGGCCGGCCAAGCTTCAGACGCTGATCAAATACGCCATGGCCTGCGGGGTTGGCCCGTCGTTGAAAGTGTTGCAGAAACGGGCGATGGACGTCAGCCACTTGCTCGTGCCCTATGCGCCCGACGAGATCGCCGCCGCGCTGGAGAGCGCGCGGTCGGCCGAGCCGCGGCTCGGGCTGGAGCAGGCGCATCTTTTCCCGCTTGGCGGCATCGCTGCCAGCGCCGACTGGCTGGCCGCGCGGCACCCCGTGCAGCACAGCGCGGCCCGCTGAGATTTCAGGCCGAACGGCCAATGACAAGGATTGAGAATGACCCGAACGATCGTTGAATCGAAAACGAAAACCGCGATCATCGGCTTTGATCAGCCGTTCTGCGTGATCGGCGAGCGGATCAACCCCACGGGCCGCAAGAAGCTCGCCGCCGAGCTCGAGGCGGGCGATTTCTCGACCGTGGAAAAGGATGCCATGGCGCAGGTCGCCTGCGGGGCGACGATGCTCGATGTGAACGCGGGCGTGGTCTACAACTCCAACCCCAACCCCAACGAGACCGAGCCGCCGCTCATGACCAAGATCATCGAGCTGGTGCAGGGGCTCGTCGACGTGCCGCTGTGCATCGACAGCTCGGTTCCGGCGGCGCTCGAGGCCGGTCTCGCGGCGGCGCAGGGGCGGCCCTTGTTGAACTCGGTGACGGGCGAGGAGGAGCGGCTGGAGCTCGTCCTGCCGCTGGTCAAGAAATACAACGTGCCGGTGGTGGCGATCTCGAACGACGACACCGGCATCTCCGAGGATCCCGACGTGCGCTTTGCCGTCGCCAAGAAGATCGTCGAGCGCGCGGCCGATTTCGGCATTCCCGCGCATGACATCGTGGTCGACCCGCTGGTGATGCCGATCGGCGCGATGGCGACCGCCGGTCTGCAGGTCTTCGCCCTCGTGCGCCGCCTGCGTGAGGAACTTGGCGTCAACACCACCTGCGGCGCCTCGAACATCTCCTTCGGCCTGCCCAACCGGCACGGGATCAACAACGCCTTCCTGCCGATGGCGATCGCCTCGGGCATGACGAGCGCGATCATGAACCCCTGCGCGCTGCCGACGCCGATGGCGAAGATCGCCGAGAAGCGGGCCGAGCTGGAAGCGGCCGGGATCATCGTGCCGGACGAGATGGACGACGAGACCTTCTGCCGCCTGATGGGCATCGGCTCGCGCAGCGCCCAGCCGGGCGGCGAGATGAGCGCGATTCGCGCCGCAAACTTCCTGACCGACAACGACCCCTCCGGGGCGGAATGGATCCGCTTCAACCGTCCGCCGGGCGTTCCGGGCGAGGGCCGGGGCGGGCGCGATGGCGGCCGTCGGCGTCGGCGGGCCTGACGCCGCCGCGTTTCAAACCCGCGGGCGATGCCGCTTGGCCTTGCCCTGACCCGTGCGCTTGGCATAGTCGGGGTCTCTGATCAGGAGACCTCGGCATGGCCACGACCCCCAAGAAGCCCGGCGCGGGCACCGGAAACACCTCCGGTCGCGGGCAGCGCGACCTGACCGTCAAGGTCAAGACCGCGCGCGGCCGCAAAATGAGCTCCAAGCTCTGGCTCGAGCGGCAGCTCAACGATCCTTACGTGAAGCGCGCCAAGGCCGAGGGCTACCGGGGCCGCGCCGCCTACAAGATCCTCGAGCTCGACGAGAAGTTCCGCTTTCTGGTGCCCGGCGCGCGTGTGGTCGATCTGGGCTGCGCGCCCGGCGGCTGGTGCCAGGTGGCCGTCGCACGGGTCAACGCGCTCGGCGCCAAGTCGGGCAAACAGGTCGGCACCGTGCTTGGCGTCGATCTGCAAGAGGTCGAGCCGATCGCGGGTGTCGAAATCTACCAGCTCGACTTCATGGAAGACGACGCCGATCTGCAGGTCAAGGAATGGCTCGGCGGGGAGGCCGACGTGGTGATGTCCGACATGGCCGCCTCGGCCTCGGGCCACAAGCAGACCGACCACCTCCGGATCATCGCGCTGTGCGAGGCCGCTGCCCATTTCGCCTTCGACGTGCTCAGCCCCGGCGGCACCTTCGTTGCAAAGGTGCTGGCGGGCGGGGCCGAGGGCAGCCTGCAGCAGCTTTTGAAAAAGAAGTTCGACAAGGTGCAGAACGTCAAGCCGCCCGCCTCGCGCTCCGACAGTTCGGAGAAATTCGTCGTCGCGACCGGCTACAAGGGCCGCAACGACGACGACGAGGCCTAGAGACCGCAGCCGGGATCGCGAGCCGCGAGCCGCGCCAGCAGGTAGTCGATCTCGGCGCGCGTGGCCTCGCTCGGGCCGGCGCCGGGGGCGCGCAGGTCCCCATGTGCGATGAAGCCGCGCCGCGCCAGGATGTGCTTGCGCACCGCGAGGCCGACGCCGGGCTGATGCTCGTAGCGCAGAAGTGGCAGATGCGCGTCGTAAACGTCCTGCGCCGCGTCGCGGTCGTTGACTGAGAGATCGACCACGCGGCGCAGCATCTCGGGAAAGGCATAGCCGGTCATCGCGCCATCGGCCCCGCGCGCCATCTCCATGTCGAGAAACAGGGCGCCGTTGCCGCACAGGATCGACAGGGCGCGCATCTCGCCCGCCGCCTGCCAGCGCCTGATCGCCGAGATCTTCTCCAGCCCCGGCCAATCCTCGTGCTTGAGCATCACGCAAGACGGGTTCTCGTCCACGACGCGGCGGATCACCGCGTTGGACATGACCACCCCGGTCGCCGTGGGGTGATCCTGCAGCACGAAGGGCACGTCGCCGCCGATTTGCGCCACGGCCCCCGAGAACCAGCCCGCGATCTGGTCGTCGCTGCGCATCGCGGCGGGGGGCGTCATCATCACACCTGCTGCCCCCATCTCCATCGCCGCCGCCGAGAGCCGCTTCATCGCCGCGAAGCCCGGCGCGGAGATGCCGACCACCACGGGCAGGCCCTTCGCATGGGCGATCACCTCGCGCACCACCGCGAGGTTTTCCTCGGGTTCGAGCTTTTGCGCCTCGCCCATGATCCCGAGGATCGTCAGACCGTCGACGCCGCAGGCGCGGTAGCGTTCGGTCATCCGCCCCAATGAGGCGATGTCGAGCGCGCCGCTTGGCAGGAACGGCGTCGGCGCGATGGCGAAGACGCCGCGCGTCTCGGCCGAAATCATGACCGGCCCTCCTTCCATGCCGCGTAACGCGCCTTCGTGGCCTCGTTCATCGGGTAGAGGCCGGGCAGCTTCTCGCCGCGCTCGACCTCCTCGACGATCCAGCCTTCGAGGCGCTCCTGCTCGATGGCTTCGGCTGTGACCTCCTCGACCAGCATGGCGGGGATCACCACGGCGCCGTCGGCATCGGCCACGATCACGTCGCCCGGCACCACGCAGACGCCGCCGCAGCCTACCGTCTCCTGCCAGCCCACGAAGGTCAGGCCGGCGACGGAGGGTGGTGCTGCGGCCCCGCGCGCCCAGATCGGCAGGCCGGTCTGCATCACCCCGGCGCGGTCGCGGATCACCCCGTCGGTGATGAGCGCCGCCGCCCCGCGCTTGACCATGCGCGCGCACAGGATGTCGCCGAACACACCGGCATCGACGATGCCCATGGCGTCGATCACCGCGATCGCGCCCTCGGGCATTTCTTCGATCGCGGCGCGGGTCGAGATCGGGCTACCCCACGAGGCGGGGGTGGCCAGATCCTCGCGCGCGGGCACGAAGCGGAAGGTGAAGGCCGGGCCGACCACGCGCGTCTCGCCCTCGCGCATCGGCATGGCACCGCGAATCCACACGTTGCGCAGCCCCTTCTTGAGTAGGATGGTGGTCAGCGTCGCGGTCGTCACCGCGCGCAGCGCGTCGGCGGTTTCGGTCGTAAGTGTCATGGGTGCCTCGTGTTTCTCCCCGCGGTGCCAGCGGCCCCGCCTCGCGGTGCAGAGTGGGAGAGAACGCGGCGCGTGCCAAGATGCGATCGCTCCCGTATGTCGCATTGAAGGCGTGGTTCGGCTGTGAACGGTTCAGCCGGTCCTCGCGGGGCCGCGAGCGGGCAGGTCGGCCCGGTGGGGTTCTGCGGATCAACGCGCCGCGCGGGCCACAGGGGGGACTTGGTAACTGGCTTACCTTGTGGCGTCGCCGGTCTTTCCCGTCACCATTTTCTCTCTAGGTCCTGCAGCGATGAAACGACATCGATCAAGTCCCAAGGGGACCGGGGCGGGCTCTTGTCCCACCCCCTCAAGGCGGCCCACCTTCGGGAGCGGCGCACTGCCATGGCTTCGCCATGCCGCGCGCCGGGTAGCGGGGCTGTGCGGGGCGGCAACCCTTGGTCTGGTGCTCTTGTCGGGATGCGGCGTCGAAAGCTTCCTCGATCCCCAAGGGCCGGTGGCCGCGCAGCAGCGAACGCACTTCTGGCAGGTCACGGCTCTGATGGCGCTGGTGGTGCTGCCTGTGCTGACGCTGACGCCGTGGTTGCTCTGGCGCTACCGTGATCGCGGCGGCGCGGATTACGAGCCGCGATGGGGCTTCTCGCGGGGGTGGGAGATCGCCCTGTGGGGCGGCCCGGCGCTGGTGGTGGCGGCTCTCGCGGTGTTGCTGTGGGTCAACACGACGCGGCTCGACCCCTATGCGCCGCTCGCCTCGGATGCCAATTCGTTGCGGGTGCAGGCCGTGGGATACGACTGGAAATGGCTGTTCCTTTATCCCGATCTCGGCATCGCCAGCGTCGATCTGCTGGCCTTTCCAGCGGGGCGGCCGTTGGAGATCGAGCTGACCTCGGCCACGGTGATGCAGTCGTTCTTCGTCCCCGCGCTCGGCAGTCAGGTCTATGCCATGGGCGGCATGTCGACATGGCTGCATCTCGGGGCGGATGCGCCGGGGCGGTTCAGGGGCGAGAACTCCCAATACAACGGCGAGGGCTTTCACATGCAGAAGTTCGAGGCCGTTGCGATGGACGAGGCGGCGTTCGAGGGTTGGGCGCGAAATGCCGCGACTGCGTCGGCCCTTGATACGGCGGCGCTGGACGCCTTGGAACAAAAGGGCGTGGCCTCCGATCTGGCCTACGCGCTGGACCGCCCCAGCGACGAGATCTTGTTCGGCGGCCTGCCGGACGACCTCTTCGCACAGGTGATGGCGGAGACCACCAAGGCCCCGATGGCCCCGCATGACATGGCAGCCGGTCGATGACGCTCGCCGGTCTCCTCGATGCCGCGCTGGGGCGGCTCGACTGGAATGCCCTGCCGTTTTGGGAAATGGTGACGCATCCGAGCGCGTCGAGCATCATCAACGGCCTTATCGCGAGCGGAGCGGCAGGGATCATGGTGCTGGGCACGCTGGTCACCATCTGGGCGCTGACCCGGCATCGGCTCTGGGGGACGCTCTGGCGTGATTGGCTGACCAGCCTCGATCACAAGAAGATCGGCATCATGTATGTCGTGCTCGCCTTCGTCATGCTGGCGCGGGCGCTGGCCGAGGCGTCGGTGATGCGCATGCAGCAGGCGGCGGGTCTGGGGGGCGGCTTTCTCAGCCCCGAGCATTTCGGCCAGCTGTTTTCGACCCATGGCACGATCATGATCTTCTTCATGGCGATGCCGTTCCTGACCGGCGTCATCAACTTCGTCATGCCGTTG
>NZ_JBLHYX010000008.1:0-174198 GCF_047631075.1 Limimaricola cinnabarinus
TCGGCGACGGCGCGATGATCTCCGTCGGATACAACGCAACCCGCCGAACCCCGAAAGGCGCCGAGGCGCTCCATGACGACGGAGCCTATGTCCGAGTGCGAATGGCCCTGGGTGAAAGGCTGTGGGACAGGCTTGCGAACTTTCTCAATCGGTAAGCCGGGCCCGCCGAGTTCCGGACCTATCGATCCCCACCTGTGAACCGGGCCTGCCAGCCTCCGCACGGGCTGCATTCGTGTGGCCCTGCCTTGCGGATCGCGACCCTCAACTTCTGCCATCGACGGGCCATGACAGATCGTCGCCCGAGCGGCAGAGAACAAGGAACATGGGCGGAATACGCTTGAGAAAGGCCGCGCATAGCCTGCGACGGGCTCAGCCCGCCTCGCCGACGAGGGCTTTGACGATGCGCTCGTGGCGCGTCATCTCGTCGATCAACTGGCCGAGCGTGGTCGCCCCGCGCCCTTCGCAGATGGCGAGCAGGCGGACCAGCACTTCGGCCGTCGCGCGCGCGTCGCCGAGCGCCGTGTGGCGATCGGCCTCGAGAAGCGAAACCCCGAGCCTCTCGGTCAGCGCGTCGAGCGTATGTGTTTCGTGCCCGCCGAAGACCACGGCCGAGATCAGCACCGTGTCCAGGATCGGCTGCTCCGGCGCGGCCCCGGCGCGGCGCAGCATCGCCATGTCGAAAGGGGCATTGTGTGCCACGGGGACCGAGCCTTCGGCAAAGCGGCGGAAGGCCTCGGCCGCGCGTCTCGGGTCGGGCGCATCGGCGACCGCGTCGGTGGTGATGCCATGGACGCGCGCGGCGGCGGCGGGGATCGGGCGGCCGGGATCGACCAGCGTCTCGAACGCCTCGCCCGGCACGATCCGGCCGCCGAGCACGCGCACCGCGCCGATCTGCACGATCGCGTCCGAGACCGGATCGAGGCCCGTCGTCTCGGTGTCGAAGACCACGAAGCTCAGATCGCGCAGCGGCGTGTCGCGGGCGGCGGCACCGGCCCGGCCCGCAAGCAGCGCGAAGTCGTAGGTGAGCGGGCGCTCGGCCTCGGGGTCGAGCGGCTCGAGCATGAGCATGTAGCCCGAGGCCTCGCCCATCAGCCGGATATGGCCGGTACAGACCCGGCCCGAGACCGTCTCGGCCACCAGCGGCGCGCGGCGCGCGCCCCGGCGGTGCAACTCGTCGAGCGCGGCCTCGATCGGCCCCGGACGCAGGTATTCGAAAATCGAGGCGTTGAGCCGCACCGGCCCCTCCTGCCCCAGCAGGTCGGCGGACTGCCCGTCATAGAGGACAAGCTTGTGGCCCGGCCCCATGATGCTGACCGCGACCGGCATCCCGGTGAGCACGGCGGCGAGGCGATCCTTCTCGGCGGCAAGCTCGGCGGTGCGCTCGGCCAACGCCTCGGCGGCGTCGAGTGTGGAACGGCCGAGCCTATGGGTGACGGCGGCGGCGGCAGGCACCAGATCGTCGAGCCAGCGCGCGCTCGCGAGGTCGAGCGGCGTCTGCGTGCCGCCATGCGCATGAGCGCGTAGCCGCGCGGCAAGGGCGATGACCGGCTTCGCCACGTTTTCATCGAAGAGGAGCCAGATCCCGGCGATGACCCCAAGAAGGCCGAAAGCCGCCACCACCCCGGCGGTGACGAAGGGCGAGGCCTGGGCCGCGCCCGATTGCCGGTAACCCAAGGTGAGGCCGACGGTGATCGCGGCCAGCCCACCCAGCCCCGCCAGCGCGAAGAACAGCGCGATGCGCCCCCGCAGGCCCGGCCGCCGCATCTCAGGCCCCCGCGCAGGCGACAAGGAGCAGCGGATCGTCGGGCGGCGCCTGCGTCCAGTCCGCGCCCTCGATCGCCCCGTTGGTGCCGATATCCGCGCCCTCGACCAGCGCGGCGCGCCGGTTTCCGGCGCAGTCGAAAGCGACGGGCACCCGCCGCAGCGGCGCCCAGCGGCCGAAGAAATACATGGTGGCGATGCGTTCGTCCGGGCGGTCGGGATTGGTGCGCAGGCTGGTCCTGTCCACGGCGACGAAGCGGTCGACATAGGGCACGAGATAGGTCCACGGGCGGAAGGCCGCGCGCTCCTCGACCTTGTCGGCGACGACGATCCCCTCGGGCAGTGCGGCGACGGTGCGGCCGTACCAGCTGTATTCGAGGCTGATCGTCGCGGCGATCATCGCCAGCCCCGCAACGGCGGGCATCAGCCAGCGTGGCAGCCGTCCGCCGGTCGCGCGGTTCGCGGCATAGACGACGAGAGCGCCGGTCACGCCCGCGAGGACCACGCCGAGGAGTTCCAGAAACATCCCACTTCCTCCCTGCCGCGCACTGTGGCGCGGCCTTGTTACAACAGGCGCCGCCCCTGCATCAGCGCGGCCTGCATGGTTTTGACGACCACGAAGGCATCGCGCAGATGGGCGCGCTCGAAATCCGACAATTCGTTCGGCTGCATGAAGTTGTCCGGCGCTTCGCCGCGCCTGATCTGGCGGGCCTGATGCTCGATCCGGGTCTGGGCGATCACGTCATAGGCGTTGATCAGGTCGCGCGCGCCATGCAGGCTGATCACCCCCGCCTCGCCCGCCGCCTCGAGCCGGGCGCGGGTGTTCACCGGCGCGAGCCGACCCTGCAGCGCGTAGATCCGGGCGAGATCGACGACCGGGACGACGCCGTTCAGCTTGAGGTCGATATGGTTGCGATGCTCGCCCGAGCGCAGCGTCGCAAAGCCACGCAGCAGGCTCAGCGGAGGCACGTGGCCGGTCGCGTTCGAGGCCATGTGCGCTGTGAAGATCGAATTGCTGCTCGCCGCGCGCAGGGTGTCCTCGTGCAAGGGCGCGAAAAGCCCCTCCTCGCCCGCGATGACCCGCAGGTCGAACATGACGGAGGCGAGCATCTGCGCCTCCTTCGAAGGCCGGGCGATCCAATCGCGGAAATAGCCCGCCCAAACCTCGGTGCGTTGCCGCCAACGCGGGTTCGTGGCCATCATGTTGCCGGGGCAGTAGACGTAGCCTGCGGCGTTCATCCCGTCAGAGACGAAGCGGGCCAGCCCGTCGAACCAGCGCATGTCGTCATCGGTGGCGGCGTCCGAGACAATGAGCGCGTTGTCCTGATCCGAGATCCCGGTCTGCTCCTGCCGGCCTTGGCTGCCGCAGGCGACCCAGGCGAAGGGGACGGGCGCCGCGCCATGCGCCTTCTCAAAGAGGCGGATCAGCCGGCGCGTCGCGCCGTCGGCCATGTCGGTGACGAGACGGGTGACGACCTCGTGGCGGTTGCCCGCTGCGGTGAGCTGGACCAGCAGGTCGGGGATGCGGGCGGTGACACACGCGAGCTCCTCGGGCGCGCCCGCGCGCGCCATGTCGCCCAGAAGCCCGGCGGAGGTCGAGGCGAGAAACCGGGTGAGGTCGGTCTGGGTGACCATCCCCACCAGCCGTCCGCCATCGACGATGGGCAGGTGGCCCAGATGGCGTTCCATCATCCGGTGCAGCACATCCGATCCGATGGCGGTGGAGGGCAGCGTGACGGGGCCTTTGGTCATCACCCGGGCGACCGGCGTGTCATGCGGCAGCGCCTCGGCCAGCGCCTTGTTCACCATGTCGCGCAGCGTGACGATGCCGCGCAGCTCGCCATCTTCGGTCACGCAGAGCGACGAGATGCGCCGGTCGCGCATCGTCCGGGCGGCCGCGCGCAGGCTGGTCCCGGGGGCGCAGGTCACCGGGTCGGTCGCCATGAGATCGGCGACGCGGGTCGAGGTCAGCTCCTCGGCGCGGGTGCGGGGCCGGTCGCCGAGCGGGTTGGAGCGGTCGAAGAAGCGGCGCACGAGCCGATGCTCGCGCATCAACTCGGCGAAAAGATCGGGGCCGATCAGCAGCAGCGCGCTCGCCTCGTCGGCGCGGGCGGTGACCAGCGCGGTGCCGCCGCGCTGCAGCGCGCGCTCGCCGAAGCTGTTGCCGGGGCCGAGACGCGACACGGTGGCGCCGCGCGCGTCCGTGGTGGTCACGGCGCCGGAGCGGATGACGAACAGGCCGGGCTGCGGCGCGCCGACCTCCGAGAGCGTCTCGCCCCGGGCGACCTCGATCGGGCGGGCCTGCCCGGCGATCCGGGCGCGCACCGGATCGGGCAGCCGGTCCCAGGGGGGCTGCCGCGCGAGAAAGGCATCAATGGGCTGCGGCATCGCGGCCTCCGACAAGGATCGTCCCGCGCCATGCTGGGCGCGGGACGCAAGGCTCGCAAGGGGCGAACGGCGCCGCCCCTCGTTCGGAGTCAATGGCCGGCGGTCGCCGCCCCTGCGCCGCGCGGGATGCGGACGCTCTCGACCAGCTCCTGAATCTCCTGCGGCGGCTCTTGCGTGGCCCGGCTGATCAAGATCGCCGTGGCGAAGTTCAGCACCGCGCCCACCGCGCCGAAGGAAGTCGACTTCACCGTGAGGAAGAGCGGGTCCGCATCGTCGAAGGAGTTGGTGCCCGGAACGAAGAACCAGCCCTTGTGCAGGAAGATGTAGACCACCGTCACGCCGAGGCCCACGAGCATCCCCGCCACGGCGCCGGTGTTGTTCACCCGCTTGGAGAAGATGCCCATCATCAGCGCCGGGAAGATCGACGCGGCGGCGAGGCCGAAGGCGAGCGCCACGGTCTGCGCGGCGAAACCCGGCGGGTTGATGCCCAGATAGGTCGCCATGGCGATGGCGGCGGCCATGGCGATGCGCGCCGACAGAAGCTCGCCCTTTTCCGAGATGTTCGGCGCAAAGCGGCCCTTCACCAGATCATGGCTCACCGCCGAGGAGATGGCGAGCAGGAGGCCGGCCGCGGTCGACAGCGCAGCGGCGAGGCCACCGGCGGCGACGAGGCCGATCACCCAGCCCGGCAGGTTGGCGATCTCGGGGTTGGCGAGAACGAGGATGTCGTTGTTGAAGTTGACAAGCTCGTTGCCCTGCCAGCCCGCTTCGGCGGCGCGGTCCTGCATCGCGGGTGCCGCGTCGTTGTAGTACTGGATCCGGCCATCGCCGTTCTTGTCTTCCCAGCCCAGAAGGCCGGTCTGCTGCCACGTCGCCATCCAGTCATATGCCGGATCGTTCTCGATCGTCTCGACCGACACGGCTTCGGCGTTCGTGCCCTCGGGCCAGAACTGCTGCGTGATGTTGAGCCGCGCCATTGCGCCCACGGCGGGAGCGGTGAGGTAGAGCAGCGCGATGAAGACGAGGGTCCAGCCCGCAGACCAGCGCGCATCCGAGACCTTGGGCACGGTGAAGAAGCGCATGATCACATGCGGCAAACCGGCGGTGCCGATCATCAGGCTGAGCGTGAAGAGCAGCATGTTGAAAGTGTCGCCGTGATGCGCGGTATAGGCGTTGAAGCCCAGATCGGTGACGATCAGGTCGAGCGTTTCGAGAAGCGGCCTGCCGCTGTCGGTATCGGCGAAGAGGCCGAGGGCCGGGATCGGGTTGCCGGTGAGCTGCAGCGAGATGAAGACTGCCGGGATCGTGTAGGCGGCGATCAGCACGCAGTACTGCGCGACCTGTGTGTAGGTCACGCCCTTCATGCCGCCGAACACCGCATAGGCGAAGACGACCACGGCGCCGATCAGCAGACCGGTGGTGTTGTCCACTTCGAGAAAGCGGCCGAAGGCCACGCCGACGCCGGTCATCTGGCCGATCACATAGGTGAGCGAGGCCACCAGAAGGCTGATCACGGCCACGAGCCGCGCGGTCGGGCTGTAGAACCGGTCGCCGATGAACTCGGGCACGGTGAACTTGCCGAACTTGCGCAGATAGGGTGCCAGCAGCAGCGCCAGCAGCACGTAGCCGCCGGTCCAGCCCATCAGATAGGTGGAGTTGTCGTAGCCGGTGAAGGCGATGAGGCCCGCCATCGAGATGAAGGAGGCCGCCGACATCCAGTCGGCCGCGGTGGCCATGCCGTTGGTCACCGGATGGACGCCGCGACCGGCGGCGTAGAACTCCGCCGTGGAGCCCGCGCGGGCCCAGATCGCGATGCCGATATAGAGCGCGAAGGAGGCGCCCACGAAGATCAGGTTGAGGGTGAACTGGTCCATGGCGCTTATTCCTCCTCGACGCCGTGTTGCCGGTCGAGCCGGTTCATTCGCCAGGCGTAGAAAAAGATCAGCGCCAGAAAGACGAGAATCGACCCTTGCTGCGCGAACCAGAAGCCCAGATCGGTGCCGCCGATCCCGATCCAGCTGATCAGCGGCCGCAGGATGATGCCGAAGCCAAAGGAAACGATGGCCCAGATGATGAGGCAGATGGTGATGATCCGCACGTTGGCGGACCAATAGGCCTTGTCATCCTTGGTCATCGTGGTTGGTGGATGTGTCGTGTGATCCGACATGCGGGCTCCTCCCGTCGTTGCGTGGATGGCGGCCCTCACGCGTTCCTCCGGCCGCCGGTCTTGGTCTTCGCTCAGGCCGTTTCGTACCGCCGGACGATCTCCGACAGGGCCTGCGCGATATCTTCGATCGCACCCATCGCCGGCACGCGCTCAAGCGTGCCCCGGGCGCGGTAATGGTCGATCAGCGGCGCGGTCTCGGCGTGGTAGGCCGCGAGCCGCGAGGCCACCGTCTCGGCGGTGTCGTCGGCGCGCCGCTTGAACTCTGTGCCGCCGCAGACGTCGCAGATGCCGGGTGTCTCCGGGCGCTTGAAGCTGTCGTGCCAGCCCTCGCCGCAGGTGGCGCAGGTGTAGCGGCCCGAGATGCGCTCGACCATCGCCGCGTCGTCCACCTCGAGGCTGATCACCGCCGAGACCGACTGCCCCCGCCGGGCCAAGAGGTCGTCGAGCGCCTCGGCCTGCGCCGGGGTGCGCGGAAAACCGTCGAGGATCACGCCGCGCGCCACGTCGGGCCGGTCGAGACGATCGTCGAGGATGGCGATGACGATCTCGTCCGAGACGAGCCCGCCCGCCTCCATCACCTCTTTCGCCCGCGCGCCGGCCTCGGTCCCTTGGGCCACGGCGGCGCGCAGCAGGTCGCCGGTGGAGAGCTGGACGAGGCCGAAGCGCTCCTCGAGCTTGCGCGCCTGCGTGCCCTTTCCCGCGCCCGGAGGCCCGAGAAGGATGAAAGCGGGCGCCTGCGCGGGGATATCCCTGTCCGCCATCGGCCTCAGCCCCGGTTCATGCGATTGTCGATCAGCTCGTCCACCACCGAGGGGTCCGCGAGCGTCGAGGTGTCGCCGAGGCTGCCGTGATCATTCTCGGCGATCTTGCGCAGGATGCGGCGCATGATCTTGCCCGAGCGGGTCTTGGGCAGGCCGGGGGCCCACTGGATCAGGTCGGGGCTGGCGATCGGTCCGATCTCCTGACGCACCCACTGGCGAAGTTCTTTGCGCAGTTCCTCGGAGGGCTCGATGCCGTTCATCAGCGTGACGTAGCAGTAGATCCCCTGCCCCTTCACCTCGTGCGGATAGCCGACCACGGCGGCCTCGGCGACCTTGGCATGGGCGACCAGCGCGCTCTCGACCTCGGCCGTGCCCATGCGGTGGCCTGACACGTTGATCACGTCGTCGACGCGGCCGGTGATCCAGTAGTCGCCATCCGCGTCACGTCGGCAGCCATCGCCCGAGAAGTAATAGCCCGGATATTGCGAGAAATAGGTCTGCTCGAACCGCTCGTGATCGCCCCAGACGGTGCGCATCTGCCCCGGCCAGCTCTCGGCGATGGCAAGCACGCCCTCGGCCTCGGTCGCTTCCAGCACCTTGCCCGACTGGGGGTCGAGCACGACAGGCTGCACGCCGAAGAACGGCTTGGTGGCCGAGCCGGGCTTGGTGGCGGTGGCGCCGGGCAGCGGCGTGATGAGATGCCCGCCCGTCTCGGTCTGCCACCACGTGTCGACGATCGGGCAGCGGCCCTTGCCCACCACCTCGTTGTACCAGTTCCAGGCCTCGGGGTTGATCGGCTCCCCCACCGTGCCCAGCAGGCGCAGCGCGCTCAGGTCATGCTTCTCGACCGGTGCGGCGCCGTGGCCCATCAGCGCCCGGATCGCGGTGGGCGCGGTGTAGAATTGGTTGACCTTGTGCTTGGCGCAGACCTCCCAGAAGCGGCCCGCATCGGGCCATGTCGGCACACCTTCGAACATCACGGTGGTCGCGCCGTTGGCGAGCGGGCCATAGACGATGTAGCTGTGCCCTGTCACCCAGCCGACATCGGCGGTGCACCAGTAGACGTCGCCCTCATGATAATCGAAGGTGATCTGGTGCGTCATCGCCGCATAGAGCAGATAGCCGCCGGAGCTGTGAACCACGCCCTTGGGCTGACCGGTGGAGCCCGAGGTGTAGAGGATGAAGAGCGGGTCTTCCGCGTTCATCTCGGCGGCCTCGGAATGGTCGTCGGCCTCGGCCATCAGCTCGCCATAGTCGAAGTCGCGGCCCTCGACCCAGGTGGTCTGGCCCCCGGTGCGTCGGACGACGAGACATTTGACGTCGTCGTTGCAATGCAAAAGCGCCTGATCGGTGTTGGTCTTGAGCGCGGTCTTGCGGCCGCCGCGCGGCGCCTCGTCGGCGGTGATGACGAGCTTGGCATCGCAGCCTTTGATCCGCGCCCCCAGCGCATCGGGCGAAAACCCGGCGAAGACGACCGAATGGATCGCGCCGATCCGGGCGCAGGCGAGCATCGCATAGGCGGCTTCGGGAATCATCGGCAGGTAGATGACGACCCGGTCGCCCCTGCGCACGCCCAAGGTCTCGAAGACATTGGCGAGGCGGCTGACCTCGCGGTGCAGCTCGCGATAGGTGATGTGCTGCGCCGGGTCGGCCGGGTCGTCCGGCTCCCAGATGATCGCGGTCTGCTCGCTGCGGGTCTCGAGATGCCGGTCGATGCAGTTCTGCGCGACGTTGAGCGTGCCGTCCTCGAACCACTTGATCGAGACGCCGCCCAAGGCGAAATCGGTATTCCTGACCGTGGAATAGGGTTTGATCCAGTCGAGCCGCTTGCCCTCCCTGCCCCAGAAGGCGTCGGGATCGGCGACGCTGTCGCGATACATCCGCTCATAGGCCTGCGCATCGACGTGGGCGCGCGCGACCACCTCCTGCGCAGGCGGATAGACAGAGCTCGAGAGCCTTGTTTGGGTGTTCATGCCGAACCTCCTCCTCCGGTTCCGATGCGCCGCGGCCTCCTCTTCGAACCATCCGTTACCCGACGGCACGATGCACTTGCGGCACAAAATCTCCTCGGAAGGGTCATAAGCGAATTTTGCAAAGATGTAGGCAAGCTACTCAGCCCATGCCTCTTTTTTGTAAATTTGTTTTCGCCTGTTATGAAATACTGTAAAGTTTCTGCAAATGCACAGAGCTTGCACCGGTCTGGCAAGGGCACGGCACAAGCGCGGCAGAGCATTGCGCCGATGCAACTTTCGCGCGAAACACCATGCGACGGCTCGCATGACCGGCTTGATCCCCCGCCGCTTTCATACCAGTTGCATTCGTGATGGGCGGGGTGATTGCCGTGCGCGTGCTTCGGGACTATTGCCGGTCGTCGGTCCGGCCTCGTGCGCGGATCGCCCGAACGCCACCCTCCCTGCCGCGAAGGATCATGAAACGGTCATGAAAACGGATGATTTCCTGAACGGCTTGGGGCTTGGGTCCACCGCCCGCATCGACTGGCCCGAAGTGTTTAACGAGCTGCACGAGGGTCTCGTGATCGCCGAAGTGCTTCGGGACGAAAACGGCAGCCTCAACTGGCGCTATCTTCACGTCAACAAGGCCTGGTCCAAGCTGACGGGACTGAGCTCGGCGGGCATCGTCGGCAAGAAGGTCACGGAAGTGATTCCCGACGTCGAGCCGCACTGGCTCGAGGATTTCGCCCGCGTTGCCGTCGACCAGCGCGCGCGCACCTTCGTAGGCCCGGTCTCGCAGCTGGGCCGCACCTACGACATCCGTGCTTTCCCGATCGCCGCCGACCGCTTTGGCGTGCTGTTTCTCGATGTCACCGAGCGCGAGGCGAACGAAGCCCGGCTCACGCGGCATGCCAAGGACCTCGAAGCGCGGATCCGGGCCGAGTTCGGCTCTCGCGCCCGCATCTGGGAGGTGTCGCCCGACATTCAGGTCGTGGCAAATCACGAGGGCCATTTCGAACAGGTGAACCCGGCCGCCACCGCGACGCTGGGCTACGCGCCGGACGAACTGTGCCGCATTCCCTTCATGGAGCTGGTGCATCCCGATGACCGGACGAGCACCATCGCCGCCTTCGAGAACGTCAAGCGGGATCAGCCGGTCCTGCGCTTCGAGAACCGCTATCGCTGCGCCGATGGCACCTATCGCTGGCTGTCATGGGTGTCGGTGCCGCATGAGAACAAGGTCTATGCCACCGCGCGAGACGTCACCGAGGATAAGCAGCGCGCCGCCGAGCTGGAGCTGCGCCGCGCCGAGCGGAGCAACCTGTGGTCCGCTTCGCGCGACCTGCATGTCATCGTGTCGCTCGACGGACATTATCTCGAACTGAGCGATGCCTGGCCGGCCCAGCTCGGCTACTCGGTCGAGGAGCTGACGGGGGCGAGGTTCGACGCGCTGATCTTCGAGGAGGACATGGCTGTCGCCCATGACCTCTTCGCGCAGCTGTCCCGGACCGGATCGGTCGATGACGCCGAAATGCGCATGCGCGACAGCAGCGGCGCGGCGCGCTGGTTCGGCTGGAGCGCCGTGATCAGCGGCGACGTCATCTTCGCCACCGGCCGGAACCTCGACGAGAGGCGGCGGCGGGACGAACAGCTGCGGCTGGCCGAGGCGGCGCTGACCCAGTCGCGCAAGCTCGAGACGCTGGGCCAGCTCACGGGTGGCGTCGCGCATGACTTCAACAACCTGCTGGCGGTGATCCAGTCGAGCCTGAGCCTGTTGCAGACGCGTCTCGACCCCGCCGACGCCCGCGCCGCGACGCTTCTGGACAACGCTCTTTCGGGGGCGGAACGCGGCGCCAAGCTGGTGCAGCACATGCTCGCCTTCGCGCGCAAACAGGATCTGGCCCCGACATCGGTCGATATCTGCGGCCTCGTGTCGGGCATGGATCAGCTGCTCGAAAGCTCGCTCGGCCCCGAGATCGAGGTGCGCCGCCGCGTTGAGGACGAGGTGCCGCCCGCGCTCGTCGACGCCAACCAGTTCGAGATGGCCGTGCTCAACCTAGTGGTCAACGCGCGCGACGCGATGGAGGGAGAGGGCGTGCTGACCCTGTCTTGCGAGACGCGCGACGGCGATGCCGACCCCGAACTCCCGCCGGGCCGCTATGTTCGCTTTGCTGTGACCGATGACGGCCCCGGCATGGACGCCGCCACGCTGGCGCAGGCGACCGAACCCTTCTTCACCACCAAGGGCGTCGGCCGGGGCACCGGTCTCGGGCTCAGCATGGTGCACGGGCTGGCGCGACAGTCGGGGGGCGCGTTCCGGCTTTGCAGCGCGCCGGGCCGCGGCACGACGGCCGAGATCCTGTTGCCGGTGGCGGCGGCCGCGCCTGCCGAGATCCCATCGGCGTCCGCACCCTCCGACCGTTCGGACGAGACCGGGAAACCGCTGAAGATCCTCGCGGTGGACGATGATTTCCTCGTGCTGATGGGGACGGTCGGAATGCTCGAGGAGCTGGGGCACGAGGTGCTGCAGGCTGCACGTGGCGACGAGGCGCTCGATATCTTCGAAGCGCAGGGCGACATCGACCTCGTTCTGACCGATCAGGCCATGCCGGGCATGACCGGGGCCCGGCTCGCCGAGGCCATGCGGGCCCGGCGGCCGGATCTGCCGATCATTCTGTGCACCGGCTATGGCGAGCTGCCCGAAAGGAGCGAAGCCTTCGTCTCGGGTCGTCTTGGCAAGCCGTTTTCCGAGCGCCAGCTCAGCGAGGCGATCGACCGCGCGCGGCCGCCAAAGGACTAAGCACCCGCTACGCGCGGCTATTCGCGCGGCGCGTCCTTGCGCAAAAGGTCGTCCTCTTGGGCACGCTCGGCCTGCACCATCGAGATGAGGGCCTTTTCCTCGGATTGGTGGAAGGCGGCGGCTTCGGGTTCGGGCCGGGCCTCGCGCGGCGCCTGCGGTTTCGGCCCTTGCGTCGGCGCCGGGGCCCCCATTCCTTCGAGCCGGATGCGGTAGGTGGTGTCGGGGATCGACACGCCCGCGGCCTCGATCGCGCCCTTGACCAAACGGATCGCGTCGCCGCGCGCGGTGGCGAAACCTGTGGCGTTCTGGTCGATCCAAGCACTGGATCGCAGGATCGCGCCGGATTCGGTCACATCCTCGATCCAGACCAGGGGCGCCGGTTCGGCCAGGACGAAGGGCAGCTGCGTCAGCCTGCGCTGTGCCAGAAGCCGCGTCGCCTCCAGATCGGCATCGGGGTCGATGCCGATGTCGAAGCTGAAACGCCGCTCGGGGTTGCGGGTGTAGTTGATGATCCGGCTCTTGAAGACCACGGAGTTCGGGATGCGGATGTGGTTGCCGTCAAGCGACAGCAGGATCGTCGCGCGCGAGGTCAGCCGGATCACCCGGCCCGTGTCGCCTTCGATCTCGACGAGGTCGTTGGGTTGGAACGGCTGGCGCAGGCTAAGCATGATCGAGGCCACGAAGTTCTCGACCGTGTCGCGCACAGCGAAGCCGATGGCGAGGCCGACGAGGCCCGCCGCACCGAGGATCGTGCCCAAGAGCGCCGCCGCCCCCGCGATGTCGAGCGCCACGACCACCCCGGCAATGCCCATCGCGACCCGCACCGCCTGCCGGTAGAGACTGGCGATGAAGGTGTTGGGCGCGAGCCGGTCCCAGAACCGCGCCCGCGCCAGCAGGAGGCCAAGGCCCACCACGGATGCGAAGACGGCCAGCGCCAGCAGCATGAGCGGCAGCCGTGCCACGGCCTGCGCGATCCGGGTGCGAAATCGCTCGAAAGCGGGGTTGAGCTGCTCGGCGATCTCGCCGGTGGCCTCGATCTCGTTGCGCACCGCGACCACGCCGTCGAGCCGCTCCGCGATGGCGGCGATCTCTGTGCTGTCGGTCTCCTCGGCCACCTCGCCGGTGAGCCGGACGACCCCGGCACTCACGCCGACGCCGATGCCCTCCTGGTCCAATGCCTCGAGGATCGCGCCGAGGCGTCCGGCGATCTCGTCATCGGGGCGGACATCCTCCACGGCGATGGGCGGCGGGGGTGCCGGGGTGGGCGTCTCCTGCGCGCGGATCGGCGCCAGCGGTGTTAGCAGGAGGGTGAGGGCGAGGAGGAGGGATCTGGACATGCCGCAGAGCTAGGGCCGCCCGGCCCGCTGCCCATCCCCGACGTGGCGGCCACCTCTTCGCGGCCGGACATGCGCGGCGCTGCGCCTAATCGGCCTCCGCGCCCGCCTCGTGACGCCGGACCCGCAGCATCGTGCTCGACACCGCCAGAAGATGCCGCTCCATCTCGGCGGCGGCTTCAGAGGGGCGGCGGCCCGCGATATGGGCAAAGAGGTCCTGATGCTGGCGCCCGAGCGCGGCGATCCGCTCGGGCGAAAAGGTCTCGCGCCGCCGCACGGTCCATTGCGCATGCCGCCGCACCGAGCGGATTGACTGGTGGATCGTCAGGAACAGCGGGTTGTGCGCCAGCTCGGCGATCTTGAAGTGGAATATGTCGTCTGCCGTCTCATAGGCGCGCACCTCGCCGGGCGACAGCGTCGCCTGCATCAACCGCTCCAGAACCGAAAGCTCCTCGGAGGTGGCGCGCTGCGCGGCGAGCGCCGCCAGCGCCGGCTCGATCTCCATGCGGACTTCCATGAGATTGTGCGGCGTGACCTGCCGCGCGAGGGTCTCGATGCCGCCGCCTGCGGGGGGCGGCGCGGCGAAGGTGCCCTGACCCTGCCGCCGGAAGATCGCGCCTTCGGATTCCAGCACGTCGAGCAACGACCTGAGCCGCGCCCGACCGAGGCCGAACCGCTCGGCGAGCTGTCGCTCGGGCAGCACCTTGCCGTTGACGAGAAGGCTCTCGTCGCCCAGCCCGGCGCGCAGCCGGTCCAGCAGCTTTTGATCTTCGCCCGGAGTCATGCCAGCTCCATCGCCCCGGCAAGATCCCAGATCATCCGCGCCGAGGTCAAGGCCAGGAACAGCCCGAAAGACAGGCGCAGCGCCCGTTGCGGGATCGAATGGGCGAGCTTCACGCCGACACCGGCGAAGCTGGTGGTGAGGGGGATGATGACGGCCACGGCGACGAGATTGACGTATCCCACCGAGAAGGGCGGCAGCCCCTCGGCTCCGAGGCCGGTCCACATGTAGATCAAGGCACCCGGCAGCCCGATCACGAAGCCGATCGCCGCCGAGGTGCCGACGGCGCGGCGGATGTCGTAGCCGAGGAAGTTTAGAAGCGGCACGCAGACCGTGCCGCCGCCGATCCCCATCATCGACGACACGGTCCCGGCGAAGATGCCGAAGCCCGCCCAGGCCGGCTTGGAAAAGCCCTTGGGCACCACCTCGCCCTTGCGGCCGCGCAGCATCATGTCGGCGGCGACGACGGCGGCGACCACCGCGAAGACGCCGATCAGGATGCGCCCATCAATGAGCCCGCCGGTGAAGCTGCCGATCACCACGCCGACGAGGATCGAGGGCGCCCAGAGCTTGAGCAGGTCCTTGTCGATCGCGCCCTTCTTGTGATGGCCCCAAGCCGAGGACAGCGAGGTGAAGACGATGGTGGCGAGCGATGTGCCGACCGCCACCTGCATGGTCAGCCCCGGCTCCATGCCGGTGAGTGAGAGCGCGAAATAGAGCGCAGGCACGATGACGATGCCGCCGCCGACGCCCAAGAGCCCCGCGAGGATGCCGCCCATGACACCCGCCGAAACGGCGACGGCCAGAAGCGTCAGGATCGTTCCGAGGTCCATCTCACGACCCCGTTTCGGTTGCGCGCGAACGCGAGCTTCGGCCCTCGAGGCGGCGACGGTCCTCGGCCTCGGCGATGGCGTGGTCGATCGGCGCGCGATCGGTGAGGCCCGAAAAGTTCTCGGCGGTAGGCATCGCCTCGGCCACGTGCAGGTAGCGTTCATCCGCCACGTCGAGCAGGCGGCGCAGTTCGGCCAGCGGATCGGCTTCGTCATCCACCCTGAGCGACAGGTAGGCGTAGTCCTGCCCGCGATGCACGGTGAGACAGGCGGCCTGACGGCCGCGCTTGTCGCCGCCCGCGGCCTCGCCCGCCTCCATTGCCGTAAGCAGCCTCTCGGCCATCGAGCCCTGCGCCTTGATATAGGCGGCATAGGTCGCCTCGATGACCCCCGGTCCGGCCAGCATGTTGCCCGCGACCGAATGGTGCCGACCCACCAGATGCCCGGCCCAGTCGATGCAATCCGCGCCGGTATGCGCTGCGAAATTGCCCTTCGCGTCCATCATGTGACACTGCCGGATCGCTTGGCCCTCATCACGGGACTTGAAATCGGCGAGCACCGCCTCGGCGCTTTCCCCCGCCGCCAGCCGGGTGCGCCCTTCGACGCCCCAGATCGGGTTGACGAAGGCCTGCGTGGCGACGGCGCAGCGCGCGCCGACGTAAGGGACGGCGGCACCCGCCGCAAAGAAGCGCGAGGCGACGGCGAGGCCGATCTCACCGGTGGCGGGGTCATGGGCGATGATCGAATAGGTCATGCTCAGCGCCCCACCGCATAGGCCTGCATCAGCCGCGGCGTGGCGGCGGCGCGCAGCAGCCCGTCGGGCTCGCGCAGCGCCGCCGTCAGCCGCCCGACGCTCCACGGCTCGGCCACGGTGACCTTGTGACCGCGCCCGCGCAGCGCCTCGATCACCTCTTCGCCCACCGAGGGTTCGATCATCATCTCGCCGGGCTTGGTCTCGCGCGGGTAGAACGAGCCCTGGAAATGCATCGAATGGAACAGCGGCGCGTCCATCCCCTCCTGCAGGTCGAAACCGTGATGCACGAAACGCAAAAACCACACGAGCTGCCACTGGTCCTGCTGATCGCCGCCGGGCGTGCCGAAGACGAGACCGCGCCCGTCCTTTTCCGCCAGCGTCGGGGTCAGCGTGGTGCGCGGTCGGCGGCCCGGCGCGAGCGAGGTGGGCAGCCCCTCGTCGAGCCAGAACATCTGGGCGCGGGAATTGAGCGGAAAGCCCAAGCCCGGGATGACCGGCGAGCTTTGCAGCCAGCCGCCCGAGGGGGTCGCGGCGACCATGTTGCCCCATTTGTCGATCACGTCGAGATGCACGGTGTCGCCGCGCTTTTCCGACAGGTGCGCCATGGTCGGCTCCTGCGGCGCGGCGTCGGGGTTGCGGTCGAAATCGCGGGCTGCGCGTTCGATCGCGGCATCCGCCTGATGCTCGAACCCTTCGATCCGGCCCGGGCGCTGCTCGGTCGAAGCGGTTTCCGAAATCAGTCGGGCGCGCTCGGCGCCGTAGGCGTCCGAGAGCAGCACTTGCATCGGGATGTCGGACTGCGCGGGGTCTCCGTAATAGGCCTCGCGGTCGGCATAGGCGAGCTTCATCGCCTCGATGACGGTATGCACGAAGTCCGGACCGTTCGGGTCCATCGCCGCGAGATCGAAGTTCTTGAGGATCGACAGCGCCTGAAGCAGCACCGGCCCCTGCCCCCATGGCCCGGTCTTGTGCACCGTCCAGCCATGGTAGTCGATCGAGACCGGCGCCTCGTAGCTGGCGCGCCAGCCGGCCATGTCGGCGCGGGTCAGTACGCCGCGATTGCGGCGCTCCGAGACGTCGTGCACCTCGGCGTCCTTGAGATAGTCTTCGACCGCCTCGGCGACGAAGCCCTCGGCCCACATCGCGCGGGCGGCGTCGATGCGCGCCTCGCGGGTCGCGCCCTCGGCCTCCGACAGCCGCTCATAGGTGTCGGCAAGGTCGGGGTTGCGGAACAGCTCATGCGCCTGCGGCGCGCGGCCGCCCGGTGCCCAGACGGCGGCGGAGGTCGGCCATTCGGTCTCGAAATACTCGACCAGCCCCTGCATCGTCGCGGCGACGCGCGGCAGGACCGGGTGGCCGTCGCGCGCATAGTCGATGGCCGGGCGCATCACATCGGCGATCTCCATCGTGCCGTGGTCGCGCAACAGCAGCATCCAGCCGTCGAAGGCGCCGGGGATCACCGTGGCCAAGAGCCCGGTGCCGGGAATGAGGTCGATGCCCAGCCCCTTGTAATGCTCGATCGTGGCGCCCGCCGGGGCCGGACCCTGACCGCAGATCACTTCCACCTTGCCGGTCTCGGCGGGCCGGAAGATCACCGGCAGATCGCCCGCCGGGCCGTTGAGATGCGGCTCCACCACCTGCAGCACGAGGCCGGTGGCGACGGCGGCATCGAAAGCGTTGCCGCCGCGCTCGAGGATGCCCATGCCGGTGGCGGAGGCGATCCAGTGGGTCGAGGTGACGGCGCCGAAGGTGCCGCGGATCTCGGGGCGAGTGGTGAAACCGGTCATTTGGACAACTCTTTTCTTGATATTCAGTGTTCGCGCGGGTCGAGCGCGTCGCGCAGCCCGTCGCCCAGAAGGTTGAAGCCCAGCACCACGAGGAAGATCGCGATGCCCGGCCACATCGCCATCCAGGGCGCCTGGCTCAGGAAATTCTTGGCGGTGTTGAGCATCGAGCCCCAGCTCGGCGCGGGCGGCTGCTGGCCCAGCCCGAGGAACGACAGCGACGCCTCGGCGATGATCGCGGTGGCGATGGTCAGCGTCGCCTGCACGAGAACGGGTGGCAGGATGTTGGGAAAGATGTAGCGGCTCAGGATCCTGGGCGTCGACAAGCCGATCGCATGCGCGCCCTCGACGTAATCCTCGGCCTTGACCGAGATCACCTGTCCCCGCGTCAGCCGCACGAAGACCGGCGTGGCCGAGAGACCGATGGCGATCATCGCGTTGGTGAGCGACGGCCCGAGAAAGGCGGCAAGCGCGATGGCGAGGATCAGGAACGGCACCGCGAGCAGCGCTTCGGTACAGCGCGAGATGATGCCATCCGTCCAGCCGCCGAAATACCCCGCGAGGATGCCCAGAGGCACGCCGAAGGCGACCGCGATGCCGACCGAGACCACTCCGGCCATCAGCGACGCCTGCGCGCCCCAGACAAGGCGCGAGAGCACGTCGCGGCCGATCTCGTCGGTGCCGAGCAAATGCGCCGCCGAAGGGGCCTGCCGCACCGCGCCCCAGTCGGTGGCGGTCGGGTCGGGGATCGGCAGGATCGGCGCGAAGACGGCCATCAGCACGAAGAACCCTACCAGCAGCCCGCCCAGAACGGCGGATCGGTGGCTGCGGAATTTCTTCCAGACGCGGTTCTCGGGGCGCTTTTGCAGCACCGGGTCGGCCATCACCTGTGGCTTGAGCGTGGCGGGGCTGGCGGGTTGGGCCATCATTGCTTCCTCAGGCGCGGGTTCAGGACGAAATAGGCGGCGTCGGCGAGGATGTTCATGACGATGAAGCCCATCGCCGTGACCAGCACGATGCCCTGAACCACCGCGTAGTCGCGGTTGAACACAGCATCGACCACGAGCTTGCCGAAGCCCGGAATGGTGAAGATCTGCTCGGTCAGCACGGCCCCCGCGATCAGCTCGCCGAACAAAAGCGCCGTGAGCGTGACGATCGGGGTGAGCGCGTTGCGGAAGGCGTGCTTGAGGATCACCCGGCGTTCGGCAAGGCCCTTGGCCCGCGCGGTGCGCACATAGTCGGATTTCAGCACGCCGAGCATCGCCGACCGGGTGTGGCGCATCAGCGTCGCCGCCAGCGCCGTGCCCAGCACGAAGGCCGGCATCAGCATGGTCTTGAGCGACAGCCACAGATCCTCGGAAGGCGGCACGTAGCCCGAGGCGGGCAGCACCTGCCAGTTCACCGCGACCAGAAGGATCAGCATGATGCCGAGCCAGAAGTTCGGGATCGACAGCCCCGAGAGCGCCACGACGTTGGCGATGTAATCGGTGATCGTGCCTTTCTTGACAGCCGACAGGATGCCCGCCGGAATGCCGATGACCAGCGCGAACACCAGCGCCATCAGCGCCAGCTGGATCGTGACGGGGAGTTTTTGGGCGATGAGCTCGGTCACCGGTTGGTTGGTGCGCAGCGAGATGCCCAGATCGCCGGTCAGCACCCCCTTGATCCAGGTCAGGTACTGAACCCAGACCGGGTCGTTCATGCGGTATTTCTCGCGCAGGAAGGCGATGGTCTCGGGGTCGCGTTCCTCTCCCGCCATGGCGAGGATCGGATCGCCCGGCAGCAGCTTCTGCAGGCCGAAGACGAAGATCGAGATCAGGATGACGGTCGGGATCGCGATGACGATCCGGCGCGCGACGAAGCTGAGCATCAGGGGCACCCGGTGGGTTCGGGGCCGCGCCGCCCGTCAGGGGCGGCGCGGCCGGTCAGGTCACTCGGACTTGGTCACGCCGGAAAGGCGGAACATGCCGTCGGGATAGGGAACGAAGCCCTCGATGTCGTCGTCCAGCGCCCAGATCCAGGTCTCGTGGTAGAGATAGACGATGGGCTTCTCCTCGTTGAGGATCTTGGCCGCGGCGTCGTAGCTTTCCTTGCGGGCCGCCTCGTCGGTGGTCACCCGCGCCTCGTCGAGCAGGCGGTCGACCTCCTCATTGGAATACTTGGCGTCGTTGAGGCCCGCATCGGTGGTCATGAACTGGTGGATGTTGCCGTCCGGATCGACCCGGCCGGACCAGCCGACCTGGCTCGCGGTGAAGTCGCCCGCCGTCTGGTCGGACAGCATGGTGGCGAATTCCTTGGAGGTGATCGAGATGTTGATCCCCGCCTCGGCGGCCATCGACTGGATCACCTGCATGAGCTGCAGGTTGACCGGCGAGTTGGGCGCCTGCACCTCGAGATCGATGCCGTCGGCGAAGCCCGCCTCGGCCAGAAGCGCGCGGGCCGCCTCTACGTCGCGCTCGGGCACGGGAATGCTCGTGTCGTACCAGGGCGAGTTCGGCGGGAAGGCCTGGTTGCCGGCGGGCGCGGTGCCCTCGAACACGACCTGGTTGATGGCATTGCGGTCGATTGCCAGCTCCAGCGCCTTGCGCAGCCGCGCATCGTTGCCCCACGGGTTGTCGCCGCGATCGCCGTTGTCGATATTGAAGGTGATGCCCTGATAGCCCAGCGACACGGCCTCCTCGACCTGCAGGGACGGATCGTTGCGCACCTGCGCCACATCCGTGGCGGCGAGGCGGTTGATCGCGTCCACATCGCCCGATTGCAGGTTGGCGAGACGCACGGTGCTGTCGGGGATCGGCAGGTAGGTGACGGTGTCGAAGTGGATCTCGTCCGCGTTCCAGTACTCGGCGAATTTCGACAGCACGATCTTGTCCTGCGCCACCCGCTCCTCGAACTTGAAGGGGCCCGAGCAGACCGGGTTCAGACCGAAATCGGCGCCTGCCTCTTCGGCGGCGGTGGGCGAGACCATCATGCCCGCGCGGTCGGCGAACTGCGCGAGCAGCGTGGCGTCGGGCTGGCTCAGATCGATGCGGATCTCGTGGGAGCCCAGCACCTCGGTGCCGGAGATCGAGGCGACCTCGGATTTGCGGCGGCTCTCCTCCATGGTCTGCGACCGCTCGATATTGGCGGCCACGGCCTCGGCGTCGAAGGGGGTGCCGTCATGGAAGGTCACGCCCTCGCGTAGCATCATGGTGAGCTGGGTGCCGTCCTCGTTCCAGCTCCACTCGGTGGCGAGTTGCGGCACGATCTCGAGCTCGGGCGTGATGTCCACCAGCTTGTCGCACAGCGCGGTATAGACGATGCGGCCCACGAAGGTGCGCGACTGGTCTGGATCGAGAACGTCCGGATCGCTTTCAAGCGCGAAACGGAAATCGGCCGCCTGCGCCGAGAGCGCGGTGGCGCTCAGCAGGGCCGCGAGCAGCGTGGTCTTGCGAAAAGTCATGCGTTTACCTCTGTCTGTCGGTCGATGTTCAGGCTTCGGCGTTGGTCGCCGTTTTACTCTCGGGTGCCTGCGTGGCTGCCTCGTAAAGGGCGAAGCGTCTTTGCGCGCCTTCGCTGCGCCCGTCGGCGGGGGTGAGGCCCGCCGACGGGCGCGTGGCCGCGATCTCCTGCCAGTAATGGCAGGCGACGCGGGTTTCGTCCGCCGCCGGGCGCAGTTCGGGGATGCGCGCCGCGCAGTCCTCTCGTGCGAAGGGGCAGCGGGTGTGAAAGCGGCAACCCGAGGGCGGGTTCGCCGGACTCGGGGTCTCTCCCGACAGCGCGAGCCGCGTCTTGGCGCGGCCATGCGCGGCCTCGGGGATCGCCGAAAGAAGCGCCATGGTGTAGGGGTGACGCGGCCGCGCGAAGATCTCGTCGGTGGGGCCGCTTTCGACCACCTGGCCGAGATACATCACCGCGACGCGGTCGCTCATGTGCCGGATCACCGCGAGGTCGTGGGCGATGATCACCAGCGTCATGTCGAACCGGGATTTCAAATCGTGCAGCAGGTTCACCACCTGCGCCTGCACCGAGACATCGAGCGCCGAAACCGGTTCGTCGCCGATCACGAGGCGCGGGTTCGAGGCGAGCGCGCGGGCGATGCCGATGCGCTGGCGCTGCCCGCCCGAGAACTCGTGCGGGTAGCGGTCTGCGTGCTCGGGGCGCAGGCCGACCGTGCGCAGCAGCCGTGCCACCTCGGCCCGGCGCTGCATGCGCGACAATTCGGGGCGGTGCGTCTCGATCGGCTCGCCCACCAGCTTGCCCACGCTCATGCGTGGGTTGAGCGAGGAGAACGGGTCCTGGAACACGAACTGCATGTCGCGGCGCAACTCGCGCAGATCGCGGCCCCGGATGCCCGCGATGTCGCGCCCCTCGAAGGCGATCGCGCCCTCGGTCGGTTCCAGAAGCCGCATCAGGAGCCGCGCCAGCGTGGACTTGCCGCAGCCACTTTCGCCGACGATGGCGAAGGTCTCGCCGCGCCGCACCTCGATCGACACGCCGTCGACCGCGCGCACCACCTTGGTTTCGGCCAGGAAGCCGCCGCCGACGTTGAAATGCTTCTTGAGCCCTTCGGCCTTGAGGAGGACGTCGCTCATGCGCTGCGCTCCAGGTGCAGTTCCAGCGGTGCGAAATGGCAGGCGGCGCGGTGGCCGGGGGTAATGTCGCGCAGCGGGGGCCGGGTGCCGCAGACCGGGGCCGCGAAGGGGCAACGCGAAGAGAACCGGCAGCCTTCCGGCATCTGCCCGATGCTCGGCACCGATCCCGGTACCGTCGAGAGGCGGCGGCGCGGCCCGGTGAGTGTCGGCACCGAGGCCATCAGCCCGATGGTGTAGGGATGCTGCGGGTCGTTAAAGATCGCTTCGGCAGGCCCGTATTCGACCACCTGACCCGCATACATCACCGCGACATCGGTCGCGATCTCTGCCACCACGCCGAGATCATGGGTGATCATGATGGTGCCCATGCCGGTCTCGGCCTGAAGCTCGGCAATGAGATCGAGGATCTGCGCCTGCACCGTCACGTCGAGCGCGGTGGTCGGCTCGTCGGCGATCAGAAGCTCGGGGTCGTTGGCCAGCGCCATTGCGATCATCACCCGCTGCCGCATGCCCCCCGAAAGCTGATGCGGATATTCGTCGAGCCGTTGCTCCGGCGCGGGAATGCCCACCTTCGCGAGCATCTCGAGCGCCCGTGCCCGCGCCGCCGCGCGCCCGCATTGGCGGTGCCGCTCCACGGCTTCGGCGATCTGGTCGCCGATCCGAAAGGCAGGGTTGAGCGAGGTCATCGGCTCCTGGAAGATCATCGCCATCCGGTCGCCGCGCATTTGCGCGATGCGGCCCTGATCGGACGACGCGAAGCTTTCGCCGTCGAAGCGGACCTCGCCGCCACCGAAGCGCACGTCGTCCTTGGGCAGGAGGCCCATCAGCGCCAGCGCCGTGACGCTCTTGCCGCAGCCGCTCTCGCCGACGATGCACAGCGTCTCGTTGCGGCCGACCCGGAACGAGACGTCCTGCACCACGTCCTGATCCTGTCCCCGAAAGCGGAACTGCAGGTTCTTCACGTCCAGAAGCGGCTCGGCCATCTTGCACGTTTCCCTCTGCGGATAGGTCTGGCGCCTTGGCGACACAAACCCATTCAGAAACCAATGCCGAATTGGTGGCAGGCCGGGATCGATCTGGCAACCCTGTTTTTATGCAATCTTGCGGCAGGGTCCGCGCTGCATCGGAATCCGCCGTTCCGGTCAATGGTCGCCAATTGGTTCGGCATGGCGCGAATGACAGGTCGCCGCTCGCGACGGTCCGCAGACATGCGGCAGCATGAAAGGGCGATGATCGAGGTCACCCTGAGAACCGCCCCTTACGGGACCAGTCAACGCGATGGGGAGGGCCGGATCACTGAATCGGGCGCGTCGCCTTGGAACCGGGGACCGAGGGCCTCGTGACGAGACACCGCCGGGACGCGGCGGCGTATACCGAGGGCGGTGCGCGTCGCCAAAGGGACCGTCTCAGCCCCGCCAGGACAATTCCGAGAAATGCTCTCGATGGGCGAACCGGACGAGGTGGTCGTCGATGATCTGCCGGGCGCGGGCGAGCCCCTCCTCGTCCTCGGCTGCCACCGTCACGATCAGCTCCTCCGGCGTGGCCATCATTTCGACCGGCCCGATCGGCAGGGCCACCCGACCGCGTTCCGTGTCCCAGTCTGCAGCGACCTTGTGCGCAAAATGCTTGCAGAGCTGCTGGAGATAGCGGCTGGCATTCGGGGTCTCGAAACGCCCCTCGTCGAAAATTCGGTCTTGCATCCGTTTATTCCCGAGTTCATTTGTCGGGATAAACCTGATTGAAACAGTAGTCATTGTCCAGCCCGTCGCTGACAAGGCTTCCTCGACCCCGGAGACGCTTCATGAAGATCCTTGTCACCAGCCTTGCCGCCCTTGGGGTACCAGGCCTTGCTCTCGCTGCCGACCTGACCGTCTCGACTGCCACCGGCGACGCGACCGTGCCGTCGAACCCCGGAACAGTCGTGGCGCTCGACCTCGCCGCAATCGACGCGCTGGACGCCCTCGGCGTCGAACTGGCTGGCGTGCCCGACATCACCCCGCCGGCCTATCTTCAGGGCGCGATGGAGGGCGTCGCGCGGGTCGGCACGTTGTTCGAGCCCGATTACGAGGCGCTGGCGGTCATGTCCCCCGACCTGATCGTCGCCGGGGGCCGCTCGCAAACCGTGGTGACACCACTTTCGGCCGTGGCGCCGACCATAGACATGACGATCACGGGCGAAGCGCTCATCGACGAGGCCCGCGCCCGCGTCGCCACCTATGGCGAGATCTTCGATCGCGCGGATGCGGCGGCCGAACTGACCGGGGCGCTCGACGACAGGATCGCCGAAGTCCAGGAGGCGGTGGCCGACAAGGGCGACGCGCTGATCCTGCTCACCAACGGCGGCAAGCTCTCGGCCTATGGGGCGGAGTCGCGCTTTGGCTGGCTGCATGCGGCGCTGGACCTGCCCGAGGCCTTTCCCGAGCTCGACGCCGACACCCATGGCGAAGCGGTCTCCTTCGAGTTCATCGCCGAGGTCGACCCCGACTGGATCCTCGTCATCGACCGCGGCGCCGCCATCGGGCAGGAGGGAGAGGCCGCGCAGGCCACGCTCGACAACCCGTTGGTCGCGGGCACCAAGGCCGCGCAGAACGCCCAGATCCTCTATCTCGACAGCGCGCCGCTCTACCTCGCGGGCGGCGGCATCCGGTCGCTGATGGGCACGCTGGACCAGATCGAAGCGGGCTTCTCGCGGTAGTCCCATGCGCATCTGGCTGGTTCTGTTCCTGACCCTGCTGATCGGGGCGAGCCTCGGCATCGGTGTCGCCGACCTGTCGGGCGGCGGCACCGATGCCGGGCTGCTTCTGGCGATCAGCCGCTGGCCGCGTACGGCGGCGGCGCTGCTCGCGGGGGCCGGGCTCGCGCTTGCGGGGGTCGTGGTGCAGCTCACCGTGCAGAACCGGCTGGTCGAGCCCGGCCTCACCGGTACGCCGGAGGCGGCGATGATCGGGCTTCTGGGCATCACGATCGTCGCGCCGGGTGCGTCGATCCTCCTCAAGATGGGGGCCGCCGCCATGGCCGCGCTGGCGGGCACGCTGGGATTTCTGGCGCTGGCGCGCCACGTGCCGCGCCGCGACCCGGTGCTGCTGCCGCTGGTGGGGCTGGTCTATGGCGGCATCCTGGGGGCCGCGGCGCTCTGGGGGGCCTGGGTGACGGACCTTCTGCAATATCTCGGCGCATGGACGGCGGGCGAGTTCTCGGGCGTGCTGCGCGGCCGATACGAACTCTTGTGGATCGTGGCGGGGCTGGGCCTGCTGCTTTGGTGCGTCGCCGACCGGATCACGATCCTCGGGCTGGGCGAGGCGCAGGCGCGCTCGCTGGGCCTCGATTACCGCCAGACCCTCGCGCTCGGTCTCGGGATCGTTTCGGTCACCGTGGCGGTGGTCGTGGTCACCGTCGGGGCGCTGCCCTTCGTCGGCCTCGTGGTGCCCAACATCGTGTCGCGCTGGCGCGGCGACAACCTTCGCGCCAATCTGGGGCTGATCGCCCTTTCGGGCGGTGGAGCGGTGCTTGCCGCCGACGTGATCGGACGGCTGGTGCGCTTTCCCTACGAGATTCCGGCGGGGACGATCTTCGCCGTGGCGGGGGCCGGAATCTTCATGTGGCTGCTGCATGCGCCGCGCGCGGGTCGCGTCGCGCATGGCTGAACGTCGCCTGATCCCGCTGGCGCTGCTGCTGGCCCTTGGCTGCGCCGCCTTTCTGCTGTGGAACCTGCGCGCGCCGATGGGTTTCATCCTGTCGTTGCGCGCCACGAAGCTGGCCGCCTTGGTCGTGGTCGGTGCCGCGAGCGGCGCGGCGACGGTGCTGTTCCAGACCGTGGCGGGCAACCGGCTGATCACGCCCGGCATCGTCGGCTTCGACGCGCTATTCGTGTTTCTCCAGACCATGCTGGTGCTTGCCCTCGGCAGCACGGGCTACGCCACCTTGCCGGCGCTTCCGGCCTTCCTGATCGAGACCGCCTGCCTTGCCGGGGCGGGCGTGGCGCTGTTCGGGCTTTTGTTGCGGCGCGGCGCGGGGGACCTGATCCGCCTCGTGCTGAGCGGGCTGATCCTCGGGGTGATGCTGCGCGGGCTGTCGGGCTTTGCGCAACGGCTGCTGGAGCCATCCGAATTCGCCGTGGTCCAGCAGGCCAGCTTCGCCAGCATCGGCGCCGTGGATCGCGCGCAACTGGCACTCGCGGGGCCGCTCCTCGCCCTCGCGCTGTTGATCGCCTGGCGGCTCTCTTCCCGGCTCGACCTCGCGCTACTGGGGCGTGACAAGGCGATCACGCTGGGCCTCGACTTCGACCGGCTGCTGCTCGGCGTGCTGGCGCTGATCGCGGTGATGGTGGCGGTCTCGACCGCGCTTGTCGGGCCGGTCGCCTTTCTCGGGCTGCTCGCTGCCGCGCTGGCACACGCGCTGCTTGGCCATCCCCGCCACGCCGCCCTTTTGCCTGCCGCTGCCGGGCTCGGCGCGCTGATCCTCGTGGCGGGGCAGTTCCTGTTCGAACGGCTCCTGGGCTTCGAGTCCACTTTGGCCGTGATCGTCGAATTCCTGGGCGGGCTGGTGTTCCTCGCCCTCGTGCTGAGAAAGGCCGCGAGATGATCGAGATCGAGAACCTCCGGGTCGAGCGCGATGGCACGCCGGTGCTGCACGATCTTTCGTTGTCGCTGCCCTCTGGCGGGATCACCGCTTTGATCGGGCCGAACGGCGCGGGCAAGTCGACCCTGCTGCTGGCGATGGCCGGACTCGTTTCGCCGATGGCGGGCCGGGTGCGGCTCGACGGTTGCGACCTGCACGCGATGCGGCCGCAGGCGCGGGCGCTGCGGCTGGCGTTTCTCGGTCAGGATCAGGCGCAGGCGTCGCGGCTCACGGTGCGCGATCTGGTCGGCTTTGGCCGCTGGCCGCATCACCGGGGCCGCCCCGGACCGGCCGACCGGGCGGCGGTGGCCGGGGCGCTTTCGCTGTTCGGCCTGAACGAACTGGCCGAACGACCCGTGTCTTCGCTTTCGGGTGGCCAGCGCCAGCGCAGCCAGATCGCCATGGCCCACGCGCAGGCCACGCCGCTGGTGCTGCTCGACGAGCCGCTGAGCGCGCTCGATCCGCGCTATGCGCGAGAGGTCATGGAGGCGCTCGTCGCCATGTCGCACGACGCGGTGGCGCCACGCAGCGTCGTGGTGGTGCTGCACGATCTCGGCATGGCGGCGCGGTATGCCGACCGCGTCGTAGCGTTAAAGCAAGGGCGCTTGGTGGCCTCCGGCCCGCGCCGGGAGGTGATGCGCGACAGGGTGCTGAGCGATCTGTTCGACACCGGGCTGAAGCTGCGCGAGGTCGAAGGCGCGGACGTGGTGCTTCCGGCCTGACGATCCGGGCGCGGCTCGCGGGATTCGCAAGGCCGTTCCTTCGTCAGGGTGGCACGATCGGTGCGGCACCGTCCGTATCCGCACGATTCATTGCCCCTAGGTCAACTCGCCTGTAGTGAGAATCGCAGGGAGGATGTGCCGTGAGTGATTTTTCGAGTGCGGATGAGAGCGTGATGCTGGACGCGGCGGGCGTCGCCGGAGCGTTGCGCCGATGGGTGCCGCTCGGTGCGACCATCGCGCGAAGCTGGGCCACGGAGCGACGGATCATCGGGGTCGTCCGAAAGGGCACGACCACCTATCCCGCGTGGCAGTTCGACCAGACCGGGCTTCCCGTCGCCGCGATGCGCGACATCATCATGGCGCTGCGACCGGCCTGCGATGCCGAAGACATGCTGGCATGGCTGCACGCCCCCAGCGAGGCGCTCGGCGGCCACAGGCCCTGCGAGCGGCTGCGCGACGATCCGGGCGCCGTCATCGCCGCCGCGCGGCAGGTCGCCATGATGCAGCTGGACTATTCGCACGCCGTCTGACGCACGCCGCCATGGGTCGCCTGTCGCGCTTGGCGGATCGGGAAATACCGTGTTCGTCGCGCGAAGTTGCCTTCGCGCGACGGGATTTCAGTCCCGGCGCTTTGCCATCATCTCGTTCAGGCGGTTGCCGATCGCCTTGGGCGTCACGCCCGAGAACAGGCTGACCAGCCGGCTCGCCGGGTCCGGCACTATATCGACCTTGCCCGCCATCATCGCGTCCCAACCTTCGCGCGCGACCTTGTCCGGGTCGATCTTGGGCATGTCGTGCAGCGCCGTGTCCTCAAGCCCCTTGTCGTAGATCGGCGTGTCGGTCGGCCCCGGCATCAGGCAGGTGATCGTCACCCCGGTTTCCTTGAACTCGTCCGATAGCGCCCAGGCGAGACCGTTCACATAGGCTTTGGTGGCGTTGTAGACGGCGTTGTAAGGCCCCGGCACCTGCCCCGCGATCGAACCGGTGACGAGGATGCGCCCGCGTCCCTGCGCCCGCATCACCCGTCCGACCTTGTGGATCATTGAGGTGGTCTGCTTGACATTGAGGTCGATCCGGTCGGCGACATCCTCCCACTTTTGCTCGATGAAGGGATCACCGAGCGCCAGACCGGCATTGGCGAAGAACAGCTCGATCTCGCGCCCCTGCAGGTGCGACCAAAGCGCCTCGACCCCGTGGCGCGTCGAGAGGTCCGCGCGCACCGCATCGACCTCGCCGCCCAAGCGGCGCAGCTGCTCGGCGGCCTTGTCGAGGTTATCTCCATGGGCGCAGAGGACGAGGGAATAGCCCTCCTCCACCGCAATCCGGGCGAGCTGGTAGCCGATGCCCGAGGAGCCGCCGGTGACGACTGCCAATCCCTTGCCTGCCATCATTCCTCTCCTTCGGGCTTGGCCATGCGGCGATGCATCTGCGCCAGCACGGGCTCGGGCAGCACGCCGGTCAGCGCCGCCTGCACCTTGTTCATGAAGCCCGAAGTGATGCCGGACTCTCCTTTCATCATGGCGTCGTAGCCGTCGCGGGCGACCTTGGCCGGATCGGCCTTGCCGTCGTCCTGCCCGACCGGCGTGTCCTCCATGTGGGCGCGCTCGAAAAACGGCGTATCGACCGGGCCGGGGCGCAGGCAGGTGACGGTGACGCCCGTGTCATCGAGCTCCGATCCAAGCGCCAGCGACAGGTTGTCGAGATAGGCCTTGGACGCGTTGTAGACCGCCTGATAGCTGCCCGGGATCATCCCGGCGATGGAGCCGGTGACGAGCACCCGCCCTTGGCCGCGCGCCACCATGTCGCGCAGTACCCGCTGCAAGGTCGCGGTGGTGCCCTTGACGTTGAGGTCGATCACGCGCTCGATCTCGTCCCATTCCTGATCGAGGAAGGCGTGGCCTAGACCGACACCGGCATTGGCCATGAAGTAATCGACTCGCCGCGGCCCGATCCGCTCGAACAGCTCGGCCACTCCGTGCTCGGTGGCAAGATCGGCGCGCAGCGCCTCGACCGGGGTGGAGGCGGCCGAAAGCTTCGCCCCCGCCGCCTCGATCGCAGCCTCGTCGGCCACGATGAGAACGTCATGCCCATCCTCGACCGCCAGCCGGGCCAGCTCGAAACCGATGCCGGTCGAGGCACCGGTGACGACCGCGAAGTGTCCCGACCGGCTCATACCGTCGCCGTGCCGGGCTTCAGCACCACCTTGGTCCAGTCGTTCTGGTTGTTGGCGAAGTTGTCGTAGCCGCGCGGCGCCTCCTCGAGCGGCAGGCGGTGCGAGATCATGAAGGTGGTGTCGAGCTCACCCTCCTGAATCCGGCGCAGCAGGTCATTGGTATAGCGCTGCACATGGGTCTGGCCGGTCCGAAGCTGCAGTCCCTTTTCCATCAGCGCGCCAAGTGGAAACTTGTCGGCAAAGCCGCCATAGACGCCGGGCATCGAAACGCGACCGCCCTTGCGGCAAGCCATGATCGCCATCCGGAGGGCATGCGGCGCGTCGGCGCCCACGCCGACCTTTTGCTTGATCGTGTCGAACACGTTGTCGGGCGAAAAGCCATGGCTCTCCATGCCGACGGCGTCGATCACCGCGTCGGGACCGATGCCGCCGGTCATCTCCATCAGTGCCTCGAGCACGTTTGTCTGGGAATAGTCGATCACCTCGGCGCCCATCTTCCGCGCGAGGTCCAGCCGGTTGGGGTAGTGGTCGATCGCGATCACCTTGTGCGCGCCCATCACCTTGGCGCTCTGCACCGCAAAGAGCCCGACCGGCCCGCAGCCCCAGACCGCCACCGTGTCGCCCGCGGTGATGTCGGCGTTTTCGGCCGCCATCCAGCCGGTGGGCAGGATGTCCGAAAGAAACAGCACCTCGTCATCTTCCATCCCGTCGGGAATGACGATCGGACCGACATCGGAATAGGGCACGCGGACATACTCCGCCTGACCGCCCGGATAGCCGCCGGTGAGGTGGCTGTAGCCGAACAGGCCCGATAGCGGGTGGCCATAGAGCGGCTCGGTCAGGTCCTGCTTCTCGGCGGGGTTGGAGTTGTCGCAGGCCGAGAACTGCTGGACCTTGCAGTGAAAGCACTGGCCGCAGGAGATGGTGAAGGGCACGACGACGCGCTGGCCCTTCTTCAAGGTCGAGCCGGGGCCGACATCCACCACCCGGCCCATGAATTCGTGGCCGAGGATGTCGCCGGACATCACGCCGGGGATCACCCCGTCGTAGAGATGCAGATCCGAGCCGCAGATCGCGGTCGAGGTCACTTCGATGATCGCGTCGCGGGGATTGACGATCTCGGGATCGGGAACGGTGTCGACGCGGACGTCGTGCTTGCCGTGATAGGTCAGTGCGCGCATGGCGTGCTCCTCAGGCGTCGTTGCGGTTGCGGTTGGTGGCGATCTCGCCGGTCTCCAGCAGCATCTTGAGCCGCTTGAGGTCGCGGCGGGCCTGTATGGCAGGCTCGGCCTGGAACAGCTTGGCGACGATGCGGCCCAGCTCTCCCATCGGCGGGCGATAGGCGACCACCGCCTCGACCACGGTGCCGCGATCGCCGGGGGCGTCGCGGAACATCACCTTGCCCTCGGTATCGATCTGGCTGTCATCGGTCGCGCGCCATGCGATTTCCTCGCCGGGGCGGTCCTGCACGATGCGAGTCCTGACCTCGACCGAACGGCCCATCGGCGCCGCGATCGTCCAGACCGAGACGTCGTCCACCCCGTGCACGCTTTCGACGCTCTCCATGAAGCGCGCGAGATTGCCGAAATCGCGCCAGAACTCGTAGATCTCCTGACGGGGCCGGTTGATCGTCACCGAGCGGCCCGTGACGGCATAGTCGCCAAAGCGGCTTTGGCGCGCGGTACGCCCAGGCGCGCTGTCGGCGGGGCGGCGTTCCTGCTGGCGGTTGGCGTATTGTTGCGCGGCGAGACCGCCGAGCAGCACCAGCCCCAGCCCGATGGCCAGCCCCGCGCCGCCCGGCGGGCCGGCGCGGCGCGTGCGGCGCATCGCGTTGTCGCTTTCGAATGTCCTATAGGTCATGACAGGTTGTCCTCCTTCGCGTCGTCGCGTGGCGCGGTCCTTGTCCACGGGGCCCATGCCACACGAACCGTGAGATGGAACCGAGGTTCCCCTTTCAGTTGTAACTTGGCGCCATCAGGCCGGGGTCGGGACGGAATGGTACGAACCAAACAGAGGGTCTGAGGTCATGACGGGTTGGGGCTGCGTTCTCGTCTCGCAAGGCCATCGGGACCGGAACGAGGATCGCGGACGCGGCGGTCATGGATCAGGGTCGCGCCCGCCCCATGCGGGGACGGGCGCGACCCATGGGCCTCATCGTTTGATGATGATCCACAGCGCGTGGATGATGCCGGGCACATAGCCCAGAAGCGTCAGGATCACGTTGATCCAGAAATGCTTGCCGAGGCCCTCCTGCAGGAAGACGCCGAGCGGCGGGATGAAGATCGCGATGATGATGCGAAGGATGTCCATGGGTGCCTTTCAGGTGCACGAGAGCTTGGAGATGGTCAGACCGCCGGTCGCGGGCCGTCGCAGGACAAGCGCCGCGCGGACATCGGGTTCCAGCCGAACCGTGCCGGCATACGGCCAGCCTATGGCCATCGCCCGATCCGAATGGCCGAAGACCCTCAGCGTATCACGCCCCTCGCAACGGGGTCGATACCCCGCCCCGGATCAATCGGCGGCCCGGTCCCCTTGCCGGAACGGCCCGATCAGCTGCTCGTACCGCTCCTCGGCCTGCCCGTAGAATTCGCCCGCAAGCAGGCGCAGACCGGCCCTGTCGCGGATCAACACCCGCCCCCTGTGGGCACGGATCAGGCCCTGCCCCTCGATCTCGTGGATGGTCACCGTCACCCCGGCCCGGCGCACGCCGAGCATCAGCGCCATGGTGTCATGGGTCAGCTCGAGCTCGTCCCCCCGCGTCCGATCGTGAAAGAGCAGCAGCCACCGTGCCAGCCGCACCATGAGCTTGCCCCGGCTGGCCGCCATGGTGGTGGCGAAGCTCTGTGCCATCACCGTGTCGGCAAAGAGAAGCATCCGTTTCCGAAAGACCGGCTTTTCCATGGCACGGCGGAACTCCTCGGCCCCGATCCGCCACCCCGATCCGTGCGACTGCATCACCGTGTCCGAAAGGCTGATGCCGGTGCCAAAGACATGCGACAGCCCCAGCATGCCCTCGATGCCCACAAGCGCGGCCTCGATGTTCAGCCCGTTGCGCTCGCGCGCGATCAGGGAGGCCACCCCATCGACGAGGAAATAGGCGTGCGGTGCGGGCCGACCGACACGTTCGAGCACCTGCTGGCGAGGCAGCTCGACGAAACGCATGTCGCCGCGCAGTTCCTTGAGCATGTCGAGCGGCAAACCGTCGAGCAGGAGGTTCGGAATGATCGCTTCGACCAAGTTGATCTATCCTGTGGCGGCAGCCTCGGAACCGGCATTTTCCGCCTGTTTCGAACATGATGTGAAGAATGGCCATCGCAGCTAGCAGGCCCGCGGGTCGGAAACCAAGGCCGCCGGAGGGGTGCAGTACGCATTCGCACGTTGTTTTGCCGATGCCCCGCGGGCCGTGAAATGCACCTGCGAATACGGCATCCGTCATTTTGATGGATCAATTCCGGTTTGCCGGACCTGACATGCGGATGATCAATAGGGAGGGCCTTCGAACCCGGTTCGGCAACCAAAAGCCGCCGCATGGGAAAAAGCCGCCACATGGGAAATTGTCAAAGGATGCCGCTCCCTGCCCCCGTCTTCTCAAAAGACGGGCTCGTGCGACGTGACGCGTCGCAGCGGCTCTCCCGGGCCCTCAACCATCAGCCCACCGAAAAATGCCCTGATCCCCGAAAGCCCGGCAGCCAAAACCTTTCGCGGGTCAGACGGGCGTCCGCTCGGTCATGCATTCCGGCAAAAGGCGCCGGTAATGCGCCTCCGGCCCGCCATAAAAGCCGTCGGTGATCGCCTCGAGCCCCTCGCGGTCGCGGATCAGCACCCGCCCGCGGGTCGAGCGGATCAGCGCCCGGCCCTCCAGCTCGTGCAGCGCCACCGTCACGCCGGCGCGCCGCACCCCGAGCATCAGCGCCATGAACTCATGGGTCAGCTCCAGCTCGTCGCCCGATATCCGGTCGTGGCACATCAGCAGCCAGCGGGCGAGGCGGATCTCCAGCTTGCCCCGCCCATAGGCCAGCGCGGTGCCGTGGATCTGGATCATCACCGTGTGGACATAGCGCAAAAGCCGGTCGCGGCAGGCCCGGTTCTCGAGCAACCGCGACAGCGCCGCGGCCTCGATCCGCCATCCCATGCCGGACACCTGCATCATCACATCGGCCGAGCCGCGATCATCGCCGAGGATCAGCGGCAGGCCGGTCATGCCCTCGGGCCCGACCAGCGCCGCCTCGATGTTCAGCCCGCCCTTCTCGCTCGACACGATCGAGGCGATGCCGGCGGTCGGAAAATAGGCGTGTTCGATGGGACGGTCGCGCCGCTCAAGCATCAGGCGCGCCGGCAGATCGACAAAGCTCAGGGCCTCGCGAAACTCGGCCCGAATGCCAGCGGGCATCCCGACGAGCAACAGGTTCGTTTCGAAGGCTTCGGGGGCCATGCAACGTCCTCTCCATTGGGGCGAGAGAAATCCGAGGCTCCCGGCGACCATGCCCGAACAGTTCGGCGGCCGATCATGGAAGCCTATCGGGGCCACCCACCCATTTCCAAGCCATTTTGAAGCAAAGCGTACGGAATGGCGCACAGTTTCGCCACCATCGGTCCATTCCCCTATGGCCCAGCCCGCCAGATAGACATGAAATCAATTACTTGACAGCATCGTTCGAAAGCCCGACCAGAACCCGGTCGCTGCGGCCAGCGCGGCGGTGGACATTCGGCCTCGGCCCCTCGTCACCGCTGTGCTAGCGTCGCCACGTGCGCCCGACCGCGGGCCATGACTTCGACCGGGGCACCGACCGGTTCCGCCATCGCCACGCCGGGCGTCGCCGGGTTTTCGATGCGTCCCGAGGGGGCCGGTTCCGGTCCCTTGTCCGAAAAGGTTGTTCGATGACTGCACTTCAGCCCCTCGTCGTGGGCATCGGCGCTTCCGCCGGCGGCATACCCGCGCTCGAGGGTTTCTTCCGCTCGCTCGACGACGAGTGCGGCATGGCCTTCGTGATCGTCACGCATCTGAGCCCCGACCGCAAAAGCATGCTCGACCGCATCGTCGCGCGCTACACCCGGATGCCGGTGCTGACCGCCACCGACGGCCTGCGCGTGGAGCCCGAGCATGTCTATGTCATGCCCGAGGGGCGTTTCATGACGATCCGCGACGGCGCGCTGTGGCTGCACGAGGACGATCCGGTGCGGCGCGAGCGCAAGCCGGTCGACGTCTTCTTTGCCGCGCTGGCCGAGGATCAGGGCGACCACGCGGTGGGCATCGTGCTGTCGGGCGGCGATTCCGACGGCACGCTCGGCGTCAGGTTCATCAAGGAACACGGCGGCGTCACGCTGGCGCAGGGCCGCGACGGGTCGGCCCCGGCCAACCCCGAGATGCCCGAAAACGCGCGCGCCTCCGGCGGCATCGACTTCTTCGAGCCGGTCGAGCAGATGCCCGCGCGGCTCATGCAGATCCGGCACGACGCCGTGACGCCGGCGCCCCTCGACCACGAGCAAGAGGCTTCGGCACAGGTCCAGCAGGAGATCGCGAAGATCCTGCGCAGTCGGACGGGACGCGATTTTTCCGGCTACAAGGCCAAGACATTCCTGCGGCGTGTGGCGCGGCGCATGAAGGTGGTGGGATGCGCCACGCCCGAGACCTATCTGCAGCGGCTGCACGACGAACCTGGCGAGACCGCAGAGCTGTTTCGGGACCTGCTCATCAACGTGACCGGCTTCTTTCGCGATGCCGAGGCCTTCGAGGCGCTGCGCACGCAGGTGATCGCGCGGCTTCTCGACGGGCGCGGCGCCGACGAGGCGATCCGCATCTGGGTGCCGGGCTGCGCCACCGGCGAGGAGGTCTATTCGCTGGGGATCCTGCTGCACGAGGCCTTGAACGACATCGCCCATCCGCCGCGGGTTCAGCTCTTTGCCACCGACATCGACGAGGACGCGCTCACCGTGGCGCGGGCCGGGCGCTTCCCCGCGCAATTGCTGACGGGCGTCAGCCCCGAGAGGCGACAGCGCTTTTTCCGCAAGGACGGCGCGGCTTTCGTGATCTGCAAGGAGGTGCGCGACATGTGCATCTTCTCGCCGCACAGCGTCATCGGCGATCCGCCCTTCTCGCGCATGGATCTCGTCTCCTGTCGCAACCTGCTCATCTACATGGATGCGGGTTTGCAGGATCAGGTGATCCCGACCTTCCACTACGCGCTCAAACCCGGCGGCTACCTGTTTCTCGGCAGCGCCGAGGGCGTGAGCCGCCACGCGCACCTGTTCGGACCCATCGACAAGAGAAGCCGCATCTTCCAGAGCCGCGGTCATGACGGCGCGCCGCGCCGCCTGCCGATGTCGGTCGAGGGGATGGCGCTCAATCACACTGCCTCGCCCCACAGCCGCCGCATCATCGCCACCGCCGACCGACCGCTGCGCAAGCTGGTCGAGGCGCAGGTGCTCGACCGCCACGCCCCGGCGCATGTGGTCGTCACCACCGAAGGCGAGATCACCTTCTATTCGAGCAACACCGGCCGCTATCTCGAAGCGCCGCGCGGGGCGCCCAACCGCGACCTGATCGACATGGCGCGGCGCGAGCTGCGCATCGACCTGCGCGCTGCCCTGCGGCAGTCGCAAAAGACCCTGCGCCCGGCCATGCGGCAGGTCTTGATGCTCGAAAACGAAGGGCATGACGGCTTTCTGGTCGAGATCGTGGTCGAGCCGCTCGAGACCTCGCTGAGCAGCGAGCCGCTGTTTCTGGTGCTGTTCAAGTATCTCTCCGAGGCGCAGCCGCTGCTGGAGCAGATCGAGGAGGCGGCCCCCGACGAGGCGCAGGAGGCGGTGGAGCGCGAGTTGCGCGAGCTGCGCGAGCGGCTGCAATCGATCATCGAGGAATACGAGACCGCGCTTGAGGAGCTGAAATCCTCGAACGAGGAGCTGGTCTCGGTCAACGAGGAAGCGCAGTCGACCAACGAGGAGCTGGAGGCCTCCAAGGAGGAGATGCAATCGCTCAACGAAGAGCTGACGACGATCAACGGCGAGCTGAGTTCTTCGGTCGAGGAGCTGGACCGCGCCAATTCCGACCTGCAGAACCTCTATGCGGCCACGCAGGTCGCGACGATCTTCATGGATGGCAAGCTGGTGATCCGCAACTTCACCCCGGCGGCCTCGGCCTTCTTCAACCTGCGTGACAGCGATGTGGGCCGGCCGCTCACCGATCTGGCGAGCCATCTCGATTTCCCGGGGCTCGAGGCGCGGGTGCGCGAGGTGTTCCAGACCGGCGAGGGCTTCGAGCAGCGGCTGGCGGCGCAGCGCAACGATCAAAGCTATCTGGTGCGCCTGATGCCCTACCGCGACCATGGGGAGGGGATCGGCGGCGTTGTGGTCACCATCGTCGACGTGTCGACGCTGGCAATGGCCGAGCGGCTTCAGAGAAAGCTCTTTACCGAGTTGAACGACCGGGTCCGCGACCTGCTCGCCGCCGCGATCGACATGACCAGCGGCGCCCGGCACGGCGCGGCCTCGCTCGATGCTTTTGCCGACGACCTGACCAAACGGCTGCACGGCATGGCGCGGACCTGCGAGCTGCTCATCGAGACCGGCTGGACGACGGTGCCGATCGACGCGCTCGTCAAGACCGGCCTCGTCGAGATCGATCCCGCCCGCGTCGCGAGGATCAGCGAGGAGATCCGGCTGCGACCGAGACAGGCGCTGCAACTCGGCTTGATCCTGAACGAGCTGGCTCTTGGGGCCGGGCGTGGCGGGGTGCGCGAGGGCGAAGCTCCGGTGATCGCATGGCGGCTGGAGGAAGGGTGGATGACCCTCGAGTGGCAGGAGCGCGGCGGATCAAGCACCGGGATGGCGCGCCGTATCGAGGCGCTTGCCACGCGGATCACCGCCCTTGGCGGTCTTGGGGAAATCCGCGACACGGCAGAGGGCCCCCTGTTCGCGCTGCGCCTGCCGCTGGAGACCTGAGGCGCGCGGCGACACGGGGCCCGCGCACTTTGCCCCCGTCTCATGCTCAGCCAAGATGCTGATGATCCGCGCGTCCGCAAGTCTCGTTTGATTCATTGCCCGTTCCCAAATCGGGCCGGACACCAATCGACGATCGAGGAAAAATCCTGTGGCAGGTCATCGAAGCATCTCATTCCCCCTTGAAGCCGCGCAGCACACCGCGCGTCGCCATGACCAGCGGGTCGTGGATCTCCGACAGGATCGCCACCCGGTCAAAGCGGTCGGGATCGCGCGCCACGGCCGCGCGCAGCGCCCGGCCGAACTCCATCCGCAGCTCGGTGCCGATATTGAACTTGGCGATCCGCGATCCGCGCGCCAGCGCCCGTCTTTGAGCATGCGGCACGCCCGAGCCGCCATGGATCACCAGCGGCGCTTCGGTCAACGCCTCGATGGCGCGGATCCGCGCCTCGTCGAGCCCGCCGCCCGAGCCGCCCGCCTGCAGATGCGTGTTGCCGACCGAGATCGCCATGGCGTCGATGCCCGTCTCGCGCGCAAAGTGCGCGGCCTCCTCGGGGTCGGTCCCGGCCGATCCCTCGCCGCCCGCATAGCCGACGAAGCCGATCTCGCCCTCGCAGGACACCCCCGCCGCATGCGCCATGGCGGCGATCTCGGCGGTGCGGGCGATGTTTTCTGAAAGCGGCAGCCGCGAGCCGTCGAACATCACCGAGGTGAAGCCCGAAGCGATCGCCTCGCGGCATTCGGCTTCGGTGTAGCCATGGTCGAGATGTGCCACCACCGGGACCGAGGCGCTCTCGGCCAGGTGCCGGAACATCGCGCCCAGCACGGGGAGCGGCGTGTGCTTGCGGCAGGACGGCCCGGCCTGCAGGATCACCGGCACGCCCTCGGCTTCGGCGGCGGCGACATAGGCGCGCATGTCCTCCCAGCCCAGCGTCACCAGACCGGCCACCGCGTAGCCGCCCCTGAGCGCGGGTTGCAGCACCTCGGAAAGCGTCGCGAGCGTCATTTGAACTTGGCCACCATGTCCATGATCCCCGGGATCGTGTGCAGCTGGGCGGCATGGGTCGGCTGGAAATACTGCTTGAGGCTGCGCTGGCTCAGCCCCCCGAGGATGGTGAAGTAATACATCTCGTAGCCCGGCAGCACCGCGCAGGGGTGGTAGCCCTTGTCGATCATGACGGTCGAGCCGTTGACGATGTGATAGGCGTCGCCCGGCTCGTTGTCCTCTCGCTGGAGCATCTGCAGCCCGGAGCCGTAATCGGGCCGGAAGCGGAAATTGTAGGTCTCGTCGTGGCGGGTCTCGATCAGCTCGCCATCGTCGCCGCGCCGGTCGGTGTCGTGCTTGTGGCTAGGGAAACCCGACCAGCCGCCCTGCCCCACGGTGTAAAGCTCGCTCACCAGCAGGCGGCCCACTCGGTCGTGCTGCTTGGCGCCGAGGATGTGCTTGATCTTGCGATGCGTTTTTGTGTCGTCGGAGCCGTATTGCACGATGTCGAGCTCGGGCTCGCGCACGTCGAAGGGCTCCAGCACCCGGTCGTATTTCGCGCCCGCTATGAAGACCTCGGCGGCCTCGCTGCGGCAGGTCAGGCGGGCCGTCGCGCCTGTGGGGACATAGACGCCCTCGGGCTCGCCGTCCCAGACATCGACGCCGCGTCGGCCGAGGCTCTCGAAGCCCATGCCATCGACATCGACATCGACCGTGCCGGTCGCAGGCACCACGCAAGTCTCGTAGCCCGGTACGGCATAATCGAAGCTCTCGCCGCGCTTCAGCTTGACGATGTTGAAGTAGTTGAGCGGCACCAGATCGTGCTCGGCGTCGACGATGGGCTGGTTGCGGTTGTCATGGGGGGCGATGTGCATGGGATGTCCTTTCAGCCCTGCGTCGGGCCGGAATGGGTGTCGAGAAAGGCTTTGAGTTCGGCCGGATCGGGCATGGCAGGGGCGCAGCCGGGTTTGGCCACGACGATGGAGGCGCAGGCCGAGCCGCGCAGCACCGCCTCGCGCAGGCCGCGCCCCTCGGCGAGACCGGCGATCAGCCCGGCCATGAAGCTGTCGCCCGCGCCGGTGGGCTTCAATGCGTCGACGGGATAGATGCCGGTGCGCAACTCCTCGCCATTCGCGAAGGTGACCGCGCCCTCCGGGCCCATCTTATAGACCACCAGTTCGGAGGTCTGGGCCAACGCGCTTGCATGGGCAAAGCCGCGCTCGATGCCGCCCGCCATGAAGCCGAACTCCTCATCATTGCCGACGATGACATCGGCCATGTCCCCGGCGCGGCTCAGCACCTCCGAGGCGATTTGCGGCGAGGGCCAGCTATAGGGGCGATAGTCGACGTCAAAGATCACCGGCAGCCCGGCTGCGCGCGCCAGCTCGAAAGCGCGGAAGGCAGCCGCGCGCGACGGCTCGGCGGCGAACACCGTGCCGGTGGTGATCACCGCGTCGAAACCCGTGAAGTCCACCGCTTCGACATCCGCGACGCTCATGCAGAAATCGGCGGCGTTGTTGCGGTAGATGACGCTCTGGTGGTCCTCGACGCGCGCTTCGACGAGGGCGAGAGAGGTGCGCTCCTCACCCTTCACGCGGCGCACGTGGCGGCGCTCGATGCCATAGGCTTCGAGCTGGTCCTCGCAATACCAGCCCACCGCGTCGTCGGACACGCAGGTCACCAGCGATGCGGAACAGCCGAGCTTCACCAGACCGGCGGCGATGTTGGCCGAGCTGCCGCCCATCGATACCATCATCTCGCGCGCCTCGCGGGTGCGGGTGCCGGGTGGCATCGCCGTCAGGTCCATGCCGACGCGGCCGATCACCAGAAAGCGGCGTCCCTTCAACCGATCCAACATCACACCCCCCGCCGCTGCCGGGCGCGGCCCTGTTCCTGATCCTCATGCGCGGCGCGCACCCGATCGCTGGTCGTTACCTCGGGCGTGCCGACCTCCCACCAGGCGTGGCCCTGGGTGGTCCAGCCCTCATAGGGATCGACCTTCATGACGATGACCTGGCTGCGGGTGGCGGCCTTTGCGCGTTCAAACGCTTCGGCCAGTTCGACCGGGTTTTCGACCGTCACCGCCTCTGCGCCCTGCGATCTCGCATGCGCCTCAAAGTCGACGGCGAAGGGTTCGGGGATAGTCGGACAATCGGCGAGCAGGTTGTTGAAGCCCTCGTTGCCGGTGTTGTTCTGCAGCTTGTTGATGACCGCGAAGCCGCCATTGTTGAGCACCAGCACGATCAGCTTCTTGCGGCTGAGCGCCGCCGAGTAGAGATCGCTGTTCATCATCATGTAGGAGCCGTCGCCGATGAAGACGATGGTGTCGCGCTCGGGCTCGCGCTGCTCTTGGGCGATCCGCGCGCCCCATGCGCCCGAGATCTCGTAGCCCATGCAGGAGAAGCCGAACTCGACATCGACCGTGCCGATGCCCAGCGTGCGCCAATTCGCCGTGACCTCGGCCGGAAGCCCGCCCGCCGCGGCGACGATGCGGTCGCGCGGGTGGCACAATTCGTTCACCACGCCGATCGCCTGCGCGTAGGAGTTGGGTCGATTGCCGGGCTTCACGTTCCCGGCGACATATGCGTCCCAGTCGCGCCGCTCCTTTTGCGCCTTGTCCACCCATGCGGCGGGGGCGGCGTAGTCGAGCCCCTGCCCCAGCGCGTCCAGCGCCCGCTTCGCGTCGCCCACTACCGGCAGGGCCCGGTGCTTGCCCGCGTCATGCCGCGCCGCGTTGATCGCCACGATCCGCGCCTCGGCGTCGAAGGCGGTCCACGAGCCGGTTGTGAAATCCTGCAGCCGCGTGCCGACGGCGAGGATCAGGTCCGCCTCGGCTGCAATGGCATTGGCGCTGTCCGACCCGGTGACGCCGATCGGGCCGATGTTGAGCGGGTGCTCGGCCAGGAGGTTCGCGCGGCCCGCGATGGTCTCGACCACCGGGATGCGATGCGCCTCGGCAAAGGCGGCGAGGTCTTGGGCCGCGCGCGCATACTGCACACCGCCACCGGCGATGATCATCGGCCGCTTCGCGGCAAGCAGTGCCGCGCGCGCATCCGCGATCTCGGCCTCGTCGGGGGCGATGCGACGGATGCGATGAACCTTCTTCTCGAACATCGCTTCGGGGAAATCCCAGGCCCAGCCCTGCACGTCCTGCGGCAGCCCGATGAAGGCCGGACCGCAATCGGCCGGGTCGAGCAGCGTCGCGAGCGCGGCGGGCAGCGATTGGATCACCTGCGCCGGGTGGGTGATCCGGTCCCAATAGCGCACCACCGGCTTGAACGCATCGTTCACGCCAAAGGTCGGGTCGCCGTAATTCTCCATCTGCTGCAGCACCGGGTCGGGCAGCCGGGTGAGAAAGCCGTCACCGCACAAAAGCAGCATCGGCAGCCGGTTGGCATGGGCGAGGCCCGCGGCGGTGAGCAGGTTCATCGTGCCGGGCCCGGCACTGGCGGTGCAGAACATGAAGCGTTGGCGCAGCCACTGCTTGGCATAGCCCGCGGCGGCAAACCCCATCCCCTGCTCGTTCTGACCGCGATAGAGCGGCAGTGCCTCCTGCACACCGTGCAGTGCTTCGCCAAGGCAAGTGACGTTGCCATGACCGAAGATGCCGAAGCCGCCGCCGCAGACGCGCAGCTCCTCTCCGTCGATCTCGATATACTGGTTGGCAAGCCACCTTATGATGGCCTGCGCGGTGGTGAGGCGAACGGTACCCTGTGATGCGGTCATGGCGGGGCGGCCCTTCCAGGTTTTTCATGGTCAGTCGCGAATGCCGCTTGCGGCGTTTCGACTCTCACGATACGTATTTTGCAACCGGTTGCAAATCGAAATCGACGAGGGGGGAGTTCGACATGCGGGAGATCGGCATCGGCATCATCGGTGGCGGCTATATGGGCAAGGCCCACGCCGTCGCCATGTCGGCCGTGGGCACGGTGTTCGACACCGCGCTCAGGCCACGGCTCGAGATGGTCGCCGCCAGCTCGCCCGAGAGCGCCGAGCGCTACCGCGCCGCTTACGGCTTTGCGCGCGGCACAGGTGACTGGCGCGCGCTGGTCGAGGACCCCCGCGTCGAGGCGGTGGTGATCGCCGCGCCGCAGGAGACGCATTGCGAGATCGCCGATGCCGCCTTCGCACGCGGCAAGCCGGTGATGTGTGAAAAGCCACTCGGCGCCTCGGTCGAGGATGCCCGCGCCATGGTCGCGGCGGCCGAAGCCTCGGGCGTGGCCAACATGGTCGGCTTCAACTACATCCGCACACCCGCGAGCCAGTTCGCCCGCCAGCTCATCGCCGAGGGCGCGATCGGCGAGGTGACGTGGTTTCGCGGCGAGCACACCGAGGATTTCCTTGCCGATCCCGAGACGCCGTTCAACTGGCGCTGCGAGGGCGCGGCCAACGGGACGCTGGGCGATCTCGCCCCGCACATGGTCAACGCGGCCCTTGCGCTTCTCGGCCCGATCGCTTCGCTTTCGGCCAACATGGAGACGGTGCATCGCGACCGCCCCGGCGGCCGCGTCGACAATGACGATCAGGCCCAATTGATGTGTCGCTTCGCGCGCGGCACCATGGGGCAGATGCATTTCAGCCGGATCGCGACGGGCCGCAAGATGGGCTACGCCTATGAGATCACCGGCACAAAGGGTGCGATCCGCTTCGATCAGGAGGATCAGAACGCGATCCACCTCTACCGCGCCGAAGGCCCCGAGGCCGCGCGCGGTTTCACCCGCATCCTCACTGGCCCGGCGCATCCCGACTACCTCCCCTTTTGCCAGGGGCCGGGGCACGGCACCGGCTACCAGGATCAGATCATCATCGAGGCGCGCGATTTCCTGCGCGCGATCGAAACCGGCGAGACGGTCTGGCCCAGCTTCCGCGACGGGCTCGAGGTGGCGCGCGTGATCGAGACCGCCCGCGCCTCGGCCCATGAGGGCCGCTGGCTCGATGTCGAAACAGAATGAGAGCAGAGGACACGAGATGACGATCAGGATTGGCAACGCCCCCTGCTCATGGGGGGTCGAATTCGCGAACGACCCGCGCAACCCCGATTGGCGCAACGTGCTGCGCGACTGCGCGCAGGCGGGTTACAAGGGCATCGAGCTCGGCCCGGTGGGCTACATGCCCGAGGACCCGGCCGAGTTGGGCGGGGCGCTCCACGAGCACGGGCTGCAGCTCATCGGCGGCGTGGTGTTCCGCCCGTTCCACGACCCCGATGCGTGGGAGGACGTGCTCGATGCCGCGCATCGCACCTGTCGCGCCCTCAAGGCGCATGGGGCCGACCACCTCGTGCTGATCGACTCGATCTCGTCGCGCCGCGCGCCGACCGCCGGGCGCGCGACCGAGGCCGAGCAGATGGACGCCGTCGAATGGGCCGCCTTTCGCGAGCGCATCGCCACGATCGCCCGGATCGGCACCGAGGAGTACGGGCTGACCACCGGCATCCACGCCCATGCCGCGGGCTTCATGGATTTCGAACCGGAACTGGAACGGCTTCTCGACGAAGTGGATGAAAGCATCCTAAAGATCTGTTTTGACACCGGACATCACTCATATGCGGGCTTCGATCCGGTGAACTTCATCCATCGCTATAAGAACCGCATTTCATATATGCACTTCAAGGATATCGACCCCAAAGTTAAGGCACGCGCGATCGAAACCCGCACGGGTTTCTACGACGCCTGCGGGCAGGGCATCTTTTGCAATCTGGGCGATGGCGACGTCGATTTTCCCGCCGTACGGCAGGCGCTTCTCGACGCAGGCTTCGAAGGCTGGTGCACTGTCGAGCAGGATTGCGACCCGACGCTCGACCCCGACCCGTTGAATGATGCCCGCAAGAACCGCGAATATCTCGAATCCATCGGCTTCAAATAGGGAGGTCCGGCCATGACGAAACTGGGATGGGGCATGATCGGCGGCGGCGAAGGCAGCCAGATCGGCCCGGCGCATCGCTTGGGCGCGGGCCTCGACGGGCTGTTCGAGTTCCGCGCGGGCGCGCTTGACCACCGCGCCGACGCCGGGCGGGACTATGGTCGCCGTCTGGGCCTCGACGCGGAGCGTGCCTATGGCGACTGGCGCGAAATGCTGGAGGGCGAGCGCGACCGGCCCGACCGGATCGATCTCGTCACCGTGGCCACACCCAATGCCACGCATTTCGAGATCACCCGCGACTTCCTGCGCGCGGGCTTCCACGTGCTGTGCGAAAAGCCGATGACCATGACCGTCGAAGAGGGTGAGGAGATTGTATCTATCGCCCGGGAAACAGGCCGAATTTGTGCCGTGAACTACGGCTATTCGGGCTATGCGCTGGTGCGGCACATGCGGGCCATGGTGGCGCGCGGCGACCTTGGAAAGATCCGGCTCGTAAAGGCCGAGTTCGCGCATGGCCACCATGCCGACGCGGCCGATGCCGACAACCCGCGGGTGCGCTGGCGCTACGACCCGGCGCAGGCGGGCGTTTCGGCGCAATTCGCCGATTGCGGCATTCACGCGCTGCACATGGCAAGCTTCGTGATCGGGCAGGAGTTGGAGCGCCTCTCCGCCGACACGGTGAGCTGCATCGAAAGCCGTTCGCTCGAAGACGACGCGATGGTCAACCTGCGCTTCGACGGCGGCGCGGTGGGGCGGCTCTGGACCTCCTCCGTGGCGATCGGTCGCCAGCACGGTCTGACGCTTCAGGTCTTTGGCGAAAAGGGCGGGCTGTCATGGGCGCAGGAGCAGCCGAACCAGCTCTACTGGATGCCGCTTGGCGGTCGCCGTCAAGTGATCGAGCGCGGCGAGGCCGGGCTCTCCCCCGAGGCCGATCGCAGCAGCAGGGTCACGATCGGCCATGCCGAGGGGATGCCTTTGGCCTTCGCCAACATCTATGCCGACCTCGCCGAGGCGATCGCTGCGCGAAAGACGGGTCGCGAGATGGACCGCGCTGCCGATCTCTATCCGCGTGCCGAGGACGGCCTGCGCTCCATGGCCGCCGTCTTCGCCGTGGCCGAAAGCGGCAGGAGCGACGGCATCTGGACCGAGGCCCGGCCACCGATGTTCCGCTAGATCCATAGGGCCGGGGCCGCCAAGGCCCCGGCTCACCCCGCCTCGGGCAGCGGTCTGAGCGTGGCACGCTCGACGATCCGGCAGGGAAACACTCGTGCCTCCGGATAGCGGTCCGGCTCGTCGAGCATTGCCCCCATCAGTTCGATCGAGGAGGCGACGATCTGCCGTATCGGCTGGCGGATCGTAGTCAGGTCGGTCCCGGCCCAGCCTGCCATCTCCATGTCGTTGAGCCCGAGCACGCCGACATCGCCCGGCACCGACAGCCCGTGATCGCGCAGCGCCGACAGCGCGCCGATCGACAACACGTCGTCACCGCAGAAATAGGCCTCCGCCGGCGGTGCCTGCAACAGGCGCTGCATTTCGCTCCGACCCGCCTCGAAGGTGTAGGCCCCGGCGAAGGACACGCTCGGCTCGACACCACGCTGCAGCGCGATCTCGGCGCGGAACCCCGTCAGGCGATCCTGCGTCGAAGTGGCGCTCTCGGGTCCGCCGAGAAACGCCAGCCGATCATAGCCGCGCGCGATCAGCGTCCGCGCGGCGATGCGACCGCATTCGACGTTGTCGATCCCGACCGTGTGCACCTGCGGGTCCGAGGCATAGCGCCCGAAGGCGTTGATCACCGGCACGCCCGCTTCGCGAAAGGCGATGGCAAATCCCGGCGGCAGGGTCGATGAGGCGACGATCACGCCGTCGACCGAATATTGCCGCAACATCCGCACCGAGTTTTCGGGCTCGGTCTCGCCTGAGAGATTGACCAGCAGGGGCCGCAGCCCGCGCTCTTGCAGGCCACGGGTGAACAGATCGAAGATTTCAAGGAAGAACGGGTTGTGAAAGTTGCTCGATACCAGCCCGATCAGCTTGGTGCGTCCGGTGGTGAGCGATGAGGCGAGCGCGTTCGGGCTATAGCCCAGCTCGCGGGCTGCCTTCTCGACCTTGCGCCGCATCTTGGGCGAGACCGAGGCCCCGTCGGTGAAGGTGCGCGACACCGCCGAGCGCGACACGCCCGCCCGTTCGGCGACCTCCTTGAGCGTGACCACCATGACCCCCCGCCTTCCTTCCCGCGACCGCATAGCTCTACCTCACCGAACGCCCGCGTCCAGCATGAGTTGCGTCACGGCTTATTGCAACCGGTTGCAAAACGTGTGGCCTTGTGCTGTAGTCGGAGTCGAAGGGCCGGTGGAGGACCGCTCTTCGACACAACCGACGACACCAGGGAGGGATGTCCGATGACACCGACATACAAGCTGCTGCTGGCCGCGACCGTCGCCGCCACGCCGTTGATCGCCGCCACCACAGCGCAGGCCGAGGGCGAGAAATACATCCTCGTCAGCCACGCCCCCGACAGCGACAGCTGGTGGAACACCATCAAGAACGCGATCGCGCTCGCCGCCGAGCAGATGGACGTGGAGGTCGAGTACCGCAACCCGCCGACCGGCGATCTCGCCGACATGGCGCGGATCATCGAACAGGCCGCCGCCAGCGGCCCGGACGGCATAATCACCACCCTGTCGGATTTCGACGTGCTCTCGGGCCCGGTCCGCTCGGCGGTCGACAGCGGCGTCGACGTGATCATCATGAATTCGGGCACGCCCGAGCAGGCGCGCGAGGTCGGCGCGCTGATGTATGTGGGCCAGCCGGAATACGACGCGGGCCTTGCGGCGGGCGAACGCGCCAAGGGGGACGGCGTCGAAAGCTTTCTCTGCGTGAACCACTACATCAGCTCGCCCGCCTCGACCGAGCGCTGCCAGGGCTTTGCCGACGGGCTCGGCATCGAGCTGGGCGAGCAGATGATCGACAGCGGTCAGGATCCAGCCGAGATCAAGAACCGGGTGCAGGCCTACCTCTCGGCCAACCCCGAAACCGACGCGGTGCTCACCCTCGGGCCGACCTCGGCCGATCCGACGCTGCTCGCGCTCGATGAGACCGGCATGGCGGGCGACATCTATTTCGGCACCTTCGATCTGGGCGCCGAAATCGTGCAGGGCATCAAGGACGGCGTGATCGAGTGGGGCATCGACCAGCAGCCCTTCCTGCAGGCCTACTTGCCCGTCGTGGTGATGACCAATTACCACCGCTACGGCGTGCTGCCCGGCAACAACATCAACTCCGGCCCCGGCTTCGTCACAGCCGAGGCGCTGGAGATGGTCGAGAAGTTCGCCGGCGAATACCGCTGAGCGTACGACGGGGGCGGCCCCTCCCCTCGCGCCGCCCCCAACCTGATTTCAACCGATCCCTGGAGTGAGCCGGCATGGCAGATACACCGCAAATCGTGATGGACGAACGGGTCAAGCAGATCTCGCCGATGCGCCGCGCGATGATCCGCCCCGAGCTGGGCGGCATCGTCGGCACCGTGGCGGTGTTCGTCTTCTTCGGATTGTTCGCGTTCGACAGCGGCATGTTCAACAGCCAGGGCATCATGAACTGGTCCGTCGTCTCGGCGCAGTTCATGATCATCGCCGTCGGCGCCTGCCTCCTGATGATCGCGGGCGAATTCGACCTTTCGGTCGGCTCGATGATCGGTTTTGCCGGCATGATGATCGCCATCTTCGGCGTGACGCTGGGCTGGCCGATGTGGATCGCGATCCTCGTGACCTTCGCGCTGTGCGTGTCGATCGGTGCGCTCAACGGCTTCATCGTCGTGCGCACGGGCCTGCCCAGCTTCATCGTGACGCTGGCCTTCCTGTTCATCCTGCGCGGCTTCACGATCTTTCTGCCGCAGACCATCGAGCGCAAGACCATCATCGGGGGCATCCGCGAGGCGGCCGAAGGCGACTGGCTCGCCAATCTCTTTGGCGGTACCATCGGGCAGGGGTTCTTCACATGGATGGGCGAGTCCGGGATCATCGCCACGTTCGAGCGCGGCACGCGTGAAGGCGAGCCGGTGGTCAACGGCATCCCGATGCTGATCGTCTGGGCGCTCGGTCTCGCCGTGGTGGGCCACGTGCTGCTGACCCGGACCCGCTTCGGCAACTGGATCTTCGCCGCCGGCGGCGACGCTGAGGCCGCGCGCAATTCGGGCGTGCCGGTGAACCGGGTCAAGATCTCCATGTTCATGTTCACCGCCTTCTGCGCCACCGTCTTCGCCGCCTGTCAGGTGATGGAGTTCGGCTCCGCTGGTGCCGATCGCGGCCTCCTGAAGGAGTTCGAGGCGATCATCGCCGTAGTCATCGGCGGCGCGCTTCTGACGGGGGGCTACGGATCGGTGATCGGGGCAGCCTTGGGCGCGCTGATCTTCGGCGTGGTCCAGCAGGGGCTGTTCTTCGCGGGCGTCGAAAGCTCGCTTTTCCGGGTATTCCTCGGGGTGATCCTGCTCTTCGCCGTGATCCTCAACACCTATATCCGCCGCATCATCACCGGAGAACGCTGACATGACCCAGCCCCTGATCCAGATGAAGAACATCGAGAAGCATTTCGGCTCCGTCATCGCGCTTGCGGGCGTCTCGGTCGACATCCACGCCGGCGAATGTCACTGTCTTCTGGGCGACAACGGCGCGGGCAAATCGACCTTCATCAAGACGCTTTCGGGCGTGCACAAGCCGACCCGCGGGGAGATCCTGTTCGAAGGGCGCGACATGCACTTCGCCGATCCGCGCGACGCCATCGCCGCCGGGATCGCCACCGTGCACCAGCATCTCGCGATGATCCCGCTGATGTCGGTAAGCCGCAACTTCTTCATGGGCAACGAGCCGGTGCGCAAGATCGGCCCCTTTTCCTTCTTCGACCACGACCTCGCCAACCGCACGACCATGACGGAGATGGAAAAGATGGGCATCGTGCTGCGCGGCCCCGATCAGGCGGTCGGCACGCTCTCGGGCGGCGAACGCCAGACCGTGGCGATCGCCCGCGCGGTGCATTTCGGCGCCCGCGTGCTGATCCTCGACGAGCCGACCTCGGCCTTGGGCGTACGCCAGACCGCCAACGTCCTCGCCACCATCGACAAGGTGCGCAAGCAGGGCGTGGCGGTGGTCTTCATCACCCACAACGTGCGCCACGCCATGGCGGTGGGCGACCGCTTCACCGTGCTGAACCGGGGCCGCACCTATGGCACCGCCAAGCGCGGCGAGATCACACCCGAGGAGCTTCAGGACATGATGGCGGGCGGACAGGAACTTGCGACGCTCGAGAGCAGTCTCGGCAGCACGGTCTGACCCGAGGACCAAGGCCGCCCCGTCCGACGCACGAACAGGACGGCCCCGCGATCTTTCGAATGCGGGGCGCGTCCGGCCCTCTTCTACTACTGCGCCGGGATCGCGGCGGGCGTGGCGGGGGCGTCGTTACCGGCATTCGTCGGCAGATGCCGCCGCCCCTTCTTCTCGCCCAACATCAGCATCGCGGGCGTCACGATCAGCGTCAGCACCGTGGCCACCACGAGGCCGCCCGCGATGGCCGAGGACAGCTCGGTCCACCACTGGGTCGAGGGCGCGCCATAGACGATCTCGCGGGTGAAGAAGTTGATGTTGAGCCCGATCACCATCGGCATCAGACCCAGCGCCGTCGTCACCGAGGTGAGCACCACCGGCCGCAGACGCTGCGCCCCGGTGCGGATTGCCGCCTCGTAGGGCGACATGCCCGCCTTCTTGAGATCGTTGTAGGTGTCGATCAGCACGATGTTGTTGTTCACCACGATGCCCGCCAACGCGATCACCCCGATGCCGCCCATCACGACGCCGAAGGGGCGGCCCGTGACGATCAGGCCGAACAGCACGCCCGCGACCGAGAACACGATCGCCGACATCACCACGAAGCTTTGGTAGAAGCTGTTGAACTGCGTCACCAGGATCGCGAACATCAGGATGATCGCTGCGGCAAAAGCCCCGACGAGGAAGATCATCGCATCCGCCTGATCCTGCGCCTCGCCACCGAACGACCAGTCCACCGTTTCCGGCAGATCCGCGCCCTCGATCGCACCGCGCAGCTCGGTGATCTGATCGTTCACCAGCACGCCCGGTGCCACGTTGGCCTCGATCGACACGACGCGGCGCTGGTCGATGCGCTTGATCGTGCCGGTGCGCGGGCTCGGCTCGAAGGTCACGAAGTTCGAGATCGGCACCAGACCGGCATTGGTCGGCACGCGTAGCGATTGCAGTTCCTCGAGCGTCCTCTCATCCGAGGGAAAGCGCACGCGGATGTCGACCGAGCCGTCGGCGTCCGACGGGCGGTAGTCGGCCACGGTGATGCCTTGCGTCAGAAGCTGCACCGCCTGACCCAAGAGCGACACGTCGGCCCCGAAACGTGCGGCCTCCGAGCGGTTGACCCGGATGCTCCACTCGACGCCCGGAAGCGGGCGCGTGTCGGTGACGTCGGTGAAGCCGCCGATGCGGTCCATCGCGCCCCGGATCGTCTCGACCGCCGCGGCTTGGGCCTCGGGGTCGGCGCTTCGGACCTTGATGTTGACGGGCTTTCCTGCTGACGGCCCGCTCGACGCGGTCTGCACCTGCACGTCGATGCCTGCGATGTCGGCCATCTCACCGCGGATCTCCTCGCCGATCTCGGCCGCGGTGCGGCGTGTGTCCCATTCGGTGAGCTCGAGCTGGATGGTGCCGATGATCTCTTCGTCGCCCTGCCCCGACCCGGCGGTGGAGCGGGCATAGACGCTGGCGATCTCGGGCTCGTCCACCAGACGCTCCTCGACCTGACGCACCAGCTGATCACGTTCGAAGATCGAGAAGTTGTCGCGGGCGCGGACCTGCACCTGCATGAAGTCCGGCTCGACCGAGGGAAAGAAGCTGACGCCGTTGCCGAACTGGCCATAGGCGCCGAACCCCGCGAGCAGGAAGGCGAAGGCGAACATCAGCGTGGCCCAGGGGCGCAGGATCGCCTTTTCCAAGAGGCGCACATAGGCGCCGGTGAAGCCCTTGATTGCGCGCGGGTCGCCCGCTTCGGCGGCATGCAGTTTGGCCTTGTCTCCGGCCGACTGCGGCGGCCGATTGCCGATGATCCCGCCCACCACGGGGATGAAGATCAGCGCCATGAAGAGCGAGGCCGAGAGGGTCAGGATCACCGTGATCGGCAGGAACTTCATGAACTCGCCCACCGTGCCCGACCAGAACAGCAGCGGGAAGAACACCGACAATGTCGTCGCGGTCGAGGCGATGATCGGCCAGGCCATGCGCTTGGCGGCATAGGCGTAGGCCTCTTTCGGCGCGGCCCCCTCCTGCAACTGACGGTCGGCCAGCTCGGTGGTGACGATCGCGCCGTCGACCAGCATGCCGACCACGAGGATGAGCGAGAACAGCACCACGAGGTTCATCGTGAAGCCCATCGCCAGAAGCAGCGTCACGCCGGCGAGGAAGGCGCCCGGGATCGAGAGCCCGACCAGCAGCGCCGAGCGGATGCCGAGCGCCCAGACGATGACGATCATCACCAGGATTACGGCGGCGATGACGTTGGCTTCGAGATCCGAGAGCATGGTCTTCACCTGCTTGCTCTCGTCCTGCATGTAGTTGATGTCGACGCTGTCGGGCCAACCGGCCTGCGCCTCGGCCACGACCGCCTTCACTTCGGCCACCGTCTCAATGACGTTCGAGCCGATCCGCTTCTTGACCTCGAGCGCCAGCGCCGGCTGGCCGTCGATGCGGGCAAAGCCCGACGGGTCGGCAAAGGTGCGGCGGATGGTGGCGACATCGCCGAAGGTTACGACCGTATCGCCGCGGACCTTGACGGGAAGCGCCATCACATCTTCGATGTCCGAGATCAGTCCCGGCACCTTGAGCACGATGCGCCCGGCGCCGTTCTCGATGGCGCCGGCGGCGATCAGGCGGTTGTTGCGGCTGATCTGGCCGATCAGCTCCTCGAAGGACAGGTTGTAGGTCTCGAAGATCGTGGGATCGATCAGCACCTCCAGAAGCTCGTTGCGCGAGCCCGCGACATCGACCTCCAGCACGCCGCCCAAGCCCTCGATCCGGTCCTGAAGATCCTCGGCCAGCTGGTTCAGCGTGCGCTCGGGCACCGGGCCCGACAGGATCGCGGTGAGGATCGGGAACAGCGCGGTGTTGGTCTCGGTCACCGTGATGTCGCTGGCGTCATCGGGCAGCTCGCCAGAGGCGCGATCGGCGGCCTCGCGCACGCTATCGAGCGCCTCGTCGGCATCGAAGCCCGGCTCGAACTCCAGCATGATCGAAGCGTGGCCCTCGCTGGCCGAGGCCTCCATTTTCTTGAGGCCGGTGAGCGCGCCGAACTCGGTCTCCATCGGCTCGATCAGCAGCCGCTCGGCATCCTGCGGCGAGATGCCTTCGAGCGTGGTGAAGACATAGACCACCGGGATCGGGATCTCGGGCGAGCTTTCCTTGGGGATCGAGACATAGGACAGCGCGCCGACGCTCAGGATCGCGATCAGCGCGAGGATGACGACACGGGTGCGGCTGAAGGCGGCGTCGATCAGGCCGTTCATTGGATCGTCTCCTCGTTCGCGTTGCCGGAGGCGCCGAGGATCACCGGCTCGGGGTCAGTCGGCGCCTCCTCCTGCGCCTCGTCGGCGCGGGCGTCGACCAGCTCGCCGTCGTTCACGAAGCCCTGCCCGACGCTGATGATCCGCGCCGTCTCGGGCAGGCCGCTAATCCAGATGCCATCGGTCTGCGCCCGGATGATCTCGACCTCCTGAAACGTGACCCGCTCCTCGGCGTCGACGGTCTTGATGCCGAGCGTGCCGTCGGTGCCGAGCGACAGGATCGCGGGCGAGACAAAATGCGCCACCTGCTCGCCGGTGGAGATGCGGACCTGCGCGCTGATCCCCGCCGGGATCGCGCCATCGGCGTTGGGCACCTCGATCTCGGCGGTGAAGGTGCGGGTCTGCGCGTCGGCGCTGCGCCCGACAAAGCGGACCTCGCCCTCCGCCGTCTCGCCGGTGATGAAGGCGACCTGCGCCGCTTGCCCCGCCTCGATATCGGCGAGCTGCTGCTGCGGGATCTGGATCGCGATCTTGAGGGGCGTGTTGTCGACGATGCGCGCCACCTGCGCGCCGGAATTGACGAACTCACCCTCCTCGACCTCGAGCGTCTCGATCCGCCCATCGAAGGGCGCGCGCACGATGGTGTCGCCAAGCGCCACCTCGGCCGCCGTCACGGCGGCTTCGGCGGCGGCCAGCGTCGAACGGGCCTGTGCCACGCGATCGACGGTCGAGGTGCCGCGCTCCAGAAGCGTCTGCGCGTTGTCGAATTCCCTCTGGGCACGGTTACGCTCTTCCTGCGCCTGCGTCAGTTCGGCGTCGCCCTGGGCCGTTTCGAACCGCGCGATCACGTCGCCTGCCTCGACCTCGGCGCCGCGCCGGACCGGCACCTCGGCGATCTGCCCGCCGGTCTCGGCAAGGATCTGCGTGTCGCGCTCGGCCAGCGCCTGCCCCTCGGCGGCAAAGACCTGCGCCACGGTCTGGGCAACCGAGTTCTGCACCGCGACGGCCACGCGGCGCGGCGCCTGCTCGACCGACGCCTCGGTCACTTCGGGCTCCGACGGCAGCACGAAACCACTGCCCATCCAGCCCAACAGCGCCAGCACCAGCCCGCCGGCCACGAATTTCGACTTCGAGGACCCTTTGTCGCTCTCGAAGCTCAGGGGCGTGCGGCCCGTATCGGGGCCCGTCGTCTCTGCATGGGTGGTCATGATCGATCTCCTGATGCCGGGCGACCAAACGCCCGGTCGGAATGGAAATAGCGGCCCGTCGCCGCGTGTCATTGGCGGGATGTCTCATCCTGCGCCGAAGCGATCGCCGCCTCGATGCGGCGGTGAAATCGCGCAAAGCTCTCGAGCCGCTCACGCGTGTCGCCCGCCTCGTCCGGCAGGGCCGATATGATCTCGTCGAACTCCCGGCACACGGCGGCGCGGCGCGCACGGATCCAGTTCTGCAAGGCCGGAAGCACGGAAGGCGTCAGTTCGAATTCGTCTTGCCGTTGACCTTTCCGGCCAAGGCGGCGGCTCATGCCATGGGTCTCGAGATACTTCGCACCTTCTACCACGCTGCTGCGACCGATCCGCAGCGCCTCGGCGATCTCGGCGGCGGTCATGGCACGCCCCTCAAAGGCGAGCAGCCCGAACAGCCGCCCGGCATTGCGCGAGCCGCCCTCGGCCTGGGCCAGCACCCCAAGGCGCTCGACGAAATCGGCGCGTAGATCCGTCAGTTCGGCAGCATGGCTGGTCATGTTCCGTCTCTCCGTCGGTCTCGGCATGGTGTACATGTAGTCCCAACCCCGAATATTGTCCAGACATTTCAGAAAATACTGAACACTATGACAGGGCGTCATTTCGGTTCGGAAGGTTTTGACGGTCGTCGCGCCATAGCTTAGATCTGGCACAGAGATCATGGCCCCCGCCGCTCGCTGGCTCTGCCGAGGTGAAGCCATGAAGAGAGGTCGCCGTTTTTCCTGACCGCATGTGATCCGCCGGCAATGCGAGCCCCGGCATTTAGAGACACATGATACTGGAAAGGATTTCATCATGTCGATCAACCCGCTCTCCCTGCGCAGCGCGAAGGCCCAGGCTCGGGAGCTGCGCGCGGCCATTGCCGCCAAGGGCCGGGAGATATCTCATGGGCAGGCGCTCGAAGCCGTCGCCCGCCATCATGGTCACCGTGACTGGAACACCCTGCGCGCCGGTCTTCCCGATGCACCGGAGCCCGAAGCCTTCCGCGCCGGGCAACGGGTCCACGGCGCCTATCTGGGGCACGCCTTCGAAGGCGTGATCCTTGGCGCCGAGATGCTCGAAGCAGGCGGGCGCTGCCGGGTCACGCTGCGCTTCGATGCTGCCGTGGATGTCATCGCCTTCGCCGGCATGAGCAATTGGCGCAGGCAGGTCTCGGCTATCATCGGCCCGGACGAGACAAGCGCGGACCGCACCTCCGATGGCACGCCGCATTTGCGGATCTTTCCAGACAACCCCGCCGCGTCCTGATCACCGCACTTGCAGTGCTCGATCCCGATCAAGACAGCGGCTTGGGCTGCCTGCGACGGAACGTCACCCAAAGCCTGTATGTTCAGAAGGTACTGAATATTATATTACCGTGAATAGTGGTTCAGTCCGGGGATTCTTGAGATGACAAACAGTATTGCGGAGTCCCGCTCCCGGATGGCGCTACCAGCGCTCGATGCGCGCGCTGCCGTCATGCAAGCGGCGCTGAAGGTCTTCGAGCGGCGTGGCTTCGCGGCGGCATCCGTTCAGGACGTGCTTCAGGAGGCCGGGATCTCCGTCGGGGCGTTCCGGCAGCATTTCATTTGGAAGGAAGACATCCTCGATGCGATTGCCAGAGACGCCGCGCGCAGAACCGGAACGCTCGCCATGCTCACGCCGGATGGTGTGATGGCTCGGCTCAATGTACTTCTGGAGCGCTCGGGGCTCGGATCCACACATATCGTGCCGGAGCTGCGACCGGTCGCGCGCGCCATGCTGCGCCATGGCAACGACCAGCTGTTTCACCAGATCGCGGCTACGACAGCCGAGGCCATCGCCCCTGCGATGATCATGCTGATCCGCGACGGCGTGCAGGAAGGCGTGTTCGAGACCCCCTCGCCCGAACTCGCCACGGAGCTTCTCCTCTCGCTGGCCCAGACCCGGCGCACCGTTTTTCGACAGGCCCTCGAAGCGACCGAAGCGGGCGATCCCGACCTGGGAGTCGAGCTTCTGTCCGAGCGACTGCGATCCGAAGCCATGATCATCGAGCGGCTGCTGGCGATCGCGCCGGGGCGGATCGAACTCCCGACCGCCCACGCCCTGCGACGCACCCTATGGGATCTCGCGACCGGCTAACCTTGCCGCATGCTCGAAGGCCAACTCGCATCCGGCAGGCGACAGCATCATCATGGCACCATCAGAGGAGATGTCGCATGTCCCGGTTGTCACGCCTGACCGAGCGCCGCATTCTCAAGACCCTTGCCGAAGGCGGTTTGCAAGGGCTCGAAGGCGAAGGCAGGCCCCTGCCCGACCGCAGCGGCGAGGCCTGTGTCGATGCCGGAGAAGCGGCGGGCTTTCGGATCATGGCGGAAGCGGGCGTGCTGCCCGAAAAAATCGTTCTTAAAAAGCAGGTCGCGGCGCAAAGGGCCGTCCTGCTGGATCTGACCGATGCGAAGGAACGCAAGGCGGCGATGGCACAGCTGTCGGATCTCGAGATGCGGCAGGCAATCGCCGAGGAGGCGCGACGCCGCTTTCTGCACCGTTAACGTGTCACAAATCGTAGTGAACAAACTGGACGATCAATCCCTTGGCGCATAGGTTACATGCAAAGGAGCGCCTACATGACCGACACGACAACCGGCAGCTTGGACGAAGTTCGCAGCGACTTCATCGAGAAGGTCGGGCTGATCGCCCAGAACGAAGGCCTGCCGCGCATCGCCGGGCGCATCTTCGCGCTTCTGGTGTTCGATGGTGACGTCATCTCCTTCGGCGAGATCACGGAGACGCTTCAGGTGAGCCGCGGCAGCGTCAGCTCGGCCACGCGGCTGCTCGAGGATCGCGGCCTGATCAAACGGGTTGGCAAGCCGGGCCAGCGGCAGGATTTCTTCCGCCTCGCTGACAACCCCTACCAGAACATGCTCGGCGCCGTAGTGACCGGTCTCGAACGGGCCAGGGATGAGATCGGTGAGACGTTGCAGCGCGTACCGCGAGACCGGCCCGAGATCCGCCAAAGGGTGCAGAACTACGCCCGGTTTTACGAAGAGATGGGCCGCGCGGTCAGCCAGTCGATCGAGAACCTGAAATAGCTTCTTTTCAGAAGCTGCTCCCCGGCCGCCCGAAGAACCGGGACCGATTGGCTTGTAACTGGTTCTACCCGAACTGGCCTAGGGGGGCACTTGACCATTCGACACGACGTCGCGAGGCGGCCCGCTCCGCCGAATACGGGTCGCGTTTACCCATGCCCCGAAAGGTCAGCGGAGGGTGAACGTTCACTTTACACGAAACTGCACAATCGCGTTCCGGGCGCCATAGGGTCGCGCCATTGCGACTGCAAGCCTCGGAACCGGGGGCTCTTCATGAACAAGAGCATGGCCGACATCTTCCTCTTCGGGGATATCGATGCGCATGGCTTTCGGAAGCGGTTCATGGATCATCGGGCCAACGACTGCGCGCCTTTGCCAATCAAGGGGGTCTCAACGGTATATCGCGTCCATTCCACGCTCGAAACTGACCCAGCTGATCGTCGCCCGGTTGCCGGCGACACCGTGATAATGCGAACGTCCGGAACTGCTTGGCAACCCGGCCCAGATCCGCGCGAGATTGTTCATGAAGTCGCGACGGCCCAAGCGTCCGCTCTCGAAGCGGGCGATACCTGCATCCGCAAGCAACAGGTCGGCAAGATGATCCTGCACGGCGGGAGAGAAACGGGTGTCCCGTGACAGACCCGACCGGCGCACGAGGTTGCGCAGGGTCGGGGGAATGAACTGATATCGGCCGATGGCATGGGGCTGGCCCGGGGTCCGGGCAACCCAATCGAAAATCTGTCCGATCGTCATCCGTGTCGGGGCCTCCGAGGGGCGGCGACGGGCACCGTGCTGTATCGCATCATATCCGGCACGCCCTACCTCGGCCGAAGCGATGAGCGATCGCAGCCGTGCCCGCGCATCGCCGCCTTCGATGCGAAGAATCGCCTCCCGCAGCACATGCGCACTTCTCCCCGGGACGGGCGCCCAGCGTCGCAGGGTCACCGGCACTTGATCGCCAAGCAGCAGATCGTTCCCGCTCCGGACCGAATGTGCCCCCCCATAGGCCGCGAAAAGGCCCGCGCGTAATCCTGTATCGGCCAGAGCACCCGCTCCGGGCAGTGTCATGCAAAGCAGAAGCGCGAATGAGTGGGGCAGTCGACGATACATTGCAGTCCTCCAGATACGTGGGGATGGCGACGCCGGTCAGGCGCAGATCGGCAGCTATGCAGCATCGGCATGTCAACCACATGCGGCCTTGCCGAAGTGCTTACACCGACGGGTGTTGATCGACCCCTAACGCATCGCGTTTTCCACGAAGTCCCTCTTGGACGAGGCTGCATCTCCGATCCGGATCCTCTTTGAACCGGACGGTGGTGCGGCGGGCAAGTTGCCACGAATGCTTGGCACGATCCGCGATCGCCATGGCGATGACGATGACGATGACGATGACGATGACGATGACGATGACGATGACGATGACGATGACCGTGCTACCGGCAAGGAACACCTGCGCAAGCATCATCCCGAGCTCACATGGCTATGTCCGACTGTCCGACAGGACCGGCGCCCATTCCCCTCGGTAGTGTTTTCGTAAGCACCCTCGCCCTATTCTGGCAAGACGGTTGCCATGCGCGGCGCATCTTTGCGCGGTGATGAGGAAAGTCACTCCATGATCAATAAGGCTCAGTTCGTCCGAGCAATTCTCACGCGCGCGGCCCCGGCGATCGCGGCGCTGCTGGCCTTGATGGGAATGCCCGGTGCCCTTGTCGCGCAGCAGCTGATCCTACAGCCGGTCGGTGCGCCGCAGGTGGTGGGTTCTGCCGTCGGCAAGCGCGCGATCTGGCAGAACGCCGGCACCGTCGCCGGGCAGACGGTCGATATCGTCGGCGTGATGACGGAGACGACGCTCGATCATAGCTTTGGCACCGGCAATGGCAGGATCATGGTCACCTCAGTGGCGCAAGATCCTCATTTCATGAACTTCTACCTCTATGAGGCTGGCACCTACGACATAAACTCCGACACCGGCGGCGTCCCTGTCACGGCGGATGTCCACATCCAGATCAACGACATCGACGGGCCCTCGAACGAGCAGGTGTATTCGCAGATCTGCAGCGGACAGGTGGAGTTCATCCGGATCGACAAATCAGCGACGACGCAACGCTCCTTCTTTACCGGGCCCGGCACCATCGGCTTCGAAACCTTCATCCTGTCAGGCGACCAGGGTTACAACAACGAACCGGTTTCCGGGCTTGAGATCTTCTATCCGCAGACGTCGGTTTTCAGGTTCGGGCGCACCGCGAACACACGATTTCTCGTCCTGCTCGCCAATCCCACCTATGAGGAGGCGGACACGCTCGATTTCGCCTGTGCGGATTTTCGTCCGACGAACCTGATCGATGACGTGAAGGAGCAGCAGCTCGGCCAGCCCGTGACGCTCAACATCCTCTACAACGATTCCATCGCCATCGAGAACAACAACGCGCCGGCCAACGATACGGGCCAGCCGAGCCGTTATGCGCTTCAGGCCATCGACCTCGTGCCCCCCGCCGGCGCAGTCAACGTGATCACGGATGCCGACAATCATCGCATTGGTTTCGAGATGCCCGGCGAGGGAACATGGAGCTATGACGACCTGACCGGCGAGCTGACGTTCACCCCCTTCGTCGCGTTCTTCGGCGTCCCGACACCCATCGAGTACCGCTACCAAAGGCCCGAGAACGGCGCGGGGGCGGTTTTTTCGACACCTGCCACCGTGACCATAGATGTCGGGGCGGTCGGTCTTCTCAAACTCGCCACCTTGGCGGATGCCAACCTGAACGGCTATGCCGATCCGGGCGAGACCATCGCCTATGTCTTCACGGCCGAGAATTTCGGCAACGTGACGCTGACCAACGTCGCACTGGCCGAAACGCAGTTCAGCGGCAAAGGCACGCCGCCCGTCATCACCTTCCAATCATCGACCGCCCTGTCGCCCGAAGGAACGCTGGAGCCGGGCGAAAGGGCCATCTATACGGCCACCTACACCCTCATCCCCGAGGATCTCGACACCTCGATCAGCAATCAGGCGGAGGTCACCGGGACCACGCCTTCGGGCACGCCTGTGTCCGATCTCTCCGACAGCGAGAATGAGGGCGACGGCGATGGCGTGGCGCAAAACGGACCGGGCGCGGGACGCGACGATCCCACGACCATCTATGCCAGCTCGGGTCCCGACCGTGGCGACGCCCCCGTCACATATGGCGACCCCGAACATGCCGACACCTCGACGCTTCGCATCGGGGCGGTGAACGGCGACGGCGACGGCAGCGCCCAACACAGCGCGGACGCGTCGGGGGACGACACCGATGCCCGCGGCGATGACGAGGATGAAGGGGCCTTCCCCCAGCTTTATGGCGGATTGACCCGCAGCGTCGCGATTCCGGTCGGGGAACCCTCGCCCGGCACGGGACGGCTGTCGGTCTTCGTCGATTTCGGTGCCGACGGGACCTTCCTGACGCCGGGCGATCAGGTTGCGGCCGATCTGACCGACGGGGGGGCGGGCGATCTGGATGGTGCGGCCGATGGTGTCATCACCTTCGATATCGCCGTGCCGCCCACCGCGCCCCTTGTGCCGACCTTTGCCCGGCTACGCTTTTCCTCGGTAGCCGGTCTCGACGCGATCACCGCGGCCGCGGATGGCGAGGTCGAAGATTATGCGATCACCCTCAAGACACCGCCAGACGCCGATCGGGGCGACGCGCCCGCCAGCTATGGTGATCCGCAGCACGTGATCGAAGGTGCGACGACCATTTACCTCGGGACCGTGCCCCCCGACGTGGACCTGATCGCGCAGAACACGCCCGCCTCCGACGGCGACGATCTGGATGGCAGCGACGACGAGGACGGCGTTGTCCTGCCCCAGCTCTACGCCGGGGGGCTGGCCGAGATCACGGTCAAGGTGGTCGAACCCGCACCCGCGACCGCCCACCTGCAGGGGTTCATCGATTTCGACGGAGACGGCACTTTCGCGCAGACGAACGAGCGGGTGGCCCGCGATCTGCAGGACGGCGCTCCGGGGGACAAGGACGGGGCGGTGAACGGCTCCATCACCTTCGAAGTGTCGGTTCCCGCCGGTGCGACCAGCCTTCCGACACATGCGCGACTGCGCTGGTCGACCGACACCTTCGACGCGCAGACCGCCTTCGATGGCGAGGTCGAGGATTATGTCCTGACCATCTCGAACGACCCGCCGCCCTTTCTTTGCGATGCATCGATTTTTCGCTTCGACGAAAGCGACACGATCCTGAGGCGGCTGCAGATCACCGCTTCGGGCAACAGCTATGCCGTCGGCCAGACGACGCTGGGCTCCGCTGGCAACAGGCGCGACGGGGCATGGGGGTTCAACGCCGTCGACAGCTACCTCTACGGCGTCCGCACGAACAGCAGGCGGCTGTACCGGGTCGACGGCGGGGGCACCTTTACCGATCTGGGAAATATCGGGGGCGCAGAAGACGCGGCCAACGCCGGTGATATCCTGCCCGACGGCACGATGATCTACGCCGTTGACGAGGTGACGTGGCAGATCATCGACCTGTCCGTTCCGGCGGCACCATCGAATCTCGGTCTCTTGGAGCTGTCGCGCGACATCTTTACCGAGGATTTCGCCTGGAACCCCGCCGATGGCCTCGTCTATGGCGTCGATCAGGCGACGGGCCGGATGTTTCGTGCCCCCGTCAATGGCGGGCTGCCGGGCACGATCACGCCCGTGCTGTTCGGACCAGCCATCTACGCGGGAACCTTCGCCTCGGTCTGGTTCGACGAGGACGGACGCCTCTATGGATATTCAAACACGACCAACAACCTCTTCCTGATCGATACCGTCACGGGTCAGGCGCGCCAGATCGCGGCCCTGCCTTTCGACGAAGGTGGCGTCAGCGATGGCGCGTCCTGCCGTGGCCCCGCTCCGGTGCCTTTCGGCGCGGTGTCCGGCAATGTTTATGAGGACGACAACGCATCGGATGTCCGCGATGCAGGCGAGGCGAATTTCGGGGCCGGGATCGGGATCACGCTGTTCGATGATGCACGAACGCCCGCAGACCCATCCGATGACCTGCTCCTTGGCACCGTCGAAACCGCGGCGGACGGCACGTTCGGCTTCGGCGATCTTCTGGTCAACGCGACCTACCGCATCCTGCTCGACGAGGCCGACCCCGATCTTGGCACCGGGCGCACCATCGGCACCTCCAATCCCCGCCTCGGCGTCGCCGTCACCGCCAACAGCGTGACCACGGATCAGGATTTCGGCTTCGATGCGGCCGGTGCGGATCTGTCGATCACCAAATACGCGGCTCTGAGCGGGGCCACCGCCCCGCGCAGTTCGGCTGCGCCGGGAGATCTGATCGACTGGATCATCACCGTGCAGAACAGCGGCGGCGGGTCGCCATCGGGGGTCAAGGTGATCGACCGCCTGCCCGATGGCTTCGAATACGTGTCGGATGACGCACCCGCGACGGGGGACACCTATGATCCCGCGACGGGGCTGTGGTTCGTCGATGAGATACTGGCGGGCAGCTCCGAGACGCTGACCATCACGGCGCGGCTGCTCGATACGGGGGAAACCACGAACCGCGCCGAGATCATCTACAGCTCCCTGCCCGACCCGGACAGCGATCCGAACACCGGCCCGCTGGTGGATGACGGCAATGACAGCGTGGCCGATGACGACGAGGCCATCTATGCGATGGCGCGGATGACCGGCGGACGCCGCCTCGCGGGCCAAGTCTTCGTCGATGACGGCTCTGGCGGGGCGACGGCGCATGACGCGATCCGAAGCGGCGCGGAAACCAGCGCGCAGGCGGCCCGGCTGCGTATTCTGGGCACCGACGGCTCACTCTTGGCGGAGAAGGTCGTCGCCACCGATGGCAGTTGGTCCCATGTCCTGCCGGCAAGCTATGTCGGAAACGTCACGCTCCAACTCGTTCCGGCGCCGGGCGACATCCCGATCTCCGAACGAAGTTCCGGCCTGCCGGGTCTCGTCGACGCGTCCCCGCATGACGGAACCTTTGCCTTCGAACCCGCTGCGGGAACCGACTATCTCGATCTCGATCTCGGCGTGTTGCCGGCTCCGCGCCTGACCGAAAGCCAAGTGGCTTCCATCTCCTCGGGTCAGGTGGTCAGCCTGCGGCATCGGTATCACGCGACGTCGGAGGGCACGGTATCATTCGATACCAGCGTACTCAGTGAAACGCCGACGGGCAGCTACGCCATTGCGTTGTTCGATGATCCCGGCTGCAATGGCGCGCCTGATGCGCCCTTGTCCGGCGCGGTGCCGGTGGTTGCGGGCGATGTCGTCTGTCTCGTCGTGCGGGTTTCGGCAGGGCGCATAGGTCCGGGCGGCAGCCTCGCGCTCCGTCTGTCCGCCGATACGGCCTTTGCACGGACCACGACCTTGCACCAAAGCATCAACACCGATCGGCTCGGCAGCGAAACCGCCTCGGGGCTGATCCTGCGCAAGACGGTCGAGAACGTGACGATGGGCACCAGCGAGGGCACGGCGAATGAAGGCTTTCCCGGCGATCGCCTGTCCTACCGTATAGAGGTCATCAATGCAGGGACCGAACCCGTGACCGACATCGCCATATTCGATCGCACGCCGCCCTACACGGCCCTCGATGCCGCCCCTGCCAGTCCGGTCGCTCTGGCCACGGGCGTGACCTGCAACGTCGCCACCCCCGCCCCTGCCGGCTATAGCGGTCCGCTGAACTGGACCTGCACGGGTGCGCTTTCGCCCGGGGATCACGGCTCGGTCGTCTTCGTCGTGGAGATCGTGCCCTGACCCTGCCCGGCCCTGCGCCCCCGGCACCGCGGATCGCTCAGGTGTCCGCCATCGACCGAGGGTCAGGCGACCATGGCGTGGCGCTGCAGCATCCCGGCCACCGCACGCACGACGCGGTACTGGCCTTCCTGCGCGATGCGGAAATCCTCGCCGCCGATGGTCTCGTCCGCAGCCTCGGTGATCAGCGTCACCGGATAGAGCGCCTCGGCCTCGCGACTAACGGTAAAGGGGATGCAGCCTCCATGTACCTCAAAGCTCTCCGCCCCGACATAGCGGCGGTAAAGGTCGAGCATCCGGCGGTTCTGCGCCGCGAGTTCGGGGAACGCGGCCAGCGCCTCAAGACCGGCCTGCAACACCGCGCGGGCCAGCGACTCCTGTGCCGCATCGTGGCGCAGGATCAGGAAGAACCCCTTGGGGATGGTCCATTGGCCAAAGCCGCGCGGGATGTAGCCGGTGAGGGGCCGGGTCCATTCATGCGACGGGTAGCCATGCAGGTTCACATGCACCTCGGCCGGCAGCCGCGCATGGGCGAGATCGCGGATCGCGCTCTCGTAGCGTCCCGCCCCGTTGCTCAGATCGGCACCGCTCGCGGTGTAGCGAGCGGCGTGGTGCATGTGGCGCGTGTTGTCGGCGCAAAGCTCGCGGAAGAGCGCATAGCCATCGGGGTTTTCAAGCGGGTTCAGGGTGAAGCTTACATCACCCTCGGCGGCGAGGTCGCGGCCTGCGCGCAGCGCCCCGACCATGGGCGAGCTTTCATTGGCGTGCTGCCCGGCCGAAATGGCGAGCCGCGCCGCGCCGCGCCCGGCGACGTGCCGCCCCTCGACCAGCCGCCCCTGACGCGACCGGGTAGAATATCCTGTACCATCAATAGCGCCGAGATGCGCCGAGATCTGCGCCGGGTAGAGCCACTGCGTCGCCGTGTCGAGCGCCGGGCGGCCAGGCTGGTCGCGGTCAAGCGCCGGCTCGGCCTGCACGGTGCGGATCTGCAACCGGGGCGCGTCGCCGCGCCGGACCAGCGGCACGACCTGACCGGCCTTGACCGAGCGTTGTCCCGGCGCGAGGCCGAGCCGCTCCTGAAAGATTTCCAGCGCGGTGAAGTAGATCTCCTCATGCATCGCTTCGGCGAGCGAGATCACTTCCGAGCCGACCGGCAGGACCTGATCCTCATAGGGCAACTCCACGATCACCTCGAGCCGGTCGAAGAACGGCCCGTCGGGCTCGTCCGGCGAAAGCGGATCGAGCGGCATCGCGCGCAGATGCTTGCAAACCGCCTCGTAGATCGCCTCGTACTCGGTCGGCAGGTGCCGCCCACCCTGCCCGTCCTCGACCCAGCCGCAGGCGGCGAGCGCCCGGCTTCCATCCTCGAGCTCGACCCAGCGCACCGGTACCGGCACGACATGGCGCGCCTCCGGCGTCTCGATTTCGTAGGCCGGCAGCCCGCCCCCCTCGTGCGGGCGCGGCGCGAAGGCGATCTCGCAATGCGAGACCAGCGCGTGCAGCGGGTAGCATTCGAGCCGGAACCGGTCCTCGGGGCAGCCCTCGACCACCGGGTAGTGGATCGTGGCGCGGGGCGCGTCGTCGAGCAGCCCCTGCTCCAGCACCTCGTGCAGCAATGTCTTGTAGGCCGAGCGCAATCGCAGATCGCGCCCCTCGGCGCGGGCCCGCGCCTGCGCGACGCGCCGCGCGCTCGGGCCTTCGAACACCCAAGCGGCGGTTGCCTTCCCGGGCAACGCGTCAATCGTGCGAATGAAGTCGCGCTTCGTCATTTCATTGCGCCCAGCGGGTCGAGCCGGTCGCGCAGCCAGTCGCCCAGCAGGTTCAGACCCAGCACCGTCAGCATGATCGCAAGGCCGGGGAAGATCGTGACCCAAGGCGCGGTCTGGATGTAGTTGCGACCATCCGCCAGCATGCCGCCCCAGCTCGGCACCAGCGGGTCGATCCCGAGGCCGAGGAAGGTCAGGCTGCTTTCGAGCAGGATGTTGTTGGCGACGTTCAGCGTGGCGAGGATCACAAGCGGACCCATCGCGTTGGGCAGAATGTGGCCGAACAGGATCTTGCGGTCCGGCAAGCCGTAGCTCTGCGCCGCCTGCACGAATTCCGCCTGCCTCAATGACAGCACCGAGCCGCGGATCAGACGCGCATACTGCACCCATTGCGCAACGATCATCAGCACGATGATCCGGTCGAGACCGGGCCCGATGATCGCGATCACCGTCATCGCCAGAAGGATGAACGGGAGCGCCAGCTGGATGTCGGCAAAGCGCATCAGGAACATGTCCCACGGCCCACGGTAATAGCCCGCCAGAAGGCCCACCACCGTGCCGATCACCACCGCGCCGAGCGCCGAGACGATGCCGACGAAGAACGACACGCGGCCTCCGACGACGACACGGGCGAAGATGTCGCGCCCGAGCGGGTCGGTGCCCAGAGGGTGTTCCCAGCCCGCGAAAGGCGCGGTCAGCCGCGCGGTCAGGTCCATGGCCCGGCCGCCATCGGGAAAGAGCAGCGGCGACAGCGCCACGGCACCGCCGATCAGCACGATCAGCACGAGGCCCGCGACGAACTCGAAATTCTTGAAGCCCGTCATGGCGTCACTCCAGTCTGATGCGGGGGTCGAGCAGCATGTAGGTAAGATCGACCAGAAGGTTCACGGCGACGATCAGCACCGCGAGGATCGAGATCACCGTCTGCAGGATCGGGTAATCGCGCTGCGCGATCGCCTCGATTGCGAGCGTGCCCATGCCGGGCCAGTTGAACACCAGCTCGACCACCACGAGACCGCCCATGAGCGAGCCGAACTGCAGGCCGAGATAGGTGACCAGCGCGATCGAGCTGTTCCGCAGCGCGTGCTTGTAGATCACCTTGGCCTGCGACAGCCCCTTGGCGCGGGCCACCATGATGAACTGCGACGACAGCACGTCGAGCATGGTGGTACGCACGATGCGCAAATTGGTCGAGGTCAGGATCACGCCGATAGTCACGGCGGGCATGATCAGCGATTGCGGCCCCGTGAAGCCCGATGGCGGCAGCCAGCGCAGCGTCACCGAGAAGATCAGCACCAGCATGATGCCGAGCCAGAAATTCGGAAAGGACAGCCCCGCCAGCGACAGCACCCGCACCAACTGATCCCCGAAGGAGCCGCGATGCGTGGCCGCGTAGATGCCCAGCGGCACCGAGATCAGCAGTGACACCGCCAGCGACGTCAGCGCCAGCAGAAGCGTCGCGCCGAGCGCGCCGGAGACCAGCGGCGCGATCGCGCCCCTGAAGAAGCTGTTGCCCAGATCGCCGGTCAGCAGCCCGCCGATGAAATCGCCGTATTGCACGAGGAAGGGCCGGTTCAAGCCGAGCCCCTCGCGGATCCGCGCGAGATCCTCCGGGGTCACGTTCGCGGATTCGCGCAGCATCATCACCGCCGGATCGCCGGTGAGACGGATCGCGAATGAGACGAACAGCGTCACCGCGATCAGCACGAAGCCGGCCTGGATCACGCGTTTGAGGATGAAGGAGAGGATGGGCAAGGCGGCCTCCGGAAGCGAGGTTCCGGCGCGGGAGGGGCGGCCCCCCGCGCCAGCTGTATAGTCTTACTCTGCGACGCTCACCTCGGTGAGGCGCAGCCGCTTGTCGGGGGCGGGAACGAAGCCTTCGACCCGGTTGGCCACCGCATAGACCGTCTCTTCGTTGTAGAGCGGGATGTGGTAGGCCTCTTCATGGGCCAGCTCGGCCACCTGCTGCAGGATGTCCTCGCGCAACTCCTGATCGGGCGAGCGGCGCTGCTCTTCGAGAAGCGCGTTCATCTCCTCGGAGGTGCCATAGGGGTTCCACTTCTCGCCCTCGTGGTAGGAGAGATAGGCGGTGTTGTCGAAATCGAAGGTCCAGCCGCCCCAGCTGAACTGGAACATCTCGTTGGTCCGGCCCTGCGGCACGATCTCGTTGAGGAAGACGCCGTCCTCGACCGGGTTCAGCCCGACATTGAGCCCGATCCCTGCGAAAAAGCCGGTCAGCGCCTGCGCCACCTCGTTGAAGGTCGAGTTGCCGGCCCGGTAGTCGATGGTCATCTCGGTGCCGGGCGCGACGCCGGCCTCCTCGAGCAGCGCCATCGCCTGCTGCGGATCGAAGGGATAGCCCGTCAGCTCGGGGTCGTAGCCGAAGGACAGCTCGCCCTGCAGGCTGGCGATCGGGCTACCGCGCCCGGCGAGGAAGGCGTCGATCAGGGCCTGCTTGTCGATCGCCATGTTGAGCGCGCGGCGCACCCGCACATCCTCGGTCACGGCGTCCTTGGTTCTGAGCGCCAGCGAATAGATGGAGGGGCCGGAGACCGCGACGATCCCGGCATTGTCCGACGCCTCGATGGTTGGCACCGCCGAGAAGGCCACGTCCGAGACGAGATCCACGCCACCCGATTGCAGCTCGGCCAGACGCGTCGCATCCTCGCGGATGAAGCGGAACACCAGCCCGTCGAGTTCCGGCGCGCCCTCGAAATAGTCCTCGTTGGCCTGAAGCTCGATCCGAGCGCCCTGCTCGTAGCTGACGAACTTGAACGGGCCGGTGCCGACCGGGTTCATGTCGAAATGCTCCTGGCCGTTATCCTCGATGTATTGCGGCGGCACGATCATCGCGCCGTAGCCCGAAAGTTTGGTCAGGATCACCGGGTCGGGCTGGGCCATGTGGAAATCAACGGTGGTCTCGTCGACGATCTCGACGCTCTCGATCGTGGTGTAGTTCGACTGCTGCGGACCGGCGCCGCCGACCTCGCCCAGAAGCCGGTCGAAGGTGTACTTCACCGCTTCGGCGTCGAACGGCTCGCCATTGTGGAACTGCACGCCCTCGCGCAGCTGGAAACGGATGCGCATGCCCTCGTCGAGCACCTCCCAGCTTTCGGCGAGGCCGGGCTGCAGTTCGAGGTTCTCGTCGCGGCGCACGAGGCCGTCATAGATGTTCGAGGCGACCGCGCCCCATGCGACGAGGAAGGTGTCGACCGGGTCCCAGTTGGCCGGGTCCTGCCGCTGCGCCACGGTGAGCGTGCCTTCGGCGATGGCGGGGGCGGCGGTGAGCGCGGTGGTGGCCGCGAGCGCCGTGACCAGCAGGCGCGATTTCAGATCCGTCATGATGCGATACCTTCCCTGTATGTTTCGAAGTCTTGGTGATTGTCGGCCAGCAGGTGACCCGGCGCGACCTCGACGAAGCCGTGGCTGCGGCGCGGATCGCCGACCGGTCTGACCGGGCTGGGGATGTCGCCCGTCAGCGTGACGCGCTCGGGCGGACGGGTCGGGTCCATCACCGGCACGGCGCGCAGCAGGCGCTTCGTATAGGGGTGTTTCGGTGTCTCGAAGACCTGTCGGCGGGTGCCCATCTCGACGATCTCGCCCAGATACATCACCGCGACGCGGTGGCTGACCCGCTCGACCACGGCCATGTCGTGGCTGATGAAGAGATAGGCCAGCCCGCGCCGGGCTTGGATGTCCATCATCAGGTTGATCACCTGCGCCTGCACGCTGACATCGAGCGCCGAGACCGCCTCGTCGGCGATGATCAGCCCCGGATCGACCGAGAGCGCGCGGGCGATGGCGATGCGCTGACGCTGGCCGCCGGAGAACTCGTGCGGGTAGCGTCCTGCGTGTTCGGGCTTGAGCCCCACCGAGGTCAGCAGCTCGGCCACCTGCGCGTCGGCGTTCGTGATGAGCCCATGCGTGGCCATCGGCTCGATCAGGCTCTGGCGCACGGTCTTGCGCGGGTTCAGAGAGCCGTAGGGGTCTTGGAAGATGTACTGGATCTCGCGCTTGAAGCGCTGCCGCTCGGCCGGATCGAGCGACAGGATGTCGGTGCCGCGATAGAGGATGCGCCCTGAGACCGGGCTTACCAGCTGCTGCAACGTCTTGCCGACCGTCGATTTGCCCGAGCCGCTCTCGCCGACCAGCGCCAGCGTCTCGCCGGGATGGATTTCGAAGCTGACCTCCTCGGCGGCGTGGACGCGGTGGCTGACCCGGCCAAGAAAGCCCGAGGTGAGATCGTAGCGCGTCGTCACCTTCTCGAGCCGGACCAGCGGCTCGGCGCGCGTCGGCGCGGGATGCGCACCCGCCTCCTCGGCGGCCCGCCCCGGCAGGTCGAACTTGCGCGGGTTTTCCTGACCCTGCATGGCACCGATCTTCGGCACCGCGGCCATCAGCGCGCGGGTGTAATCCGCCTTGGGCCGCAGGATCACCTCTTCGGCGCGACCGGTCTCGACCACCTCACCATGACGCATCACCACGATCTCGTCGGCCATCTCGGAGACCACGCCCATGTCGTGGCTGATGAAGATCACCGAGGTGCCGAACTCGGACTGCATGTCGCGGATGATCTGCAGGATCTGCGCCTGGATCGTCACGTCGAGCGCCGTCGTCGGCTCATCGGCGATCAGCAGGTCGGGGCGGCAGGACACCGCCATCGCGATCATCACCCGCTGCCGCATGCCGCCCGAAAGCTGGTGCGGGTAGCGGTCGAGCTGGGCGCGCGCATTGGGCAGCCGCACCAGTTCCAGAAGGCGCGCCGCCTCGTCTCGCGCCGCCCGGCCGCGCAGGCCCCGGTGCAGCTTCAGCGCCTCGCCGATCTGGCTGCCGATCGTGAAGACCGGGTCGAGCGAGGTCATCGGCTCCTGGAAGATCATCGAAATGCGGTTGCCGCGGATGCGCCGCAGCGCGGCTTCGGAGGCGCCGGTGATCTCGGTCTCCCCGTCCTTGCCGTGCAGCCTGATCCGGCCCGAGGTGGCGCGGCCGCCAGTGAACTTCAAGAGCCCCATCGCGGCCATCGAGGTCACCGATTTGCCCGAGCCGCTTTCGCCGACGATGGCCAGCGTGCCGCCGCGCGGCACCTCGAAGCTCAGGCCGCGCACGGCCTCGGTGTCGCCGAAGGAGATCGACAGATCCTCGACGGTCAGGATCGGAGCGGTCGTGTCACCCAAATCGAAGTCCCTCCGGCCTTTCGCAACAGTTACGTGACGCTAGCCGGACCCCGCGCCCGTTGTAAACGTATTGTTGATAATTTGCCGACATTTTTCGATCGAAGCATCCTCAAACCGAGGCGACGGATCGCGCCGCTTGATCGTAAAGCCCCGACATTCCACGAAGAACCGTCGCCAAGCGGCGCAATTCCTCGCTGTCGGAGTCCATGGAATTAAGCGTGTCGAGCAGGCAGATTTCGCGCAATTGCCGGTATTTCTGGCAGATCTCGGCCCCGTGCTCGGTGGTGGTATAGTAGCGCTCCTTGCCGCGCCGCTCGCCCTCGACCAACCCCTCGGCCACCAGCTTCTTGAGCGCGTAGGTGACCGTGTGCTGATCTTCGATGTTGAGCACGAAACAGATGTCGGACAGGCGTTTCGAGCGTCCGCGATGGTTGACGTTATGCAGCACCAGCACGTCGAGCGCGCTGAAATTGGAGTGCCCGACCACGGCCGCGAGGCAGCGCGCCATCCAACGGGTGAAAGCGTTGTGTGCCACGATCAGCCCGTATTCGTATTCGGACAATTCCCAACCCTCATCCTGTGCGAGGTGCTCGGATGAGACGATCTTGTGGGCTTTCATATTCTGCCCGCCGGTGCTCCGTTTCGTCCGTCCGCTCATGTCCTTGGCCTTCCCTTGGTTACATCCGACAGGCTGCAACGCGGGGCCGAAACAATCAATCTGCCGAATTTCGTCGCGATCTTCGTCGATAATTTATCGACATATCGTTGATATAGGGGGACAACCGTTCTAGCGTCGCCCCGACCCTTGATCCGGAGATCCGAGATGGAGCTGATCGCCGCCCGCCCCTTGGCCGACCGGGCCGTCACTTTCGAACTCGCGACCCGGGTGGGCCCCGAGGCCGCCGCGCGCGTCGGCGCGGCGCAGGCGCGGCTGGCGGCCATGCTAGAGGCCGGTGAGCTGCCGGGCGCGCAGGAGTTGTCGCGCGCCTTCTGCTCGATCACCCTGCATTACGACCCGCTCGAAGGCCGGCAGGCTGATCTGGTCGACCGGGTCCGCGCAGCCCTCGAGGACACCGCGCCCGCCACGCGTGAGGCGGGGCGGCTGTGGCGATTGCCCTGCTGCTACGAGGGCGAGGATCTCGACCATCTAGCTGAACGGCTGGCGCTGTCGCGCGAGGGGATCGTAAGGCACCACGCCAAGACCGTGCACGAGGTTTATGCGATCGGTTTCCTGCCCGGCCTGCCCTTCATGGGCGAACTGCCCGAAGGGTTCTCGGTGCCGCGCCGGAGCAGCCCGCGCACCCGCGTGCCGCAGGGATCGGTCGCCATCGCCAACGGTCTGACCGTGATCTACCCGTTCGAAAGCCCCGGCGGCTGGCACATCGTCGGGCGTTGTCCGGTGCCGCTCTTCGACGCGGAGCGCGCCACCCCGGCGCTGCTCGAAGCCGGCGACCGCGTGCGCTTCGACCCGGTGCCCTCCGACGAGTGCGACAGGATCGGCGCGGCGCTGGCGCAGGGCGCTCTCGATCCCGCCAGCTATGCCGAGGCGGCCCGGTGAGCGCCCGCCTTGTCCTTGACCGTGCGGGGGCGCGCAGCCTGTTACAGGATACCGGTTTTCGCGGCGGACGCGGGATTGGCGTGCCCGCGGCGGGCGCGCTCGACCGCGACGCGCTCTATTTGCTGAACCGCCTTATGGGCAACGCCCCCGACGCCGCCGCCATCGAAATCGCCCTCGTGCCACCAAAGCTGCGGGCCGAGGAAGGGGCGGTGCGGCTGGCGCTCGGCCCCGGATTGAGCGGACAGGTCTCGGGCGAGAACCCGCGCCCGGTGAGGGCATGGACCGCCTTCACCCTGCATCCGGGCGAGACGGTCGCCCTGCGCTTCGATGCGGGCTGCCCCGTGGCGCTGATCGGCATCGGCGGCGAGCTCGACCTCGTGCCCGCGCTGCACAGCCGCTCCACCCTGCCCCGCGCCGGTCTCGGCCCCTTCGGTCGCAAGCTCGAGGATGGCGACGCCATTCCAATCCGCGCCTCGGCGGACGATCCGGGCGACCTGACCTTTGCCGCCCCGCCCCGGCCCGAAACCGGACCGCTGCGCGCGGTGCCGGGACCTCAGACCGAATGGTTCACCGATGCCGCGCGCGAGAGCTTCTTCGGCGACGATTACATCGTCGGGGTCGAGACCGACCGCATGGGCATGCGGCTGGAGGGGCCGAAGCTCGCCCATTCCGAGCGCGGCGCCGACATCGTCTCGGACGGCATCGCGCCCGGCGCGATCCAGGTGCCCGGCAGCGGCCAGCCCATCGTGCTTCTGGCCGATGCCCAGACCACCGGCGGATACCCCAAGATCGCGACGGTGATCGGCGCCGACCTGTCGCGCCTCGCCCGGCTCGCCCCGGGCGACAGGCTGCGCTTTGCCGCCGTCACCGTCGAGGAGGCCGAGGCGGCGGCGCGCGACCGCCGCGCCGCGCTCGACCGGATCGCCGAGAGCGTCATCCCCGCCAATGCCGGAAGGGTCGATCCGCGCGCGCTGTGGCGGGCCAACCTCGTAGGCGGCGCGGTTGACGCGCTTTGCCCCGATCATTTCCCGCATCACCCCGAACCGGAGGGCCGTCCGTGAAGATCAGCCTCAACGCCGATCTCGGCGAAAGCTTCGGCGCCTATGTCATCGGCAATGACGAGGATCTGCTCGGCGTGGTCGGCGCGGCCAATATCGCCTGTGGCTTTCACGGTGGCGATCCGGTGGTGATCGCCCGCGCCATCGCCCGGGCCAAGGAAACCGGCGCCAGCATCGGCGCGCATCCCGGCCATGCCGATCTGCAGGGGTTCGGCCGCCGCGCCATGACGCTCTCGGCCGAGGAGCTGCGCCTGTCGGTGATCTATCAGGTCTCGGCCGTGGCGGGCATGGCCCGCGCGCTCGGCCACCCGATCAGCCATGTCAAACCGCATGGCGCGATGAACAACCAGGCCTGTGCCGACCGCGCCATGGCCGACATCATCGCCCGCGCCGTGGCCGAAACCGATCCCGACCTGATCCTGCTGGCCCCCGCCCTGTCTCAACTGGCCGCTGCGGGCGAGGCGGCGGGGCTCCGGGTCGCGCTCGAGATCTTTGCCGACCGGACCTATGAGGCCGATGCCAGCCTGACCCCGCGCAGCCGCCCGGGATCGGTGCTGCACGGGCGGGCCGAGGCGCTGGCGCATGTGAAGCGGATGATCGAGGCGGGCGGCATCGTCACCCGCGAAGGCACGGTGCTGCCGACGCCGTTCCATTCGATCTGCGTGCATGGCGACGGGGCCGAGGCCCTCGACACCGCACGCGCGCTCCGTGAAGAGCTTGCCGGTTGGGGCCACGCGCTCGTCACGCTGCCCGAGGCGGTAGCGCGATAGGGCGCAGCGCCACGCTTCATCCGCTCAGTTTGCTCGGGCCGATGGTCCTCAGGTTCACGGGGCAGACGGTCCAATCCGTCTCCCCCGAGCCCTGCGCGCCCGACCGGGCTAATCAAGGTTTGTGGCAGCGACCCTGAGCAAGTCAGCGCGTTGAAACAAAATGACAACGGCGGCGCAGCGCGCCCGCCCTATTCAAGCCGTTCAGGATCGCACCGCCCCGGGTCGAATTGCTTTCCGATTTGAATGTTTCATTCTATGAAGTATATCCGCGCCGACTCGCTAGCTGCGGAGAGGCGAAATGACCGAGATCGACGAGATCGACGGTGGGCGCGGTGACATGCTGCTCGGCATCGTGCTGCTCTATTGGGCATTGCACGAGCGGCTAGAATGCGCCGAACCCGACCTGTCCAAGCAGGAGCGGCTGACGCTGCTGCGGCTGTCGCGGCCAAGCCGGATGGGCGATCTCGCCCGGCGGATGCAGGCCCTGCCCTCGACCCTCACGGTCGTGGTGGACGGGCTCGAGACGCGCGGGCTGGTCCAGCGCAACCGCGACCCCGAGGATCGCCGCGCCTGGCTGATCGAGCTGACCGGGACAGGCCGTGCCCGCCGCGAGGAGATGCTCGCCGAGGCCGACCGGGCGCTGCGCGACGCCACCGGCCTGCCCGAGGCCGACCTCGACATTCTGGGCGATCTGCTCGCCCGCATCCGCGCTCACATCAAGGCCGAAGGCCTGCCGAAAGGACTGCCGTTTTGACCCGCTTCCTTCCCCCTCTCGTGATGCTGGCGCTGCTCGCCACGCCGGGCGCCACGCAACAGGCCGATGCCGACGCGGCCCCCCGTCCTGTCAAGCTGATGACGCTCGGCACCGAAGACACCGGGCTCACCCGCGAATTCTATGGTCAGGTCGCGGCGCGCCAAACCGTCGATCTCGCCTTCCAGATCGGCGGCCAGCTGGTCGAGTTCCCCGTGCTCGAAGGGCAGATCATCCGCGAGGGCGACCTCGTGGCCCGGCTCGACCCCGAACCCTTCGAACTGGCGTTCGAGCAGGCCGAGCTGCGCCAGGCACAGGCCGAGCGCGACCTCGACCGTCTGAACCAGCTCAGCCGCTCCACCGTGAGCGAGGCGGCGCAGGAAGAATCGCGCACCAATGCCGCCTTGGCGCAGGTGGCGCTGCGCGACGCCGAGCGCGCGCTGTCTAAGGCGCGGCTCGACGCCCCCTTCGAGGCGCTGGTAGCCGAGCGGCTGGTCGCCAATTTCACCACCGTCTCGGCGGGCACGCCGATCGTGCGACTGCACGACATGTCCGAGCTGCGCGTCGAGGTCGAGGTCCCCGAGATCCTGTTCCAGCGCGCCGGGCGCGACCCCGATGTCGAGATCACCGCGCGCTTTCCTGGCATGAGCGACAGCTACCCGCTCGAGATCCGCGAATTCACCTCAGACGCGACGGCGGTGGGCCAGAGCTTCGGCCTGACGCTGGCCTTCGCGGCCGAGACCGCGCCCGACGTGCTGCCCGGCTCCTCGGTCACCGTGACGAGCCGTCTCGACGGCATGGCGGGCGGCCTGCCGGTGCCGCCCACCGCGCTGGTGGGCGATCTCGACGGCACGGTCAAGGTGATGGTGTTCGAGCCGGGCGAGACCCCCGACCGGGGCCGCGTGGCAGCCCGCGAGGTCGAGATCGAGATCGCCGATGACGGCGGCTTTCTCGTGACGGGTGGCGTCGAGCGCGGCGCCGAGATCGTCGCCGCGGGCGCCGCAGCACTCGAAGACGGCCAGGCGGTGCGCCGCTTTGCCGGCTTTCCGAAGTAAGGACCGCCCATCATGACCATCGCACGCGCCTCCATCGAAAAGCCGATCCTGACCTGGCTGCTGATCCTGGGCTGCCTCTTCGGCGGCATCTGGGGCTTTGCCACTCTGGGCCGTCTCGAAGACCCCGCCTTCACCATCAAGCAATCGGTGATCGTCACCTCCTATCCCGGCGCCTCGGCCGAGCAGGTCGCCCGCGAGGTGTCCGAGCCGCTCGAATCCGCGATCCAGAAGATGGGCGAAATCGACCGGATCACCTCGACCAACCGCCCCGGCGTGTCGCTGATCGAGGTCGAGGTGAAATCGACCTATGGCGGCGACGAGCTGCCCGGCATCTGGACCAAGCTGCGCGCGCGGGTGCGCGACGCGGCGCGCGACCTGCCTTCGGGCGTGGGCGAGCCGCTGGTCAATGACAGCTTCGGCGACGTGTTCGGCCTCTACTACGCCGTTACCGCGCCGGGCTATTCCGACGCCGAGATCCACCGCCTTGCGACATGGCTGCGGCGCGAGCTGCTCGCGGTCGAGGGCGTGGCGGATGTGGAGCTTGCGGGGCTACCGGAAGAGGCGATCTTCGTGGAGCCGGAGCTGGCGCTTCTCGCGGCGCAGAACCTGCCCGCCGAGGCGCTGGTCGGCGCGCTCGCATCGGCGGATTCGGTGGTGCCCGCGGGCTCGGTCGACACCGCCGGGCGGCGCGTGCGGATCGCCGCACCCGAAGGCTCCGACAGCGTCTCCGAGATTTCGGGCCTCTCGGTCGGGGTCGGCGGCGAGATCCTCAACCTCTACGACGTGGCGCAGGTGCATCGCGGACGGGTCGAGCAGCCTTCGCTGATCCTGCGCCATGACGGCACCGAGGCCTTCACCTTCGGCGTGGCGGGCCTCGCCACCGAGAACATCGTCGCCGTCGGCCACCTCGTCGACGACCGGCTTGCCGAGCTGTTCGACGAGATCCCCGCCGGGGTCGAGCTGAACCCCATCTACCAGCAGCATCTGGTGGTCGAGGAGGCGTCGAACGCCTTTTTGGTGAACCTTGCCATGTCGGTCGCCATCGTGGTGGCGGTGCTGGCTCTGTTCATGGGCTGGCGCGCCTCGGTGGTGGTCGGCGTGACCTTGCTGCTCACCGTGGTCGGCACGCTGTTCTTCATGGCCATCTTCGCGATCGAGATGGAGCGCATCTCGCTCGGCGCGCTGATCATCGCCATGGGCATGCTCGTGGACAACGCCATCGTCGTGGCCGAGGGGATGCAGATCTCCATGCAGGGGGGCAAATCCTCGCGCGAGGCGGCGGCCGAGACCGCCGGCAAGACACAGATCCCGCTCTTGGGCGCCACGGTGATCGGCATCATGGCCTTTGCCGGCATCGGGTTGTCACCCGACGCGACGGGCGAGTTCATGTTCTCCCTCTTCGCCGTCATCGGCATCTCGCTGCTGCTGAGCTGGGTGCTTGCGATCACGGTGACGCCGCTCTTGGGTCACTACTTCTTCAAGCGGGGCATGGCGGGCGGCGCGGGGGCCTATGACGGGGCGCTGTTCCGCGGCTATGCCGCCGTGCTGCGCGGCGCTATCAAGGGCCGCTGGCTGGTGATCCCGGCGCTGCTGGCGATCACGGTGGTCAGCTATGCGGGCTTCGGCCAAGTCCGGCAGCAGTTCTTTCCCAACTCCAACACGCCGCTGTTCTTCGTGCATTACAAGCTGCCCCAAGGCAGCACGATCCAGCAGACCTCGGAAGATCTGGCGCTGGTCGAAGAATGGCTGGCGACACGCGACGAGGTCGTCTCCTACACCAGCTATGCCGGTCAGGGCGCGACCCGCTTCATGCTCACCTATGCCGCCGAGAGCGCCAACCCGAGCTATGGTCACATGATCATCCGGACCAAGGACATCTCGACCATCCCGGCCCTGCAGGAGGAACTCGAGGCGTTCGGCCGCGAAGCCCTGCCCGCGGGCGAGTTCCGCACCCGACGGCTGGTCTTCGGCCCCGGCGGCGGCGATCCGATCGAGGTGCGCGTCTCGGGCCCCGACCCGGCCGTGCTGCGCGAGGTCGGCGACGAGGTGATCGAGGTTCTGCGCGCCGCCTCGCCCGACATCCTCGATCCGCGCACCGACTGGCGCGAGCCCGAGTTGGTGCTGCGCCCCGATTACGCCACCGACCGTGCGCAGAGCGCCGGCATCAGCCGCGACGACGTGGCCAACGCGCTGCGCTTTGCCACCGACGGCGTCTCCAGCGGCGTCTACCGAGAAGGCGAGCGGCTGATCCCGATCACCGTGCGGCTGCCGCGCGATGCCACCTCCGACCTGCGCGACCAGCCGGTCTGGTCCGAGACCGGCCAGCATTTCCTGCCGATCGAGCAGGTGATCGACGGTCTCGGTCACGAGGTGCAGAACACGCTTGTGCATCGCCGCGACCGGGTGCCGACCCTCACCGTCGGCGCCGACATCCCACCCGAACGCACCGCCGCCGAGGTGTTCACGCAGGTGCGCGCGGCGGTCGAGGCGATCGAGGTGCCGCCGGGCTACGCGCTTGACTGGGGCGGCGAATTCGAGGCCTCGGGCGATGCGCAGGAAAGCCTCGGCAAGCAGCTTCCGCTGTCGCTTCTGGTGATGGTGCTGATCTCGGTGCTGCTTTTCAACGCGATCAAGCAGCCGGTGATCATCTGGCTCTTGGTGCCGATGTCGGTCAACGGCGTGGCGCTGGGGCTCTTGGGCACCGGCCTGCCCTTCACCTTCACCGCGCTTCTGGGTCTCCTGTCGCTGTCGGGGATGCTGATCAAGAACGGCATCGTTCTGGTCGAGGAGATCGACCTCGTGCGCGCCGAAGGAGTGGAGCTGCGCGAGGCGATCGTGACCGCCTGCGTGTCGCGCCTGCGGCCCGTGGTGCTGGCGGCGGCGACGACGATCCTCGGCATGCTGCCGCTTCTGAGCGATGCGTTCTTCGTCTCGATGGCGGTCACGATCATGGGCGGCCTCGCCTTCGCCTCGGTGCTGACCCTGATCGCCGCGCCGGTGTTCTACTACGTCTTCTTCGCCGGTTCCGAGAGACGGGCGAAGGCGCGCGAGGCCCGAGAGGCGCAGGCAGCACCGTTGCCCGTCTGAACCAGATGGCGGGCGGCGCGCCGCGGCCGCCGCCCGCCACGCCTCACATGCAGGAGGCCAGCACCGTCGGGGGCAGCAATGTCCAGATCGCGGCGACGAGCGCGATCGTGGCGAGAACGAGGCCGATGCGCCGCATCGCGGGGTCAGGGTCCCGCCACTTCGGCGTGCGCAGCACCAGCAGGCACAGCGATTGCACCGCGATGGCCAGGATCGCCGCCCCGATCAGCAGCCCACGCTCGGACAGGCCGATGGGCGGTCCAGCCCAGCGGCTCGAACACATCAGGCCATGCAGCCCGTAAACGCCGCTGAAGGAGGCGAGCCAGATCGCCAGCGGCAGCGACAGGCGCAGCACCGTGATCATGCCAGCCACCCCGGCAGGCCGACCGCCAACGCCACGACGAGCGACACCAGCACCGCGTAGTCGCACCAGAGCCGCACGATCCGCGCCTCGCCACCGACATGCGCGCCGACATGCCCCGCCCGCCTGCGCGCCCCGAGGAACAGCAGCATCAGGAGTGCCACGGCCTGATGCAGCAGCCCGTAGCCGATCAGCACCCAAAGCGTCGCGTCATAGGCATGCGCCGTGGGGTCGGGCACCAGCATCAGGGTCATGACGCCCGTGACGGCCAGCGCGACGAGGCCCGGCGCGGCGAACAGCAGGGCCGCGCCCGGACGCCAGCGCGTCCCGAGAGCCGTCAACGCCGCCCCCGCCAGCGCCGTGAGGCCGATGCCGAGGCCCGGTTCGGCAAAGTTCGGCGGCGGCCAGTTCGGCGCGATGGTCCACAAGAAGACATATCCGAAGAGCAGCGAGCCGAAGAATGTGCCGTTCGCCAGCAGCAGGAAGATCGACCCCCACCAGCCCGGCGGATCGGCGGTTTCGGCCGCCGTCAGCAGATCCGGGCCGCGCCCCACCGGCAAGGGGCCCTCGCGCGTCGTGCCGCCAAGGCTCCAGACCCAGTAGAGCGCGCAGGCGATGACACCCGAGGCCGAGATCGGCACCAGCCAGTAGGCCTTGAGCAGCATGCCGAGAAAGAACAGGCCGGTGATTGCCGACATCAGCATCGGCAGGGCCGTGTTGCCGGGAAAGACGGTGATGTAACGCGGCGCGCCGCTGGCGATCTCGACCGAGATCGTCTCGCGGCGAGCGCGGCCCGGATCGCCGAGATAGCCTTCGCCCCGCGCCAGCCGCACCGGAAGTTCGGGGTCGTCATAGAGCGGATCGCGCGAGGTCACATGCGGCAGGCTGGCGAAATTATAGGGGGCCGACGGCGTCGGCATCGCCCATTCCAGCGTCCCCGCCTTCCATGGATCGCGCGACCCGCGGATCGCCACCACCGCGTTGATCACCACGTCGATCAACACCAGCGCGAAGCCGATCGCCATGACGAAACCGCTGATCGAGGCGATCAGGTTGATCGCCTCCCAGCCTTGGCCCGCCTCATAGGTGTCGATTCGCCGCCGCATCCCCAGCAGCCCGGCCCAGTGCAGTAGCAAAAAGGTGCCGTGAAACCCGAAGAAGACGAGCCAGAAGGCGGTATTGCCGAGCTTGAAGTAGGTCTTGCGCCCGGTGAAATGCGGCATCCAGTAATAGAGCGCCGCCAGCATCGGAAAGACGAAGCCGCCGATCAGCACGTAGTGCAGGTGTGCCACGATGAAGTAGGTGTCATGCGCCTGCCAGTCGAAGGGCACGATCGCCACCATCACCCCGGTGAGGCCGCCGATCACGAAGGTCGCGAAGAAGGCCAGCAGCCACAGCATCGGCAGATGCAGGCTCGGGCGACCCTTTGACAGCGTGCCGATCCACGCGAAGATCTGCACCGCCGTCGGCACCGCCACCAGCGTCGAGGCCGCCGAGAAGAAGGCCAGCCCCATATGCGGGATACCGGTGGTGAACATGTGGTGCACCCAGAGCCCGAAGCTCAGCACGCCCAAGGAGACCGCAGCCGCGACGATCCAGCCGTAGCCCATCAATGTGGTGCGTGCCATCACCGGCAGGATGGTCGAGATCGCGCCGGCCGCCGGCAGGAAGATGATGTAGACCTCCGGATGACCGAAGAGCCAGAACAGGTGCTGCCACAAGAGCGCGTCGCCGCCTGCCGCCACCTGGAAGAACGGCATGCCGAAGGCGCGTTCCAGCTCCAGGAGGATCGAGCCAAGGATCAGCGGCGGAAAGCCGGTGAGGATCATCACCGCCGTGACCAGCGCGTACCACGCGAAAATCGGCATCTTCGACAGCGACATGCCGGGCGCGCGGTAGCGCAGCACCGTCACCGTGATCTCGACCGCTGCTGAAATCGCCGAAATCTCTACGAAGGTGATGCCGATCAGCCAGAAATCCGGGTTGATCCCCGGCGCGCCGATGGTCGAAGACAGCGGCGGATACATGAACCAGCCGCTGTCGGGCGCCACCCCCGCCAGAAGCGAGAACACCATCATTGCGCCGCCGAAGACGTAGCACCAGAAGCCGTAGGCGGTGAGGCGCGGAAAGGCGAGATCGCGGGTGCCGAGCATCTTGGGCAGCAGATACACCGCGAGCCCCTCGAAGAGCGGGATCGCGAACAGGAACATCATGATGGTCCCGTGCATCGTGAACACCTGATTGTAGTGGTCGGAGCCCAGAAAGGCCGAACGCGGGCTCGCCAGCTGCGCCCGGATCAGCATCGCGAGGACGCCGCCCACCACGAAGAAGAACACCGCCACGGCAAGGAACATGCGACCCAGATCGGTGTGGTTCACGGTGGTGAACCATCCCCTGAGGCCGGGATCCGAGGCCCAGATGCGCGACAGAGCGCGGTGACGCCGCAGCGCGTTCATGGTGTTTCTCCTTGCAGGAAGTCCTGCCAGCCAGCTTCATCATGCGCGACCACCGTGAAGCGGTGATCGCGGTATCCCACGCCGTTGAACTCGGCACTCAGCCCCTCGTAGCGGCCGGGGCGGTCGGCCTCGATCCTGAGAACGTTGACGTGCCCCGGCACCGCGTCGAGCTTGCCCGCGAGACGCGGCACCCAGAAGCTGTGGATCACGTCGATCGAGGTGATCGCCACGTCGACCGGGCGGGCCGCGGGAATGTGCAGCAGGTTCTCGGTCTCGCGCCCCGGCGCATCGGCATAGCCGAAGCGCCATTCCCATTGCCGCGCCTCGGCGCGCACCTCGACCACCTCGGGGCCCGCCCGCGGCAGGAGCCGTTCGCCCACGACGAGGCCGTAACCCAAAAGCGCCACGAGCACGGTGATCGGAAAGGCAAGGCCCAGCCAGACCACGAAGCGCCGCTCGGAGACCTCGCCCGGCGGCCGCCGCCACGCCCAGACGATCAGCCCCGCGACAAAGAGGAAGATCAGCGTCGCGCCGATCAGAAGTACCCACCACAGCGTCGCGATCACCGAGGCCGCCGGTCCCGCTGGATGCACCGCCGAAAGGCTCTTTTCGCAACCGACGAGCAACAGGAGTGTTGAGCCCGCGATACCGCAGCGCAGGAGAGGCCCGGCATGTCCGAAGAGATGGTCAATGAAAAGGAAGAGCTGATCGATCCGATCGCGCAGTCGCCGGGCTATGACGAAACGGAATCCTTCGTCGGCATCTGGGGCCACCCGCTTCACGCGATGAGCGTGGCCTTCCCCGTGGCGCTGACCTTCTGCAATTTCGGCGCCGACGTCCTCTACTGGTGGTCGGGCGAACTGTTCTGGGCGCGTGCGGCGATCTGGGCGGCGGGCACCGCCTTCCTGTTCGGCCTCGCCGCGGGGGCCACAGGCACCGCCGAGCTTCTGATGGTGCCCGGCATTCGCATCCGCGCGCCCGCATGGACCCACTTCGTGATCGCTGTGCTGCTGCTGTCGCTTCTGGGGCTGAACTGGGGCTACCGGCTGCAGGGCTACGAGGCGGCGGTGCTGCCCTACGGTATCCTGATGTCGGGCTTCAACGTGCTCGTGGTGATGGTCACGGGATGGCATGGCGGCAAACTCGTCTTCGATTATCGTCTGGGCACGTCGAAAGGCAGCTGATTGCCGCGCGGCTCGGCGAGCCAGCCGGGCACCGGGATCTCGCCAAGCTCCGGCTTGGCGAGCACCAGCGACAGGATCGCGAGGATCGGCACGAGCAGCAGCAGAAGCGGCACCACCGGGTTCGGTGATTGGTGGGAGCCTTCTCGCTCGGCCACCGCGACGAGGACATAGCCGACCCAGACATGGAAGGTGACCAGCAGCGCCACGAAGACCAGCTTGGCGAACATCCATGTCACGAAGACCTCGCGCAGAAAGATGAGCGCCGTTCCCGAGGCGATGGCGAGCACCGCCGAGGGCGTGACGAAATAGGTATAGGCGTAATGCGTGGCGCGGCGGATGCGGCTGTAATCGGCCTGACCGATCGCCGGATCGTGGCGCGACAGCATCAAGGGCAGCGCGAAGAGCCCGCCGCACCATAAAAGCAGCATCCCGACATGCACCGCCTTCAGATGCGGGATCAGCGCGGTCAGCCAGCTCATGCCGCCGACCGCTCCGGTGCCGTGTCCGATGCGCGCCAGCCCCGGCGCGCCACAAGGGCGATAACCGCCAGGTAAGGCAGCATCGCGGGCACCCACATGATCAGGCCGCCAAGCTGCTGGTCCGCGAGCGGCGTGATCCCCCAAGCCAACGGCGCCACCGCGTGCGAGGCATAGAGCTGGGCCGGTGAAAATGTGAGGATCGCGCCCAGAAGTCCCATCTGCATCAGCCCCGCCAGCGCCCAGAGCACCGCCTCGATCGCCGGGCCGCCGGACAGGACCGTGCGCCAGAACAGCGTGGCCGACCCCAGAAGCGTGGCCTGCATGATCCAGTAGACGGCCATGTCGCCAAGCGCGAGGTCATAAGCCGCCGGGATGTGCCAGCCCCACAGCAGCGCGGTCGACAAGAGGAAGGGCAAGGCCGCCGACCCGCCCGCGCGCTTCGCCGGCCAAGCGGCGGCAAGAAGCGGTGCCGCGACGGCCACCAGAAGAACGTGATGCACCACGCGGGCCGAGAAGAGCGCGACCGACATTGCGCAGAGCGGCGACACGAAGGCGACCCCGAGCACCATCACGGCGACCGATCCCGCCCGGCTGTGGCGCAAGGCGACGGCAAGGACCACAAGCCCGGCCAGCAGGACCGGATCGAAGTTCCACGCGGACAGGGCGGCACCGGGCGCGGGCGCCGCGCCACAATAGCTGCCCGGCAGCACCCATTCCGACATCGACCTTCTCCCCCCTGGCCCCGGACGCATCGTCGCGGCGATGCTTTCATCATGGTCTTCTTTCCGGGTAAGCTAGGGCTGCGCACCGCCGCCTCAAACGAATAAGTCGCGGAAATCATGGTCGCCTCCCCTGGACCCGAGTTCCGCTTCCGCCGCCGGTGCCTCAAAGGCACCGATCAGAGGGCGACTTGCGCCGCACCACCCTGAACCGCCACGAAGATACTTACGCGCCACCGGTCGCGGGATGCGTCATGTCGAACTCCTCCGCGGTCGGAATTTGCGACGCCATGCCTCCGCCGGCGCGCCGGTCGCCTCCTGCGGCTGTCGGGTTGAGGAAGACACGCGCCTTCACCGTAGCAGCCCCGAAGACGAGACGCGGCGGCGCGGGCCGGTCGGGGGGATGGTATTCATGCACGTCGTCGGCTCCCTGCGGTTGCCCTTGCAGGCAGGCCGTCCAGAGGGGCGCGCCCTCCCACGCCTCCATGCGCCTGCTCTTGCCGAACCGATCAGCCACGCCCGTGTTCCGACCCGCCCCAGTCCGTACCCTACCGCACGGGCCTGCGCATCAGGCGCTCTCCTCCAGCCAATCCTCAAGCGCGTCCAAGGTCCGCTCGGACAGGCCGGGCGCGCCCTTCGACGCCTCCAGCAGGGGGCAGGCTGCATCCAGCCGCGCCGTCGCGGCCTCCACGTCGAACCCGTCCGCGCGATCGAGCCGATCCAGCTCCTCCCATTCGACCGGGACGGCGACCGGGGCCATGGGGCGGGCGCGCAGGCTGTAGGGGGAAATGGCGGTAGCGGCGGTGTCGTTGCGCAGCCAGTCGATGAAGACCCGCCCCTCGCGCCGGGCCTTGGACATCGTCGCGGTATAGCGATCCGGCGCGCGGCGCTCGAACCCCTGCGCCACCGCCTGGGCAAAGCCGCACAGCGTCTCCCAGCCCGCGACGCGGCGCAGCGGCACGACGACATGCACGCCCTTGCCCCCCGTCACCATCGGCGCGCAGGAGAGGCCAAGCCGCCGCATCAGATCGCCCATCTCGCGGGCCGCACGCTTCACCTCCTCGAACGCCAGCCCCTCGTCGGGATCGAGATCGAAGACCAGCCGGTCGGGCCGGTCCAGCCGGTCGTTGCGTGCCCCGTGGATATGCACCTCGAGCGTGCCCATCTGCACCGCCCCCAAAAGCGCCGTCGCGTCCGGCAGGGTGATATAGTCGGCCTCGCGCCCGCTCGCCTCGGTCAGCCGCACCGTGCCGATGGCGTCGGGAAACCCCTTTCCAGCATGGCGCTGGAAAAAACGTTGCCCGTCGAGCCCCGAGGGCATCCGCATCAGCGCCACCGGCCGGTTGGCGGCATGCTGCATCATACGCTCGGCGATCGCGTCGTAATACCGCGCGATGCCGCCCTTGGTCAGGCCTGGGCCAGGATAGACGACGCGCCCGGCGCTGGAGATACGGATGCCGCGCAGGACCGGATCGCCCTCCTCCGTCTCGCCCCGCTCGACCGCCACCTCCCGCGCGGCGCTGACCTCCTTGGCAGGCTTGTCCTCGCGCAGCCCGAGAAAGACGCCGTGCCGGATCTGGCCATCCGCCGTCAGCTCGGCATAGCGGATCTGAGCCACCAGCTCGGGCCGGACCCAGACCGCGCCGCGCGCGATGTCGCGCGGCACCGCCTCGAAGGCCGGGGTCTTGCGCGCCATCGGAGCCATCGCCTCCGACAGGTCGCGCATCACCTGCGCGTCGAAGCCGGTCCCGACCCGCCCGCGATAGACCAGCCGCCCATCCTCGAAGCTGCCCAGCAGCAGCGAGGCGAAGGCGCGGCCGGGCTTGTCCGAAGGCGACCAGCCGCCGATCACGAACTCCGCGCCCTTCACGCATTTGACCTTGATCCAGTCGGCGCCGCGCCCCGAGCGATAGGGCGCATCGGCCCGCTTGCAGATGATGCCCTCGGCCCCCGCGCCGCACATATGCGTCAGCACCTCGTCGGCGGAGCCTTCGATATGCGGCGAAAGCCGTATCTCGCCATCGCCGGGAAGCTCGCCCAACAGCGCGTCGAGCGCCTCGCGCCGCTCGCGCAAGGGGGCGTCGCGCAGGTCCTCGCCATCGAGATGCAGCAGGTCGAAGGCGAAGAAGCTCAGCGGATCGCCGTTCCCGAGCGCCTTCTGCAGCGTCGAGAAATCGCCGCCGCCTTTGCCCGCCGTGACCTCGCCGTCGATCAGGGCAGTGTCGCAGGGGATGGTCTTGGCCGGGCCGATCAGCGCCGCGAACCGGTCGGACCAGTCATGGCCGTTGCGGCTGTAGGCGCGGATGCCGTTCCCCCCGATGGAGAGCAGGCAGCGATAGCCGTCGAACTTGGGCTCCTGCCACCAATCCGCGCCCGAGGGTGCATCCGCGCGCAGCGTCGCGAACTGCAGCGCGACGAAGCCCGGGGCCTCGCCCACGCGCGCGGGCGAGGCCCCGCCATCCTCGGGCGGTGCCGCAGGCCCGGTCTTTGATGGCGCGTCGGCCTCGGCCCCGGCGGCGATCGCATCGAGATCGCGACCGGTCGTCACCGAAGTGGCGTGCCGCGTTGTCAGCCCTTCGGCGTCGTCCCCCGCCTCCGCGTCGCGTTCCTTGATGAGCAGCCAGTTCTCGCGCCCGCGATCGCGCGCGCGGCCCTTCATGCGCACCATGGTCCAGCCGCCGCGCATCCGCTCGCCACCGAGCCGGAACTTCAGCTTGCCCGCGGCCAGCGCCGCGCCGGGATCCTCGTCCAGCGGCTCCCATTCGCCCCTGTCCCAGATCATCACCGTGCCTGCGCCATAGCTCCCTTCGGGGATAACGCCCTCGAAGCCCGCATAATCGATCGGGTGATCCTCGGTCCGCACGGCGAGGCGTTTTTCGCGCGGATCGTCAGACGGGCCGCGCGTCACCGCCCAAGACCAGAGCGCGCCCTCATGTTCGAGCCTGAAGTCGTAGTGCAGTCGGCGCGCGTCGTGCTTTTGCACCACGAAGCTTCGGCCTGAGCCTTGCCCTTCCTCCGCCCGCGGTTCGGGCGTGGCGTCGAAATCGCGCTTCTCGCGGTAGCGGCCGAGCCGGGTCATGACGCCTTCTTGCGGGTCGAGGAGGGTTTGCGCCCGCCCTTCTTGTCCTTCTCGAGGCTCTTCTTCAGCGCCGCCATGAGATCGACCACGTTGCCCTTGGCATCGGTATCGACCTCAGGGGCCTCTTCGCCAGGCTTGGCGCGCGGCGCCTTCTTGGATCTCACCTTGCGCGCCACGAGCTCCTTCAGGGCGCGCGCGTAATGATCCTCGAAGGCCGAGGCGTCGAAGAGCGCGGTCTTGGCCTCGATGAGCTGCGTCGCGACATCGAGCAGCGACCTGTCCGCCGGGTCGTCCTCGATCTGGCTGAACAGCGGCTCGGCCTTGCGGATCTCGTCCTCGTAGCGCAGCGTCTCGAGCAACAGCCCGTCGCCGCAGGGCCGGATCGCACAAAGATATTCGCGCCCGCGCATCGCGAGCTGGCCCAACCCGACCTTGCCGGTCTGGCGCAGCGCGTCGCGCACCACGCGGTAGGCATCCTGCGCCAGCTCGTCGGCGGGCACGACGTAATAGGGCGCGTCGTAATAGAGCGGCGAGATCTCGCCCTGTTCGACGAACTGCACCATTTCCAGCGTCTTCCTGGTTTCGAGCCGGATCTCCTCGACCTCCTGCGGCTCGATCAGCACGTATTCGTTCTTGGCGGTCTGAAAGCCCTTCACGATCTCGGCGGTGTCGATCGGCCCGAGCCCCGCCACCACCTTCTGATAGCTCACCGACTTGCCCGAGGGCTTGTGGATCTGGCGAAAACTCGTCTTCGAGCCGCTTTCGCGCGCCGAATGCAGCTCGATGGGGATAGCGACCAGCGACAGCCGCAGCTGGCCTTTCCAGACGGGACGCGAAGCCATGGCACTCTCCCGATGCGTGGGTGCGGTACCGCAAGAACCCCGCGCCCCGGCGAGGGTTCCGAGCGCCAGGGCCCCTGTCCGGTTTCGTATCGCGCGTCAGATCCACGCCGCCGGACCGCACCCGCGTCGGTCCAGCGGCGTGGGCCTCAGAACTTGACGCTGGTGGTCAGAGAGATGTCGCGTCCTTCGCCAAAGTAGCAGGCCGCGCCTGCGCAATAGGTGACGTGCTGTTCGTCGGCGAGGTTCTGGATATTGAGCGAGACCTCGTAATCATCGGTGCCATAAGCGATCCGAGCGTCATAGAGCGTGTAGTCCGGCGTGGTGGTCGCGCCGCCGCCGTCCTGCTTCTCGCCCGAATAGCGCACGCCCGCGCCGACCTCCCAGCCCCGTGCCACGCCGGCTTCGGGGGCATAGGTCGCCCAGGCCGAGCCAAAGCTCTTGGCGACGGTGGCGATGGCGTTGCCGTCGGCGTTCTCGGTGTCGAGCAGGGTCCAGTTCGCGTCGATCCGCAGGTCACGCCAGCGGGTCTGCGCCTCGATCTCAAGACCCCGCACCTCGACCTCGCCGGTCTGGATGCTGAAGTTCGGGTTTTCGGGATCGGCGATGGCGAGGTTGGACTTGGTCAGGTCGAACAGCGCGGCGGTGAACAGGCTGTTGGACCCTTGCGGCTGGTACTTCACGCCGATCTCGTATTGCGCGCCGCGCGTCGGCTCGAACGGATCACCCTCGGCGTCGGTGCCGACAATCTCCTGCCGGAAGCTCTCGGCATAGCTGACATAGGCCGCGACGCCGTTGTCGAGGTCGTAGAGAAGCGCCGCGTTGCCGGTCACCGCGTCGTCGCGCGCATCGACCGCCGCCGCGCTGAAGGCGCCGGTGGTCTCGCCGGTCTCGATCTCGCCATATCGCAGCCCGGCATCGACATGCAGCCGCCCGCCAAAGGTGGCGCGGTTCTGCGCGTAGATTCCGCGCTCCTCGACGGTGCTGGCCGGGGTGTCGGTCACGGTGATCGCGGGGGCGCCAGAATAGTCGGGATCGAAGGGATCGATCGAGGCAATCTGCGTACCATAGCCGAAGTCGCTGTCGTATTCGCCCCGGTTGTAGCTCAGGCCCAGCAGGGATTGCATCGCAACCGCGCCCAACGCATATTCGGCCGTCGCGGTGAGATCCGCGCCGAATGTCTCGAGCGTGTTCTCGGCGCGGTAGAAGGTGCGGTCGATGGTGCCGTCGTCGTTGTAGCGCGTCGGGTAGTCGTCGAAAGCCCACCACGCATGGCGATAATCGGCCTCGCTTCGGGTGGCGCGCAGGCGGGCGTCCATCGACCAGACCGGTGATAGCCGGTGCTCGGCCAGAAGCGTCAGGCCACGGCTCTCGCTATCGAAGCGGTCGAAACCCGGCTCGCCGACGAACAGGCCGTCATCGAGGAACGCGCCGTTCGGCGCAGGCTCCAACGCGCCATAGAGCGAGGCGAACTGGATCATCGGGCTGCCCTGGTTCTCCAGGTAGTTGGCCAGAAGCGTCAGCTTGGTGCCGAACTGCGGCTCCCATGTGATCGAAGGCGCGATGGCAAAGGCGTCGTCGCGGCTGTGATCCACCTGCGTGTCGCTGTCGCGCGCGAGCGCCACGACCCGGCCGCGCAGGCTGCCATCGGCGGTGAGATCATGCGACACGTCGAGGCCAACCTGCCGCCGGTCATGCGAGCCGAACTGGAGCTGTGCCACGTTCTCCGACGGCATGGCGGCGGTCTTGGACGCGGTGTTGACCACGCCGCCGACCTCGCCATTGCCATAAAGCCCCGAAGCCGGACCGCGCAGCACGTCGACCTGCGACAGCAGGAAAGGCTCGGGCTTGGTGTCGTTGTAGTAGCCATAGCGCGCGGGCAGGCCGTCATGGAAGCTCGCCGGGCGGAAGCCGCGCACGAGATACCAGTCCGAGCGGTTGTCGAGGCCGTATTCCCCCGCGAAGACCCCGGCGCTGTAGGCCAGCGCCTGTTCGACATCCTGCGCGCCGCGCTCGGCGATTTCGGCCTCGGTCACGACCGAGACGGCGCGCGGGGTCAGGGCGATCGGCGCGCCGGTCTTGGTGACCCCGCTGTCGAGGGCTACGGCATCGCCGAAGAACGTGTCCTCGAAATCGCCCTCGATGGTGATCGCGTCGAGCTGAATGTCCTGCGCCGCGGCCGGAAGGGCCGCCATCAGGGCGCAGACGGATATCGCGGTGCGCCGAAGCAGCATGTCCCGTCTCCAGTATTGATGTGATGAAATTGCCTGGCCTGACGGGCTGGGTTCCGCTTCGCTAGTATTCCCGACAATTATTGTCAAGAAACATTCGGCTCATCCGTTGAACATCATCGGCAGGGTGAAGCTGTAACTCGGATCGTTCAGCCCCGCCGGCGCCGAGGGCAGGCGCGCGGCCTGCACCGCTGCGAGCGCCGCCTGATCCAAGGCCGCGTTGCCCGAGGTCGCCACGAGCGCGAGCCCCACTAGGCGCCCGCCCCGGTCCACCGTGATCCGCACCGTCACCTGTCCCGAGGCCCCCCGCGCGGCGTTGGGATAGCGCTTGCGACGTTCGATCTGCGCGCGAAGCTGCGCGCCCCATTGCGCGGCGAGCGATTGCAGCTGCCCCGCCGAAAGGCTCGGCGCGGCTTGGCGCTGCGCCACGCCGGCCTGCACGCCGCCCCCAGTGCCCGCGGCCCGTTGGGCCTGTCGCGGTTGGGCTGCCGGTGGCGCGGGCTCGGCTTGCCGCGCGGGTGCGGGTTCCGGCTTGGGCGCGGGTTTGGGAGCGGGCGCCGGTTCGGGCGGTTGCTCGGGCCGAAGCCTTGGCCGGTCCTTGGGCGGTTCGGTCATGGGCTGTTGCGGGACGGCGGGACGCGGCGTGGCCGAGGCGGTGTCGATCTCGGGCGCCGCCGTCAATTCAGGGGCCTGCGGTAGGGCAAGGCCCGGCCCGGTTGGCGGAACGGGGGCCTCGGGCGTCGCGGGGCGGGCCATCGGTGGCGGCGCGTCGGGCATGGATGGGGATGGCTGCAGGGCCACGGGCGTCGGGGCGGGCTCCGGCGGACGCTCCCACTCCGCTACCAGTGCCGCCATCTGCGCATCGGCGGCGGCGAGCGTCATCGCCTCGGTCCCGACCACCCCGGCATCTCCGGGCGCACCCTGATCGGGCCGCAGACCAAGCAGCGCCAAGTGCGCCCCGAGCGCCAGCGTCAGGAACCCCGCCCCCTCGAAGACCCCCCTCATGGCGCGACCGTCACAAGCTCAATCTGTGCGAACCCTGCCGCCGACAGCGCGGGCAAGAGCGCCGCGAGCCGCGCCGCTGGCACCCCCGCATCGGCGCGCAGCGTCAGCGGCGGCAGATCGCACGCCCCGCAGGCCCCGGCCCCGGCCTCGGCGGCGGCGGCAATGGCCCCATCCCCCCCGATGCCGCCGAACGCGATCCCGCCCGCATCCGACAGGTGCAGCACCAGTTCGACCATGGCGGGCATGTCGGCCTCGGCCTCGGGCGGCGTCACCTCGAACGGTTCGGGCGGCGCGATCTGCGCCGTCATGAGAAAGAAGATCAGCAGCAGGAACACCACGTTGATCATCGGCACGATGCTTTCGCCCCGCGGCGTGCGGGGCGGCTCGTCGAAGGTCATCGGCTCACTCCACCAGCACGAGCCGGTCATAACCGGCGGCTTCGAGGCGCTGCATCACCGTGACGAGGCGTTGCAGTTCGGTTCCGGCCTCGGCGCGCAGCACGATGGTGTCAGAGCGATCCTCGACCAGATCCGCCAGCGCAGCCGGCAACGCCAGCTCGGCCAGCGGCGCGCCGTTGAGCGCGACCCCCTCGGGGCCGATCGAGACCAGCCGCGGCGGCCCCTGCCAGCCCCCGCCCGCGCTGTCGCCGGCGGCGTTCAACGGCAGCTGCAGATCGAAGCCGAAGCGCGCCGAGAGCATGAAGAACACCAAAAGAAGGAACACCACGTCGATCATCGGCGTCAGGCTGATGCGGCGGCGCGGCCGGGCGAGATCTGCAAGCCGCATCTCAGGCCGCCTGCGCGGTTGATGACTCTGCCGAAACCGTCCCGCCCCCGGTCGCCACGGGACGCAGGAAGATCCGCGTCGCGGCGTCCTCCATCTCGTGGCGCAGCCGGTCCGCGACGCTTTCGAACCAAGTGAGCGTCACCCCGGCGGGGATCGCCACCGCCATGCCGGCGGCGGTGGTCAGAAGCGCCTCCCAGATGCCGCCCGCCAGCGCCGCCGGATCGGCGCGGCTGCCCGCCTCCTGCAGCGCCTGAAAGGCGGCGATCATGCCCAGCACCGTGCCCAGAAGCCCCAGAAGCGGTGCGATGCTGGCGATGAGTTCGAGCGGCCGAAGCCCGGCCCTCGCCCGCGCCAGCAGCGCCCGCGCGACCCGCTCGGTCTCGGCCCGCGCGCCGTCCTCGCCAAGGCTCGGGTCGCGCCGCGCCCGCATCGCCGCCTGCGCCAGAAGCGCCCGGCAGCTCCGCCGCCCGTCGATCATCGACAGCGCCTCGGCCTCGCGCCCGGCGCTCCAATGCGCCACCGCGCGGCGGCTGCGCCGCCCGCCGCTCCACGCCCCGAGCAGCGCCAGCCGCCAGACCTTCCACAGGATCAGCGCCAGCGTGATCACCGACAGCGCCGCGATCGCCCAGATTGCCGGGCCGCCCAGCAGGACGACCTCGAGCCCGCCATCGAACCCAGCCCGCGCGGCTGTCCAGATTTCGTCCATGGGGGGTCCCCTTGTTTGTATTTGCCACGTCGGCGTGCGATGCCGTGATTCTTGAGTTTATTAGTAGGAATAAAATACGGGGTCCAGTATCACCTGAAAACCCCATGAAAACCTCGCCTTGACTTAGCTGATAGTTATAGTCAGGAATTAATGCGACCTACCAGGGGGCGTCGAACGCCCCAGCCCCTTCCCGCCGCGACCGGAGACCCCATGCGCCTGACCCTCGCCGCCCTTCTCATCGGCACCGCCTTTCCCGCCGCCGCACAAGAGTTTCCGCAGCAATTTACGACCAGGTTCGGCACCGTCCGTCTCGACGCTCCACCCGAACGCGTCGTCTCGCTCGATTTCGGCGGCGTCGACAATCTCCTCGCGCTCGGCGTTGCGCCGGTGGCCATCCGCTACTGGTACGGATCGGACGAATTCGGCGTCTGGGATTGGGCGCAGGACGCGCTTGGCAACCAGACGCCCGAAGTGCTGCGCGGCGAAATCAACATCGAGAGGATCGCGGCGCTCGACCCGGACGTGATCCTCGCCATGGCCTCGGGCATCACCTCGGACCAATACGCTCTGCTGAGCCGGATCGCCCCGGTGGTCGCGGCCCCAAAGGGGCGGAGCGACTATGGCACCCCGTGGCAGGAGCGCGCCCGCCTCGCCGGTCGCGCCACCGGCAGGCTCGACGAGGCCGAGGCGCAGATCGAAGCGATCGAGGCCCGCCTCGCCCAAGCTGCCCGGCAGCATCCCGAGTGGCAGGGCCAGAGCGTTGCCGTGGCCTTTCACTGGAACGAGCAGCCCGGCGCCTACACCTCCGAGGACATCCGGCCGCAGCTCTTCGCCGAGCTGGGCTTCGTCACTCCCGAGGCCTTCGACACCGCGCGCAGCGGCAACGCCTTCTGGGCGGGCTTTTCCTCCGAGGACCTGTCGCCGCTCGACACCGACCTGCTGGTCTGGCTCGACGATGGCGAGGTGGTGGGCAAGCTCAAGGCGCTGGCGCTGCGCAAGGGGCTGCGCGCCCACCGCGAGGGGCGCGAGCTTTATGCCGACGAGGTGCTGACCGCCGCCTTCTCGCATGGCTCGCTGCTCAGCCTGCCTTACGTGATCGACGAGATGCTGCCTTTGGTCGAGGCGGCGGTCGACGGCGATCCGGCCACGCCGGTCCGGAGCACGCATGAGGCGGGCCTCGCCCCGTGACCGACGTGACCGCCACCCTGCCCCGACCGGGCGTCCCGGCGCGGACCCGACGCGCGCTGGCGCTCTCGGGGCTCGGCGTGACGCTGACCGTGGTGGCGGTCGCGGGGCTCGGGGTGGGGGCGCGCGATGTCGCGCCGGGCGATGTCGTGGCGGCGCTGCTTTCGCCCGACCTTGCCAACCCCGATCACCTCGTGATCCGCGCGATGCGCCTGCCCCGCGCCGGGGCGGGGGTCGTCCTTGGCGCGGCGCTCGCGGTGGCGGGGCTGCTGATGCAGGCGCTGACCCGCAACCCGCTCGCCGATCCCGGCCTGCTCGGCGTCAATGCCGGGGCCTCGGCCGCGGTGGTGCTGGCGATCGCGGCCTTCGGCCTCTCCGCCCCCGGCGCGCTGGTCTGGTTCGCCTTCGCGGGCGCGGGGGCGGTGGCGGCGCTGGTCTGGGCCTTGGGCACGCTCGGCGCAGGCTCCGCGACGCCGGTGCGGCTGGCGCTGGCCGGGGCGGCGGTCAGCGGGTTGCTGATGTCGCTGGTCACGGCGCTGCTGCTCCTGAGCCACGAGACGTTGCAGGGCTTTCGCTTTTGGATGGTCGGATCGCTCGCCGGGGCGACGCCCGCTGCGCTTGCACAGCTCGTCCCCGCCTTCGCGGCGGGCTTTGCGCTGGCGCTGTGGTCGGGGGCCGCGCTCAACGCGGTGGCGCTCGGCGACGACGCGGCGCGCGCGCTCGGGGTGCGGCTCGGCGCGGCGCGGGCGGCGGCGCTGGCGGCGATCACGCTGCTCTGCGGCGCGGCGGTGGCGCTGGCGGGGCCGATCGGCTTCGTCGGGCTGGTGGTGCCGCATCTGGCGCGCGCCCTGATGGGCCCCGACCAACGCTGGTGCCTGCCAGCCGCGGCGCTGATGGGACCGATCCTGCTTCTGGCGGCGGATTGCCTCGGCCGGGTCGTGCTGCGCCCCGACGAGGTGCAGGTCGGCGTGATGACCGCGCTGATCGGCGGCCCGGCCTTCGTCGTGCTGCTGCGCCGCATCCGGGTGATGCAGCCATGAGCGCGCTGGTCTGGCGGCGCGGCACGCTGTCGCTGCGCCTGTCGCGTCGCGGGCTGCGTGCCGCCGCACTTCTGGCGCTCGTCCTTTCGGTTCTCTCGGCGGCGGCACTGATGCTGGGCGACTATGCGCTGTCATGGGCCGAGATGGTGGCGGCGCTGTCGGGCGAAGGACCCGGCGCCTTCATCCTGTCGCAGCTGCGCGCCCCACGCCTCGCCACGGCGCTGGCGGCGGGGGCGTGCTTTGGCCTCTCCGGCGCGATCTTCCAGTCGCTGGCGCGCAACCCGCTCGCCTCGCCGGACGTGATCGGCTTCACCCAAGGCGCGGGGCTCGGCGCTGTCGTCGCGATCTTCTTCTGGGGCGCGTCGGGCCTGACGGTGACGATCGGCGCGACGGTGGGCGGGCTCGTCGCGGCGGCGCTGGTCGTGGCGCTGTCGTGGCGGGGCGGGCTGCGCCTGTGGCGGCTCATCCTCGTCGGGATCGGGCTGGGGCTGACGCTGCAGGCCGCGATCACCTTTCTGATGTCGCGCGCCGAGCTGTTCGACGCGGCGGCGGCGACGCATTGGCTCACCGGCTCGCTCAATGCCCGGCTCTGGAGCCATGCCGCCCTTGCGGGCGGCGGGCTGGCGCTGCTGGCGCCGCTCGCCCTCGCCTCGGGCCGGGCGCTCGACCGGATCGAGATGGGCGACGACATCGCCACCGGCCTCGGCCTGCGCATTGGTGCGGTTCGCGCCGGCGCGGCGCTCCTGGCGGTGCTGCTCGCCGCCATCGCCACCGCCGCCTGCGGTCCGGTGGGCTTCGTCGCCTTCGTCGCCGGTCCGCTCGCGCGCCGGATCGGGCCGGGGGGGCCATCGCTGGCGCTCGCGGCGCTGACCGGGGCTGCGATCCTGACCGCCGCCGACCTCGCCGGGCGGCTGGCCTTCGCGCCGACCGAGCTTCCGGCTGGTATCTTCACCGCGCTTGCGGGCGCGCCCTATCTTTTGTGGCTGCTCGCCACCCAGATCCGGAAGGGCGCCCTATGAGCCGTCTCGAAGCCCGTGGTCTCAGCTTGGGCTATCCGGGCCGACCGGTCGCGCGCGACCTGTCGCTCGTGGTGCCCGATGGCCGGATCACCGCGATCATCGGCCCCAACGCCTGCGGCAAGTCCACGTTGTTGCGCGCGCTGGCGCGGCTCCTCGCCCCGAGCGCGGGCGAGGTGCTGCTCGACGGGACGGCGATCTCGCGGCAGCCCTCGCGCGAGGTGGCGCGCCGTCTCGGCCTGCTGCCGCAAAGCCCGGTCGCGCCCGAGGGGATCACCGTGGCCGATCTGGTGGCGCGCGGGCGCACGCCGCATCAAACGGCCTTTCGGCAATGGTCGCGCACCGACGAGGCCGCAGTCGTGGCGGCGCTGCGCGCCACAGGCACGCAGGATCTCGCCCGGACCCGCGTCGAGGCGCTTTCGGGCGGGCAGCGCCAGCGGGTCTGGCTGGCTCTGGCGCTGGCTCAGGACACCGGCATCCTGCTGCTGGACGAGCCGACCACCTATCTCGACCTACGCCACCAGATCGAGGTGCTCGACCTCGTGCGCCGCCTCAACCGCGATCTGGGGCGCGGCGTGGTCATGGTGCTGCACGAGATCGGCCTCGCCTGCCGCTATGCCGACCACCTCGTGGCGATGAAGGACGGCGCGATCCGGGCCGAGGGCGCGCCCTGCGACATCGTCACCCCCGCGCTGATCCGCGAGGTTTTCGACCTCGAGGCGCGGATCATCCCCGACCCCGAAACCGGCACGCCGCTGGTGGTGCCGCGCGCGGGCCCGGCATGCTGACCCGCCCCGACCTCCGCGACCGGCTCGCGGCGCGCCACCCCGGCCTGCCGATCGCGGGGGCCGAGGCCCCGGCGCTGCACGATCCCGACACCCTCGCGCGGGCGCTCGAGCGCATCCTCGCCGCCACGCCGGGCCTAGACCGGCGGGGGCAGGCCAGCTTCGTGCTGCTGCGTGCCGTGTTCTGGCAAGCCTGCGCGCTTTTCGCGCTGCACCTGAGGGACGAGGTCGTGCCGGACCGGCCGACCCGGCTGGTGACGCTGCAGACCGGCGATCCGGGGTTCGACATGGCGGGTGGCGCGCGCCATGCCGCGCATAGCGACAGGCTCGTCGCGATGCGCGCCGACATCACGGCCGCCGCGACACCGCTGGTCCGCGCGTTGCGCGCGGCCGCCGGGCTTTCGGACGCAGCGGCATGGCGGCTGGTCTCCGATGCTGTGGCGAGTGCTGCGCTCTTTGCCGGTCGCGCGCAGCAGGCGGAGGCGGACGCGGCCCGCGACGCGATGGTGATCCTCGCCGACGCCCCCTTGCATCATACCAAGATGCCCACCGAATTCGCACCTGCGCCCGAGGGGCTGCGACTGCGCCGGGCCGGGTGCTGCCGATACCACCTTGCGGATGGCGGGCGGCGTTGCGACGGCTGCGTGCTCGACCGCTGAGCCACTACGACGGAATGGACCGGAGAGGCCGGATAGGGTCGATGCGCTGCCGGTTCAATTGTGTCGGCCCCGACCGTCAACCAGCCGGTACTCCTTGACATAGGCAAGGATGGCTCGACGTGCCCTGAAAGTGAGCCATGCGAGAATGACGCCGAATTGTATGGTAAGAACGGATGCAGGGGCGATGGGCGTGATGAAGGCCATGATCAATAGGAAGGTGACGAGAACCAGAAGAAAGGTCGGCCCTTCCGGTCGCACATTCGCCACGCGGTAGATCATGTAGGGATACCAACGCCCGAGACAGATCGCGGCGATCAACGCCGCCCCGCTCGGCGTGGCCGATGCCAGCACGCCGTAGATGCCAAGCCGAAGGGTCTGCAACAGGGGATAGAGGACGGACCGGCTATCTGGCGCGCTGCGGTTGAAGATCCGGAAAAACAGGAAGATCGCGCCAAAGAGACCTCCGATGAGGGCCACATCGACAACAACGACCTTCGCGAGTGCGATGAGCGGCAGCGAGCCTTGGACCTCGGCGATGTTCAAAAGCACCGCGCCCAAGACCGAGACCGCGATAGCCACGGCGAACGCACCGACGACGCTGAACCGGCGGGCGTGATCTTCGTAGCCCGAATGAAGTGTCGGACGCTTTTCCCATTTCGAGCCCGAGACGTCGTTATCGACGTAACCGGCTTCGTAGACCGCGAACACGGCAAGATGGATCAAAGCCAAGCCCAACGCGGCAAGCACGGGCTGCGGCATATCCCAGGCATAGGCCAGCACGATGGCCACGATGTCATATTTGATGACGCCGTTCAGCAGGTAGCGCTGTCCCGGACGCTTGGCCCTCTCCATATAGCGGAAAGGGATGTAGAGGTCGGCGAATGGCGCGGCAACGCGCGCATCGGACCAGGCCGCAACGACCGGAACGGCGCAGGCATCAAGAAGATCCCGGTCGTTCTCGCTGTTGGTGATCACCGTCGAACCCGCCACGGCCCCCTTGCCGAATGCCTGCTCAAGATGTTTGCGCTTGCCGGTCGATCGAAGCCGAAAGCCGCCCAGGAAGGTTCCGCAGACAAGGGGAACACCGGGGAGCAGCCGGTCGTGCAATGGTCGGACCACCGCCCCGAACCCGAGCGACACGACGGCGGTCGGGCGATTGGCGGGTTGCTTCAAAAGGTTGATCAGAGGCGTGTTCGCACTCTCGCGGGCGATGCGCGGGGCATGGTGCCAGCGCCACAGCGGCAGGCTCCACGGCATCAGGATCGTCGGGATCACGACCCTGAGCCAGTCGTGATAGACGTGCTTCCTGCGATCGCCGGGAAAGAGCAGCCAGACGCGAGACAGGGTGATGAGCTTCAGGATGAACCAAGCCAACATACGTGGCCGCAGGCTTCGAAGGTAGGCGGCCGTGGAATTGTCGAGCAGCAATGTTTCATCGAAATCGACGAACAAACCGCCGCGCCCCCTGAGCGTGAGCGCGGCTTCGACCTCGGCCAAGGGCGTGACGGGGATGTCCTCGGGCTCAGGACTGCCCGGGTTTCGGGCATCGGCGCTGGCTCTTAATGGGTCCGCCTGCCCTACAGGCTGAAAGAAGGAGATCATCTTACGGGCCCCACTCGGCGAGCGCCGCACGGTGAATTTCCATATCCTTGGCGTAGAACGTCTTAATGAACCGCTCCACATCCTCTCCAAAAGATAGGCTGGCAAAGGCGTTTGACACCCCCCGGAGCGGGCCGACCCGCTTCGACAGCATAAAAATGCGTTGACGGGCGGGTTCAGACACGACGCGCCGGTAAGTCGAGGCCAAACGACGGTGTACGCCACGCAAGCGGCCATGTGAGGCCAGGCTTGCACCTGCCCACGCGGTCGTCTGGTCGTTCAGACCGAATGTCTCGCCAAGCCGCGACCAGAGTGCGTCGAGACGCTCGATCGGAAAGACGGCGGTGACAACGCGATGGTCATCAAGATCGACATGGTCGGACTGCCGCATGAAGTTGATATGTTCGAGATCGACGAAGGCGTCGCGCGTGTCGAGCCGTTTCACCACCTCGATTGCTTCGCGCTGCAGATCCTCGGGGTGGATGTCGGTGGCTTCGTACCCCTTGAACTCTTGCAACCGTTGGATGAGTGCTGATATGAAACAGGCTCGCGGATCGTGAACGACCGCAAAGCTCGGGCCGGAGAGTATCAGCGCCCAGGTAGCCGGGAAGTTGTCTCTCAGGATCTGCAAGGGAAGATGCGCCAGGTGAATGTCGCCCAACCGAGGGTGCCGCACGATGTGCTCGCCTCCTCCATCGCAGCGCCGCGACGCCAATTCGGGCAGGTCGCTCGACAAGGTCGCTCGGGGAAAAGTCGCCACGCCTTCGAGCATATCGGCACTGGTGACGCTGGCACATTTTGGACTGTGAACAGGACCGGGCCGAAGGGTGGGAGCGTGAAGCATGTCAGCCTGCAAAATTTACAATTCGTTAACTGTTATTACCTAACGTCTCAGGGGACTAGCGATTAGGCCCCTGAATCTCATCAAAGTGTTTCGCGTACGAAACGGTGCAGAACCGGAACCATCTTATGAGAGCCATGTTTATGTTGGTCTCTTCCGCGCCGGATGAGGTGTTCGCTTTGCGAAGGTTTCCCGAGCCGGCGATCCTATCCCCGACTGGTCCTGTCGCCGTCTCACCGGACATTCGGGCGGTTGCGGTTTGATCTGCGATGAATTTTCGGGTGATTAGCCCTGTGGTTCGTGGACGCCTTCTTAGCTGGTTTTGAGACAAAAAGGCCATGATGAGCAGCAGCAGGTTCAGCGACGAGTTCAAGCGGGACGCGGTCGCGCAGGTCATCGAGCGAGGCTACCCGGTCAGGGAAGGTCCGTGACGGCGGGCGGATCGTCAGCCCGGCATCAGGTTGCCCGCCGTGGCCTCCTGATCAGGCTTGGACCTCTCCGAAAGTCGGCGCTCTTACACCAGTCGGTGGGGCACCATCCGCGGAACTTGAGCACCGCGACATCGCCTATCTTTGCGGCCCCGAAGGCAACGTGCTCGACACCGAGCGCCGCGCCGGTGTGGCCTGGGCGCTGGCCGCGCATGGGCTGGTGCTGCCCGAGGCGCGTTTCGGATCGGGGGACTTCTCGCTCGAGGCCAGGCGCGTGGCGGCCGCGTTCGTGGCGCTGCCGCGCCGCCCCACGGCTGTGATCTGCGCCTCGAACTAGCTCGCCATCGGCCTTGCCTCGGCGCTTCATGCGCGCGGGCTGCGGGTGCCCGAAGACCTGTCGCTGATCGGCTTCGACGACATCCAGACGGCCGAGTTCATGATCCCGCCGCTCACCACCGTGCGGCAGGACCGGCTTCAGATCGGCGCGCAGGCGGCGGGGCTGCTGCTGCGCCAGCTTGCCGGAGCCAACTGCGCCCCCGACAAGATCGTCACCCTGCCGGTGTCGTTCCAGATCCGAAACTCGACAACGGCCCCGCGACCGGCGCATAGGCCGACCGGCTCAAACAGGCGGCTCGGGGGCGGGCAGGATCGTTCCCTCGCACGTGCCAAAACCGATCCGCACCGCCCCCTTGCACCAGCCGCGCAGGCGCACCGTGTCGCCATCCTCCAGAAATCCGCGCCGCACCCCGTCGAGATCGAGCGGCTCGCGGCCATTTCGCGTCAACTCCAGAAGCGAGCCGCAACTGTCGTGGGTCGGACCCGAGATCGTGCCGGACCCCAAGAGATCGCCCGTCTCCATGGCGCAGCCCGAGATCGCGTGATGGACCAGCTGCTGCGCCGGGGCGTAGTAGAGATGCCGGGCGTTGCTGTGGCTGACCGTCCGCGCCGCGCCGCCCGCGGGGGCGAGGTCGATGGCCAGATCGATGTCGTAATTGCAGTCCATCGGCTCGCGCAGATAGGGCAACAGCGGCGTCGCCCGGTCCGGTGTCGGTACCCGGTAGGGCTCCAGCGCCTCGCGCGTGACGATCCATGGGCCGATCGTGGTGCCGAAAGCCTTGGCCTGAAACGGACCGAGCGGCTGGTATTCCCAAAGCTGCACGTCCCGCGCCGACCAGTCGTTGAGCAGCACGAAGCCGAAGATCATCTCCTGCGCCTGCGCCACCGTTACCGGCTGGCCCATCCGCGATGGCGTGCCGACGAGGGTGCCCAACTCCAGCTCGAGGTCGAGCCGGGCGGTGGGGGCCAGGCGCGGCGCCACGTCCTCCGGTCCCTTGATCTGGCCCAGCGGGCGGCGGATGCCGGTGCCCGAGACCACCACCGTCGAGGCGCGCCCGTTATAGCCGATCGGGATATGCGACCAGTTCGGCAAGAGGGCGTTTTCGGGGTCGCGGAACATCGCGCCGACATTGGTCGCGTGCTCCTTCGAGGCATAGAAATCGGTGAAGCCGCGCAGGTAGACCGGCAGGTGCATCCGCACCGCGTCCTGCCGCAGCAGCACCAGGTCGGCGCGCGGGCCCGCCTTGGCATCAAGCAGGTCCGCCACCGCCGCGCGGACGCGCGACCACTCGTCGGGCCCGAGCGCCATCAGCGCGTTGAGCGTGCCACCGTCGAAGACCGGCGGTTCTGCGGGCCGTAGGAGACCCGCCGCCTCGGTGGCGGTGAGATCGAGGATCATCTCGCCGATCGCCACGCCGACCCGGCGCGGCCCACCGCCTTCGGAGAACACGCCGTAAGGCAGGTTCTGGATCGGGAAATCCGTGCCCTTGGCGTTGGCGCTCTCGACCCAGCTGCGGCGGGCGGGGTCGTGGGTGGCGTTTCGCCCGGTCATTCGCCCCGCCAGTCGCGGCGCTCGGGGTCGAAATGGTTGCGCAGCGAGGCCCAGACCTTGGGATAGCCCGCCTGCAGCGTCGACAGCCCCGCGGCATGGCGCGTCACCTGCTGCGGAAAGCGGGTCTCGAACATGAAGGCCATGGTGTTGGTGAGCCGCTCCGGACCCAGATCCTTGAGCGAGGCCTTGTAGAACGCCTCTGCATCGGGTCCGTGCGGCAGCATCATGTTGTGGATCGACATGCCCCCCGGCACGAAGCCCTCCGGCTTGGCATCATAGACCCCTTCGATCAGCCCCATGAACTCGGACATGATGTTCATGTGATACCATGGCGGCCGGAACGAGTTCTCGGCCACCAGCCAGCGCGGCGGGAAGATCACGAAGTCGATATTTGCGGTGCCCGGCTCGCCGCTGGGGGCGGTCAGCACGGTGAAGATCGACGGATCGGCGTGGTCGTTCAGGATCGGCCCCACCGGCGAGTAATGCCGCAGATTGTACTTGTAGGGCGCGTAATTGCCGTGCCAAGCCACCACGTCGAGCGGGCTGTGATCGATCTCGCAGCGGTGGAACTGGCCGCACCACTTCACGGTCAGACCGTGGCACGTGCCGTCGCGGCGCTCATAGGCCGCGACGGGGGTTAGAAAATCGCGCGGATTGGCGAGGCAGTTCGCGCCGATCGGACCGCGTTCGGGCACCGAAAAGGCCCCGCCGTAATTCTCGCAGACATAGCCGCGGCACTTGGCGTCGCCGTTCAGGAGCACCTTGTACTTGAGGCCGCGCGGCAGCACCGCGATCTCGCCCGGAGCGATGTCGATCACGCCCATCTCGGTGAAGAAGCGCAGCCTGCCGATCTCGGGCACCACCAGCATCTCGCCATCGGCGTTGTAAAAGGCTTCGGTCTCCATGCTTTCGGTGACGGCATAGGTGTGGATCGCAAAGCCCGTCTGGGTCAGCACGTCGCCGCCGGTGGCGATGCTGCGCATGCCCTCAAGCCATGTGCCCGCATCCTCGGGGATCGGCGCCGGGTCCCAGCGCATCGGGGCCAGCGGCAGGCCGCTTTCGTCGGGCGTGGGAGCCGAGCGGAACAGCGGCAGGTCGATCCGTCGCATCCGGGCGATGTGCCGCACCGAGGGCCGCATCCGGTAGAGCCACGTCCGTTCGTTCGAGGCGCGTGGCGCGGTGAAGGGCGTGCCGGACAGTTGCTCGGCATAAAGTCCGTAAGGGCAGCGCTGCGGCGAGTTCTGCCCGATCGGCAGCGCGCCCTCGATGGCCTCGGTTTCGAAATCATTGCCGAAGCCGGGCATGTAGCCCTCGTTGTAGCGCGCCCGGCTCCGGGCGATGACGATATCCTCCTCGGGGGCGTCCATGGCTCAGGCCTCGGCCTTGAGAACGCCGCGTTGGATCTGGTCGGCCTCGATCGACTCGAACAGCGCCTTGAAGTTGCCTTCGCCGAAACCGTCATCGCCCTTGCGCTGGATGAATTCGAAGAAGATCGGCCCGATCACCGTCTTGGAAAAGACCTGCAGCAGGATCCGCGTGGTGCCGCCATCGACCACGCCTTCGCCGTCGATCAGGATGCCGTGTTTCTTCAGACCGTCGATCGGCTCCTGATGGCCGGTGACGCGGTCGTGGCTCATCTCGTAATAGGTCGCGGGCGGCGGCGGCATGAAGGCGATGCCCTTTTCAGCGATCCGGTCGGTGGCCGCATAGATGTCTTCGGTGCCGACGGCGATGTGCTGGATCCCCTCGCCCTTGTAGGCGCGCAGGTACTCCTCGATCTGGCTGTTCTCGTCGGCGCTTTCGTTGATCGGGATGCGGATCTTGCCGTCGGGCGAGGTCAGCGCCCGGCTCGTCAGGCCGGTCTGCCTGCCCTTGATGTCGAAGAAGCGGATCTCGCGGAAATTGAAGGCCTTGGCGTAGAAGTCGTACCATGTCGACATGTTGCCGCGCGCGACGTTGTGGGTGAGATGGTCAAGATAGTAGAACCCCGCACCCTCGGGCCGGGGATCGCGTTCGCCCAGCCACGTGTACTCCTCCTCGTAGCACGAGCCCCCTTCGCCATAGGTCTCGACGAAATACAAAAGCGAGCCGCCGATGCCGATCACCGCGGGCACGTCGAGCGATTTGCCCGGGCCGGTATATTCCTCGGCTCCGTAATCGAGCGCGCATTTCAAAGCGTGCGTCGCATCGACCACGCGCCACGCCATCGCGGGCGCGCAGGGGCCGTGTCGCTCGACGAAGCTGGCGGCATGGCTGCCCGGTTCGCGGTTGACGAGATAGTTGATCCCGCCCTGCCGGTAGAGCGAGATGTCCTTGGTCTTGTGCCGGGCCACCTCCTCGTAGCCCATGCTTTCGAACAAGGTCTCGAGCCGGCCCCGCTCGGGATGGGCGAACTCGACGAACTCGAACCCGTCGGTCCCCGCCCTGTTCTGCTCGTTGATCTCGGCCTTCGGCGCATCATGCGGAAACGGTCCCATGGACTCCCCCCTTGAAAAGCGCATGGGTTGCGTGCCCCACCATGCTGTCCAAGACGCCCGGCCCGCGGGATGGCCCGGATCGGGGCCATGAAGAAAGGTTAGTGGGGCAAATGGTGCGTCGTCAACATGGATTGCGCGAGCGCAATATGGCCGGTCGGTGGCCCGGGCCGACCTTATCGCGTCGAGCCTCAGCCCCCGATCAACAGCAGTTCACCGGTGACGCAGATCGCATTGCCGCCCTCGCGCAGGAGGCCCCGCGACGGGCCGCCGTCGAAACCGATGGCGGCCGCCGAGATGCGCGCGCGCCCCGCCTGCATCTCGCCTTGCGTCACCAGCATCTCGGTGGCGAGGCTGTCGAGGTCAGTGGCGTCGGCGAAAGTGGCCCCTACCAGGCTGCCCAACCCCTCGATCCGCGCCCGCTGCAACCCGTGCCGCGCGGCCGCCTCGGCAAGACCCGCATGCAGATCGACATGCGGTCTGAGCGCGCAGAGCACCGTGGGCAGCCCGCCCGCCGGTTCGTTCGCCAGACCGTCCTTCGGATCGGCCACGCCCTGCGGCGCAAAGAGCGAGAACCCCGTTTCGGCATCGGCCTCGACCGAAAACATGGCACCGCGCAGCCCCCAGCCCTCGGCCTCGACCTCCGCGTCGAGGTGGCATTCGGAGCCGAGCAGGTGCCCCATCCGCACGGCATCCTCATCGGCCCCGCGCCACAGCCCATGACCATGCACGAAAGGCGTGCCGCCGCGGCGGCCCAGATGCACGCCCGCCTCCGCTATCCGGGCCGGTGCGAGCCGCCGGGTCGCACTGTACCATGCCACCGGCCCATGACCGGGGGCGGGGGCGGGGGCGGGGCGGACATAGTCGATCCGCGCCATGCCGACATCGCGCAGCCGCAGATACCCCGCCTCGAACCCCTGCTCCGCAAAGGCCTCGGCCACCGCCCGGTCGAAGGGAAGCCCCGCGCGCAGCCGCAGCCGCAGCGGATGTGCCCGGCAGGCATGGCTCGCGATGCGCAGGGCGCGCGGCGGGCCGGGATGGCGGGGCGGTTCGATCATCGCGTGATCACGGGGCGATCTCGCCGTGCGCGACGAGGGCCTCGCGGATCATCTTCTTGGTGATCTTGCCATAGCCGGATTTCGGCATCCGATCCCAGAACACCACCCGGCGCGGCAGCTTGTAGCGCGCGATCCGCGTCGCCAGCCACGCCAGCAGCGCCGCCTCGTCGCACCCTGCCCCGCCTCGGCTCACGCAGACCGCGAGGCCGACCTCGCCCCAGACCGGGTCGGGTACGCCGAGCACCGCCACCTCCGAGATGTCGGGATGCATGAGGATCTTTTCCTCGATCTCGCGCGGATGGATGTTCGAGCCGCCCGAGATGTACATGTCCGAGGCCCGGCCCGTGAGGTAGAGAAACCCCTCTTCGTCCATATGGCCCAGATCGCCGGTGAGGAACCAACCGTCGCGGAACGCCTTGGCGTTGGCCTCCGGGTTGTCGAAATAGCCCGCGAAGACCGCCGGGCCGATCACCGCGATCTCCCCCGTCTCGTGCGGCGCGCAGGCCCGGCCCGCCGCGTCCTGCACCTGCACCTGCATGCCGGTGCGTGCGAAACCGCAGGTGCCGATCCGCATGGCCCCGTCATCGGCATGGTGATGCGCGGGCGGCAGCACGGTGATGTTGCCCGTCACCTCGCCAAGGCCGAAATACTGCACCAGCACCGGACCCAACGCCTCGATCGCCCGGATCTGGTCGGCGCGGTACATCGGCGCGCCCGCATAGACCAGATGGCGCAGCGAGGAATGGTCATGCGCCGCGATGGCGGGGTGTTCGACCAGCATCTTGACGATGGTCGGCACCGTGAAGGCGTTGGTGACGCGCCATTTCGCGACCAGCCGCCAGATCTCCTCGGGGTCGAACGTCTCGCCCACGGGCAGGATCGTCTTCACGCCGCGCGCCACCTGGCTCAACTGGTGGATGCCCGCCCCGTGCGACAGCGGCGCCACGACGAGCGAGGCGTCCGCTTCGGTGGTGCCGGGCATCAGGTCGCACAGATGGTTGTTGATCACGAAGGCAAGCTGGCCATGTGTCAGCACCGCCGCCTTGGGTCGCCCCGTGGTGCCGGAGGTGAAGAAGAACCACGCGGGCGTATCGCGCCCCACCGCGACCGGGGTCGGCGCGTGCCCAGCGTGCCGCGCCACCAGCGCCTCGTAATCGGGCGCGAACGGGGCCGCGCCGATCGCCACGGTGAACTCGGCCTCGCAGGCGGCAGCGTGATCGGCGAACCCCGCGCCGCAGATCAGCCCGCGCGCGCCAGAGGCCCGCGCCAGCCATGCGACCTCCTCCGGCGACTGCCGGAAATTGGCGGGCACCCAGACCGCGCCGACGCGCCAGCAGGCGAACATCGCCTCGAACATCTGGTTGCAATTGGCCGACTGCACGAGGAGCCGGTCGCCCGGCCGCACCCCGAACTCGTGCAGCAGCGCCTGCGCGAAGGCGGCCGAGCGCGCCTCCATCTCGCAAAAGCTCCAGCGCGCCTCGCCCCAGACGAAACCCACCGCCGCGCCGTGCCGCCGCGCGGTCTCGCCCAGAAGCTGCGACAGGTTCATCACCCTGTCTGAAACCGGCGTCATGTTCGGCCAAGGTGTCGCGTTCATTGCCCCGATCCTTCTGATTGCGGTGCGGTCGCATAGGCGCGCGCCAGCCGTGCCTCGATCCGTGCCGCCGCCGCCGTCAGGAGCGGCGCGAACGCCTCCGAGCGGGGCGGCTGCATCCGCCCGGCCACGGCGGCGATCGACACCGCGCCCGCGACGCCGCCATCGGGGCGGCGCAGCGCCACGCCGATGCCCCAGCTGTCGGGAAAGACGAGGCCGGGATTGAGAGCGTACCCCGCCTCGCGGGCCCGCGCCGCGAGTTCGCGCAGCCGCTCGGGCGGCAGGGCCGGGTAATCGCGCGCGAGCACCTCGCGGTTCGCCTCGAGCACCGCCTCGGCCTCGCCCGGCGGCAGCGCCGCGAGCATCGCCAGCGACCCCGCGCCGACGCCCAACGGATGCCGCGCGCCGGGCATCAGGGCATGGGTGCGGATCGGATAGGCCCCCTCCTCGCGCTGCAGGCAGACCGCCGCATCGCCGCGCCGCACCGACAAGAAGGCGGTGTCGCCGCTGTCGCGCGCCAGATCCGCCAGCGCGTCGCCCGCCATTTCCGCAAGACCATGGCGCACCGCCGCGAGGGTGCCCAGAACATAGCTCTCCTGCCCGAGCCTGTAGCGCCGCCGGCCCGTTTCCTGCTCAATCATCCCCGCCCGGATCAGCGCCAGCATCAGCCGCCGCACCGTCGGCTTGTTGAGCCCGCTCATCGCCACCAGCGCCGAAAGCGGCACCCCCTCTTCCGGCTGCCGCCCGACGAGACGCAAGAGCCCGAGCGCACGGTCCACGCTCTGCGCGCCGCCGCTGCCCTGCCCTTCCACGATGTGGACCTCGGCCCTTCTCGCCTCTCCCAAAACGATCTCCTCCTGCCCGCCATGTTCAGGCGCGCCGCATGTTTTTGGCAAGTTCTACTTGTTCGATGCGGCGTAATTTGCTCCATGATGTGGAACGCACCGCTCGGGGAGGAGCGGCGAGGCCTTCGGGTCCGCATCATATAGGGGAGGAATCGCATGACATTCGCAAAGCTGGGCGCGCTCACCGTGGCGTCGATCGTGGCCGGGGGCCTGATGAGCGGGGCCGCCTTTGCCGAAACGCTGCGGCTGTCGCATAACACCGGCGACACCACGACCTGGCACAAAGGCGCCGAGCGTTTCGCCGAGCTTCTCTCCGAAAAGACGGGCGGCGAGATCGACGCGCGGGTCTTTCCCAACGCCCAGCTTTCGGGCGGCGACCAGATGCGGCAGGCCGAGATGGTCGGGCGCGGCGCGCTCGATCTCGTGGTGACTTCGGCGATCAACGTGACACCTCTGGTGCCCGAGATGGCGGTGTTCTCGCTGCCCTATCTCTATGCCGATTACGCGCAGGTCGACGCGACCACCCAAGGCCCCGCCGCCGACATGCTCGAAGACATCCTGCGCGACAAGGGCATCGAGGTCCTCGCCTGGGGCGAGAACGGGTTTCGCGAGGTGACCAATTCGGTCCGCCCGATCAAGTCGCCCGAGGACATGAAGGGCCTCAACATGCGCGTCGCCGGGCCGATGTATATCGACGTGATGAACGCGCTCGGCGCCAACCCGCAGCAGATGCAATGGGGCGAGACGCTGACCGCGCTGCAGCAGGGCGTGGTCGACGGGCAGGAAAACCCGATCGGCGCGGTGATCATCCCGCAGCAGGTCTACGAGGTGCAGGACCACCTGACCGCGTGGCACTACTCCTACGACCCGATCTTCCTCGGCATCTCCAAGGCCAAGTGGGACAGCTACGACGCCGACACCCAAGAGCAGATCCGCGCCGCCGCCGAAGAGGCGATGAGCTACCAGCGCGAGATCACCCGCCAGAGCACCGAGGAAGGCATCGCCTTTCTGCGCGACAAGGGCATGGAGGTCTACGAGCCCACCGAGGCCGAGCTCGCCGCCTTCCGCGAGGCGACCCAGCCTGCCTTCGACCAGTGGTCCGAAAAGGTCGGCCCCGAGATCGTCGCCGCCTTCAAGGACGCCATCGCCACGGCCCAGTGACCCGACCGTCGGGGCGGCCCCACGCCGCCCCACCCAGACCGCCCGTCCCGTCCAGACCCTTCGGAGAGCCGCATGTTGGGCTTCATCCTGCGCGACGCGGAGAAGATCGTCTGCGCCGCGATCTTCCTCGCCATGACGCTGCTTGGCTTTGCCAATGTGGTGGTGCGCTACGGCACGAACTATTCGCTCGCCGCGACCGAAGAGCTGCTGACCAACGGTTTTCTGCTGCTCACCATCTTCGGTGCGGCCATCGCGGCGCGGCGCGGCGAGCATCTGGCGGTGACTCTGGTGGCCGACGCTCTGCCGCGGCCTTTGGGGCGCGCGGTGTTCGTGCTGTCGCTGGCGTTGTCGGCGCTGCTCCTGGCGATGTCGGCGTGGTTCTCTTGGCAGGTGCTGGCGAATTTGTGGGGCAACGGCATGCGCTCCTACGCGCTCGGCCTGCCCGCGTGGTACTATCAGGCCGCGGTGCCCTTCGGCTTTGCGCTGGTGCTGCTGCGCTACCTGCAACATGCATTCGCCACCCTGCGCGGCGCGCCGGATCGCGGGTCGATCCCCGATGTCTGAGATCTTCGGCCTTTCGGCGGGAAGCCAGATGGTGCTGGCCTTTTTCGGGCTGATGGCGCTGCGGGTGCCGGTGGCCTTCGCGCTCGGGCTCTCGGCGATGTACGCGATGTGGCGCATCGGCTTCGGCTTCGATCTGGCGGGCGACCTGATCGCCACCGGCATCACCAAGTATTCGCTGCTCGCCATTCCCTTCTTCATCCTCGCGGGCACGCTGATGGGATCGCTCGGCATCGCCGAGAGGATGATCCGGTTCTTTCGGGTGCTGATCGGCTCGACCCCCGGCGGCATGGGGGTGGTCGGCACGGTGGTCTGCCTGTTCTGGGGCGCGGTGAGCGGCTCGGGTCCGGCTTCGGTCGCCGCCATCGGCCCGATGATCATCAAGGGCATGGAGGAGGACGGCTATCCGCGCGCCTATGCCGCCGGTCTCGTCTGCACCGGCGCCGCCCTGTCGATCGTGATCCCGCCCTCGATCGGGCTGGTGATCTACGGCGTCATCGCCGAGACCTCGATCTCGCGGCTGTTCATCGCCGCCATCCTGCCGGGTCTGGTGATGGGTCTGGCCATGCTGGCGGTGCTGCCGCTGGCGAACCGCGCGGGCGCGCCCGCCCACAGCCCCGCGCTCGCCGCCCTCGCGCCCGCGCCTGACGCGGCGCGGCCCTATGGCCGCCGCCTCTGGTCGGCGTTTCGCGACAGCTTCTGGGGGCTGATGACGCCGGTGGTGATCCTAGGCGGCATCTATTCGGGCGTCTTCACGCCCACCGAGGCGGCGCTGGTCGCCACGGTCTATGCGCTGGCCGTGGGCGGTCTGATCTACCGCACGCTGAGCCTGCGCGGCCTTTACGACGCGCTCGCGGACGCGGCCGCCTCATCGGCCGTCGTGATGCTGGTCGTCGCCTATGCGAGCCTGTTCGGCTGGGTCGTCACGGTCGAGGATCTGGTCGGCAGCTACTCCACGGCGCTTCTGGGGATCAGCGGCAACGAATGGGTGGTCCTCGCGGTGATCATGGCAATCCTCCTGGTGGCGGGGATGTTCATGGACCCGGTGACGGTGATGTTCGTGTCGCTGCCCATCTTCCTGCCGGTGATGCGCGAACTGGGCTGGGACCCCGTCTGGTTCGGCGTCGTGGTGATGGTCAACTTAGCGATCGGGTTGATCACGCCGCCCGTCGGCATCAACCTCTATGTCGCCGCCAACGTCACCCGACTGCCGATCGAGCGGATCGCGCGCGGTGCGCTGCCGTTCCTCGGGGCGAGCCTGCTGGGTCTTGTCGTGATCGCCGCCGTGCCGGGGCTGTCGCTGGGCCTCGCGCGATTGCTGAACTGATGGGAGAGACGATCATGACCCCCAAGACCGCCCTCGTGACCGGCGCCGCGCGCGGCATCGGCCTCGCCACCACCCGGCTCTTCGTCGAAGAGGGCCGCCGCGTCGCGATGATCGACCGCGACGAAGAGGCGCTGCGCGAGGCCGCGGCGCATTTCGGCGACGCCGTGCTGCCGGTCGTCTGCGACGTGTCGCGGCCCGAGGACGTGACGCGGATGGCCAGTTCGGTGCGCGACGGGCTGGGCCGCGTCGACGCGCTGGTCAACAATGCCGGCGTCGCCGATTTCGGCCCCATAGCCGAGACCGATTTCGCCCGCTGGCGGCGGGTCATGGAAACCAATCTCGACGCGGTGTTCCTCGTGTCGCAGGAGCTTCTGGCGGATCTGTGCGCGACGCGCGGGGCGATCGTCAACATCGCCTCGATCTCGGGACTGCGCGCCAGCACGCTGCGCGTCGCCTATGGCACCTCGAAGGCGGCGGTGATCCATCTCACCAAGCAGCAGGCCGTGGAGCTGGGCGAACACGGCATCCGCGCCAACTGCGTGGCCCCCGGCCCGGTCGACACCAAGCTGGCGCTGGCGGTGCACTCCCCGCAGATCCGCGCCGCCTATCACGACGCGATGCCGCTCAACCGCTATGGCACCGAAGCCGAGATCGCCGAAGTGATCGTGTTCCTCTGCTCGGACCGGGCGAGCTATGTCACCGGTCAGGTCGTGGCCGCGGATGGCGGCTTCGAGGCCACCGGCATCGGCCTGCCGGCCCTGCGCGGCTGAGACAGGAGCGGTCCCGCGTCTCAGAAGGTATTGAGCGCCGCGCCGAGAAACAGCTCCCGCGCCTCCAGCCGGTAGCCCAGCCGGAGCCGCCAGTCGGATTGCCCCAGCCGCTTGGCCAGAACGAGGCTGCGCTCGGAATAGCCGTCATCATCGCCCGTCGCCACGGCGGCAAAGGAGATCCCCCCGGCGCTGCGGCTGGCCTCGATCATGGAGAAATAGGACAGGTCGATGCTGCCGATCTCGCCGATCAGGAAGACGCCGCCCCAATCGGTAGGGATGTAGCTTTCGGCCACCAGCTTGGCGCCGATCTCCGGATCGCCGTCAAAGCGCAGCGCCGGACCATAGCGCAGCGTGACCGCCCGGCCCCCGATCGCGACAGCGCGCGACAAGGTCGTCGAGACGCCGATCGAGCCGCCATCCGTATGGCGCGACCAGACGAAGCCGGTGGAAATGCCGTCGCGCTCGAGGCTGCCCACGGCGGTCCCGTCGGTCGGGCCGAGGTCGAATTGCAGGTATTCGCCATCGGCGCGCGCGAAACCTGTGCTCAGGCAAAGGGCAAGGGCGGTCAGGCTCGGCAGGCGCATCGGCAAGGTCTCCGGTCTGGGCAGATCACGTATCGGGTATGCCGATATCATGCGCCACGAGTTCGGCCAGCAGGCCGAGGGTTGCCGGGTAGTAGCCCTGTCGGGCCGCCTGCGTCGAGACCGAAGCGATGACCTTTTCGGGCGCGGTGGCCAATCGCACGGTACGGGCCAGTGCCGCGTAGCCCGGCGAGGGGTCGCGGTGCAGGATCTGCCCGTCCCGCCCGGCCCGAACAGCCGTGCCCTCCCCGCCCTGCGACCAGAGCTGCGCCACCTGCCGCACCATCGGGTGCCCGGCCCGTCCCGACCAGATCAGATAGAGCGGCACCCGGATCGCGTCATAGCCGAAGCGCCCCTTGTCGCCCTCCGCTGCAGACCAGCCGCCGCCATCGAGGCCGAGCCAGTCGGGCGGCAGCCCCTCGGCGGCGACCTCCTCGAGCAGCGCCGCGCCATCCTCGGCGACCTGCGCGAGGATCGGCAGATCGAAGGCGGCGGCAAGCTCGTGCAGCGCCCGCGGCATGATGTAGGAGGGGTTGAGCGTGAGGCCCCCGTCATGGCGGAAATGCTCCGCGCCCGGCAGAAGCTGCAGCCGCCCCGAACGGCGCGGGTCCTCGGCGACGCAGATCTCGATCAGCCCGCGCGCGATCCGCTCGGCCTGCGCCAGCGCGTCTGGGTCCGAGAACTGCCGCCCGCCGCGCAGCAGGGCCCAGGCATAGAATAGGTCGCCGTCGCTGGCATTGTTGTAGTCGCGCGTCTCCCACGCTTCGCCCGGCACGAAGCGCCAAGCAAGAAGCGGGTCCTGCCGCACCGCCAGAAAGGCATTGGTCCAGCCCCGGATCGCGTCGAAGGCGGGCCAGTCATTCGCCGCCACCGCGAACAAAAGCCCCCAGGCCTGCCCCTCGGAATGGCTGATGTCGCCCTGATAGTCGTCGATCACCCGCCCTTCGGGCGTCAGAAACCGGGCGCGCCAATCCTCCCAACCGGCAAAGCCCGGCGCCAGCGCCAGCGCCCGCACCGGCGCCAGCCCCGCGAGGCCGGTCGCACCGGCCAGCCCAACGAGGCAGGCGCGGCGGTTGAGATCCCGCGCGCTCATGCGTCCCTGCTGAAGCTGAGGCGGCGCGCGATGTCGCTGATGAGCTGGCCCAAATGCACCTCGACCACGCCGGGCGCGGACCCTTGGGTGTAAAAGCGGCGCAGCATCGCGTGGTGCATCTCGGGGCTGGGCGACAAGTGCAGCCGCGCGCCGTCATCCGTGGGCGCGATCACCGTGGCCTCGACCGCGCCGATCTGCGGGATATGCAGCATGCCGCGCATCCCCACGGGGTAGGTCCGACCGCGAATCCGCGCTGAATCCTGCGTCAGCGAGGCCAACCAGATCTGGTCGGAATGCGCGCCCGCCGAAAACGCCGCCCGCTCGGGCGCATCGGCGATGTGGCGTTCCTGGCGCGGCAGCTCGATGCAGGCAAGGATGGTCAGGGACAGCACGAAGAGGTTGTAGAACGTCCAGAACAGCACCACCATTTTGCCGTCGCCCGCGTCGTAATGGGCAAGGCTGTCGAAGGCGCTGCCGATCCAGAGCCCCGCGACCGAAAGCCCCATCAGCACCAGATACGGCATCATCAACCGCCATTGCACCACGACGCGGCTGCGGTCGCCACCCTTGGCAGTGACCTTGAACTTGTGACCCTTGGGGCGCAGAAGCCCGTGGACCGCCGCGCGCATGATCGGAACCGCCCCGACGATCTGGCTCACATCATGCAGCACCGGGATGACTGTGCCGCGCGACAGCAGGTTCATCACCCCGAGCGAGACCACGTAATAAGCGCCGAAATAGGCCAGGACGTCGGGCACGCGGGCATCGACGACGATCGTGCCGAAGAACCAGTAGAGCAGCGGAAAGGCCAGCCCGGCGAAGCGGAAGGGAAAGCTGCCAAGCCAATAGAGCAGCGTGTCGAACACGCTCCAGCGGTCGCGCAGCCGCAAACCGTTGCGGGCAAAGGGGCCGAGACGACCACGCACGATCTGCATCAGCCCGAGGCACCAGCGCGCGCGCTGCGTGACGTATTCGCCCACCCCTTCGGCCGCGAGGCCTTCGGTCAGCGGCTCGTTCAGATAGGCAGTCGAGAGACCCCGCTCCTGCAGGGTCAGGCTGAGCAGGTAATCCTCGGTGACGCTGTCGGTCGGAAAGCCGCCGATCTCGCGCAGCGCGCTCCAGCGCATCACCGAGCTGGTGCCGCAGCAGATCGCCACGCCCCAGCCATCGCGCGCGGGCTGGATGTGATCGAAGAAGAAGCGCTGCTCGTCAGGGTAGGAGCGCGACAGGCCGAGATTGTGCTGGATCGGGTCGGCGTTGAAGAAGTGCTGGGGCGTCTGCACGAGGCCGACGCTATGGTCGTGGAACAGCGCCACGCAGCGGGTCAGGAAATCCCGGTGCGGCACGAAATCGGCATCAAGCACCGCAAAGAAATCGGGCGCGTTCCCCTCGGCCTCGAGGAGCGCGAGCGCATGGTTGATGTTGCCCGCCTTGGCATGGCTGTTGTCGGAGCGGGTGACGTGGCGCACGCTGTGTTTCGCACAGAAGGTCGCAAGCCAGTCGCGCCGCCCGTCATCGAGCACCAGCACCTCGACATCGGGCCAATCGACCGAGATGGCCCCGACGATGCTGCGCTCGAGCACCTCGCGCTCCTCGTTGTAGGTAGCGATCATCACCGCCACCTTCGGCGGCGGTCCGGGCGCCCACCATTCGGCGTTCTCGGTCGCCTCGTCGTGGCGGTTGCGGCGGCGCATCAGCAGCACAGCGGCGTTGATCGAACTCAGGATCGCCACGAGTTCGAGCAGGTAGAGCGTGCCGCTTGCGGCGAAGTCGAGGTCGAACCCGACCGGGGCCAGCGTTTCGGTGCCGCGCCACCAGATATAGCGCAGCGCGAGCGCGATCACGCCAAGGAGCAGGACGACCCGATGCACCGTCCTGCGCGTGTCGACCACCAGAGGCAACAGCACCACCACCCCCAGCGCCAGCAGCATCAGCGCGAAGCTTTTCTGGGTTTCGCTGAGCCAGGGATGCAGCGCGATCACAGCAGGCCACGCAGCCGGTCGAGCGGACGGCCCTCGAAGAAGACCCGGCCGGTCCGGCCCACCGGGCAAGCGCCCGCCTCCGACCGCGCGAGGCCCGGCACCGAGACGGCGACGTCATAGCGTTCGAGATGCTTCTGGCCCGGCGCCACGGCGAGGTTGCGGTAGATCGTGGCCGCCCCCGCGCCCGCGAGCCGTTCGACCGTCGCGTCGAAGACCTCGCCGCTGCCCGACATCCGGAACTTCGCCGCGTCGCCTTGCCGCAGCCCGTTATAAACGCTCTCGCTCACCGAGGCGGTGACGAGGACGTGGTCGCAATCGAGCAGTCGCAGCACGTCCTGTCCGCGCTCCACCTGCTCGCCATCCCCCGCGAGCACCTCCCAAAGCTGGCCGCTCACGTTCGCCGCGAGCGGCGCCTCGGCGCGCCGATTGACGCTCAGCCGCTCCTGCGTGACCCGCGCCGCGAGATCGCGCACCGCCCGGAGCTGACCGCGATGCTCGGCTTCGAGCGCGTCGTAACGCGTCTGAAGCTCGTAGAGCCGCTGCCCGGCATAGGGGCTGTCATTGTAGCCATCGGCGAGGAACACGCCGTCGCGCGCCGAGGCGATCGCGGCCTCCAACACGCCGACCTGCTCGCGCGCCAGCTCGATCGCCAGCGCCAGATCGACGGGCGTCTGTGGCACCGGGGCCGCCGGGGCGGCAACGGGCGCGGTGTCGCGCCGCAGCCGGGACGCCATGCCGTCGAGCAGGATCTCGGGCTCGAGCGAAGCGAGGCGCGCGGGCGGGGTCGCGGCCCGCTCCTCGAGCATCGCCAGCCGGGCGCGGGCGTGGCGCAGCCGCACCTCGACCTGACGGATCTTGCCGCGCTCGAAGCGCGCCGCGCGCACCGAGAGCGACTCCATCATCTGCCGGGTTTCGGTCATCACGTCGATCAGCCGGTCGCGCTCGCCCTGCGCGTGCTGCCATTCCAGCACGAGATCGTCGAGGCGGATCCGGTCGACCGAGAAATCGACCACCGAGGCCAGCTCCTCGCCCTCGCGCACGGTGGCGCCGAAGGCGAGGTCGGGCATGGTGATCCGCCCGGCCAGCGGCGCGCGCAGCGTGGTGAGACGGGCATTGACCATGGCGTTGGCGCTGGCCCCGCCCATCTGCTCCCCGACGATCACCCAGACCGAGACGAGGATCAGCGCGAGGCCGATGAAGAGACGGGTGAGACGCATGGGGCATTCCTTGTTGCGGCAGCGTGGTCGGCAGCGGGGATGGTCTCACCTGTGTCGGCAAGGGGGGTGGGTCGGATCAATCGTGACGGTGGGTCGCGCGGGGCGCTTGGGCGTCGGCGCGTGACCCGTGTGCATCTCTCGGGGTAGCCGGGCTCAGACCTTCTGTATCCGGACGATCGCCGAGGAAAGGATCTCCGCCTCGCGGCTGCTGCGCTGTTCGGCGGGATAGATGTCGCGCCCCTCGGCGATGGCCTCGGCCTCGCGCGACAGGGTTTGCAGCGGCCTCAGGAAATAGCGGCTGAACAGGGCGGTGCCGAGCAGGAGGGCCAGTAGCGAGCCGAGCAGCAGGGCGACGATGTCGCGCGACAGCATGAAAGGCCCGAGGCCGAGCCCGGTGATCCGCGTCGGAACCCGCGCCACCAGCCGCCAGTCGAGCGACGCCATCCCGTCGGTCACCAGCTTGGGCAGCAGGGCGAGGAACACGTCGTGCTTGTCGTCGTGCTCGACCCGGAAGATGCCCTGCTGTCCCGAGGCCACGACCTGCGCCGCGCGGTCCGACAGCCCGCCGGGCACCGACTGGACATAGTCAAAGAGCACCCGGCCACGACCGTCGACGAGGAACAGGTCGAGATCGAGCACGCGCGCGGATTCGACGAGATAGTTCTGGATCCAGCCGGCGTTGAGACGGTAGATCAGCACGCCCTCGACCCGGTCCTCGTCGTCGCGGATCGCCACAGAAAGGTCGACGAACTTGACCGGGCCCTCGCCGGCCGCGTCGCTCGGCACGAGGCGGCCCAGCGGGTCACCGGCCGGGGCCGTGCCGATGTGGCTGCCGGCGAGGCCGCGGCGGAACCATGTGGCGCGCGACACGTCCTGCCCTTCGAGTTCGTCATGCGAACTGGCCACCAGACGGCCGCTGGCATCGGCGATCCCGGCCCATGCGATGGAGTTCGATATGCGCGAGATGGCGATGAGGCGGGGCCGCGCCACGCGGATCGCATTCATCCGCAGCGTGCCCGCCACGGCGTTGACCGAGTTCCATTCCCGGTCGAGGGCCTTGGACAGGTTCATGCGCAGCGCCTCGCCGCGCAGATAGACCGATTCCGACTGCACCGCGCTTGCCACGTTCTCGAGCCGGCGATCGGCCACGAGGGTCATCGCCCCGAACCCCACGATGGCAAAGAGGGTGACAAAGCCGAACAGGGCCGTGGTCAGGCTCGGTAATCTGTATCTGCGCGCGAGAGGCATTCTGCTCATTCCCATGGGTCTTCGTTCATCATGGTTAATGAGGTATTCGCGCAATGCGGCTGCACCTCGCCGGGACTGTGGCGGAGCCATGGCGGGGGAAGGATTTGCCCGGTTCGTGGCACCGATGCCCCACATCGCCTGCGCATTGTTCGCGATCCGGCGACCGGTTCGCGAACGATCGGCGTCAGGCAACTTGGTTTTCGACACATTCGAGGGGCCTGAAGGCCGATCCCCTGCCTCCGACGGCGGCGGTTCTGGCGCTACTGCTCGCGGAAGGCGCGGGTCATGCTGTCCTTGATGGGCTTCGAGATGTACTGCACGAAGGTCCGCGAGGCCGTCTGGATCATGATTTCGGCGGGCATCCCCGGCGTGGGCACGAAGTTGTGCACCCGGTCGAGCTGTTCGACCGGGATCGAGATCCGGGCAAGGTAGATCTCGCGCATCTCCGCGCCGGTGCCGTCGGTGATCGCATCCGCCGAGACGTAATAGACCTCGCCGTCGAGCACTGGCGTCGTGCGCTGATTGAGCGCGGTGAGCCGCACCGTTGCGGGCTGGCCGCGCCGTACGCTGTCGATCTCGACCCGCGGGATCTGCACCTCGATGATCAGCGGCTCATCGAGCGGCAGGATCTCGAGGATCGGGCGGCCGCTTTCGATGACGCCGCCGGCGGTGTGGAAATAAAGCCGCACGACGGTGCCCGCGACGGGGGCGGTCAGGTTGACGCGTTCGCGCACCGAATGCGCAGTGCGGAACTGCTCCTTGATGCTTTCGAGCTGCGATTGCACGCCCTGCAACTCGTCGAGGGCCTTCTCGCGGTAGCGGTCGATCTCCTGTTCGATCTGCGCGCGGTTCTTGAGCACGAGCTCGTCGATCTCGTCGATCTCGGCCTCGAGCCGCCCGATCTGCCCGCGCGCCTCGAGCTGGGCCCGCTCGATGGCGAGAAGCTCGGGGCGGCGCAGCAGGCCACGCTCAAAGAGCGCCGTCTTGTCGGCATGTTCGGCCTCGAGCAGATCGAGCTGGCCGCGATGGGTGTCGAGCTGGGTCTCGTAGCCGCGGGCCCGGATCTGCAGCGCCTGCACGCTGCGCTCCAGAAGCGCGAGATCGTTTTCGAGGGCACCGCGCGACACCCGGTAGGCCAGCTCCTGCCCGTCGAGGATGCCCGCGACAGCGATGTCTTCGCGCGCCGCTTCGAGATGCGGCGGAAAGCGCAGCTCGTCGCGGCGCTCCTCCTCGGCCACAAGCCGCGCCTGCGTCGCCTCCAGCCGGAACTGGCGCAGCTGCAATTCGCGTTCGGCCGCCGCCGCCTGCGTGCCGTCGAGCCGCAAAATAAGCTGCCCCGCCTCGACCCGGTCGCCTTCGCTGACGAGGATCTCCTTGATGATCCCGCCCTCGAAATGCTGCACGATCTTGTTCTGGCCGGTGGCCACGAAGCTGCCTTGCGCGATCACCGCCGCCGCGAGCGGCGCGCGCATCGCCCAGGCGCCGAAGCCGCCGAAGCTCAGCACCAGCAGAACCAGCCCCCAGATCGTGTGCCGCCGCACCGAGCGGGGGACTTCCGCGAACCATTCGCCCTCGTCGGGAGCCGGTTGAACCATGGTCACGGCTTGCCTCCCCCATCGGGTCGCGGCACGCGCGGGGCCTTGTCGCCCGCCAGCTTGGTGAGCACCTCCATCCGCGCGCCGAACATCTGGATCGAGCCGTCGCCCAAGAGCATGATCTTGTCGACGGCGGTGAGCAGCGACGGCTTTTGCGTCACCACCACCACGGTGATCTTGTTCTGCTTGGCGTGGCGGATCGCCTGCGCCAGCGCCTTGTCGCCCGCACTGTCGAGGTTGGAGTTGGGCTCGTCGAGCACCACGAAACGCGGCTCCCCGAAGAAGGCGCGCGCGAGCGCGATGCGCTGCTTCTGCCCGCCCGAAAGCGGCGCGCCATCGGCGGCGACCACCGTCTCGTAGCCCTGCGGCAGGTTGGCGATCATCTCGTGCACATCCGCAAGCGCGGCGGCGTGATAGATCTGCGCGTCGGTCGCGTCATGGCGCATCCGGCCGATATTGTCCTTGATGGTGCCGGGAAACAGCTGCACGTCCTGCGGCAGGTAGCCGATATTCTCGCCAAGCTGGCGCGGGTCCCAGTTGCGCAGATCCATCAGGTCGAGCCGCACGTTGCCCGAGGTCGGCAGGATCGAGCCCACCAGCATCTTGCCCAGCGTCGTCTTGCCCGCCCCCGAATTGCCGATGATCGCCAGCGTGTCGCCCGGACGGAGCGAGAAGCTGATGCCGTTGAGCACGACCTGCTTGGTGCCGCCGGGCACGTAAAGGAGCCGCTCCACATCGAGCCGCCCCTCGGGGCGCGGCAGGTTGAGCCGCTCGAACTGCAGCCGCGAGGAGGTGAGCAGCGCCGAGATCCGGCCATAGGCGGCGCGCGACAGCGCGTAGCCGCTCCAACCCTCGATCGCGCCCTCGATCGGCGCCAGCGCCCGGCCCGCGATGATCGAGGCGGCGATCACCATGCCGCCGGTGATCTCGCCGCCGATGGCGAGATAGGCGCCCCAGCCCAGCATCGCGATCTGCGTCAGAAGCCGCACCGCGCGGCTGACCGCCGAGGCCGCGATGTTGCGGTCCTGCGCGCGGACCTGCGCGGTGAGGGAGATGGCCGAGTCGCGGCCCCAGATCCGAACGGCTTCGGGGATCATCGCCAGCGCGTTGATGATCTGGCTGTTGCGCGCCATCGAGTCGAGATGCAGGTTGGCCCGGCTCTGCGCGGCGTTGGCCTCGGCAAAGGAGCGCGCGGTGAGCTTCTGGTTGATCAGCGTGATCACCAGAAGCGCCGTCGCCGTGCTGATCACGATCAGCCCCAGATGCGGGTGCACCATGAAGATCGCGAGGATGAAGAGCGGCGTGAACGGCACGTCGAGGAACGACAGCAAGGTGCCCGAGACGATGAAGCCGCGCAGCTGCTGCAGGTCGCCCAGCGTCTGGTATTCGCGCCCCGAGCCGTGCAGCGCCGCCGCCGAGGCCGCACTCAGGATCGGCGCGCCGAGCCGGGCCGCGACCTCCACGGCGGTGCGCATCAGCATGAAGCGGCGGATTGCGTCGAACACCGCCTGCAGGATCACCGCGCCGACGATGACCACGGTGAGCATGATCAGCGTGTCGACGGACCGGCTGGTCAGCACCCGGTCCGAGATCTGGAACAGGTAGATCGGGATGGCGAGGATCAGAAGGTTGGTGGCGCAGGTCAGCACCATCACCATCACGAGGTTGCGCCGCACCGCGCCGATCCCGGCCCGCAGCGCCTGCCCGTAATTCTCGGGCGCCATGCGCTTGTGGAACTTGGGCGGCCGGGGTCCGCCACCGCCGCCCCCACCTCCGCCGCCTTCGGTCGGGCCGCCGCCGCGCGGGATGTCGGGGGGCGTGTCGCGCCGCTCCCGCACGGGGCCGCGATCGGCGTCGATCACCTGTCCCGGAAGCGGTGGCCCGTCATCCGGGCCGCGTGCCTTGGACGGCGCCGTCCGCGGCGTCTCGGGGACCTTGGGGGTCTGCGGGACCTTGGGGGCCTTTGGTGTCTCGGGCGTGGCGCGGGCCTCGGCGCCGCCGCCGGGCTGGCCGCCGTCCTGCGGATCGTCCTGCGCCTTGAGAAAGCGCGGCAGCCGCCTGGGTCGCGCCGTGCCGCGCAGCGGCGGGTCGGGACGGACGGGCTCGGCGTAATCTTTGACGCGCATAACGCTCCTCGCTAGCTCAGCATGGTCTGCATCAGGTCGGCCTGGCTGGTCGACATCGCCGCAAGACCGCCGTCGATCGTCGATTGCGCCGCCTCGATGTCGGCGGCGGCGGTCTCGATCATGCCGTCGGCGAGAAAGGCCACCGCCTCGCTGGCGAGCTGCGTCAGGCCCACGCCGGTCGCCGGGGCGCCATCCTCGACGAAGCCCGCCTGATGCAACAGCGCGTCGCTGAAGGCCTCGCCCTTGGCCATGATCTTGGAATCGACGCCCAGCTCCTCGATCGAGGCGAGATTGGCCAGCAGGTTCGAGCCGGTCACGACCTGCGCGTCGGGCAGCGCGGCGATCGCCTCCTTCAGCAACTCCACCCGGTCGGAATCGCCCAGCACGTTGATCTGGTCGATCCAGTTGAGGGTGGTGAAATCGCCCTCGATGATCAGGACCTTCAAGAGGTCGATGCCTTCGAAGACATCGAGCCCGAGCACCTCGCGCCCCAGCGCCTCGGCTCCCTCGGCCAGCGCCTTGCTGGCCTGCGCGAGCGCCTTGGGGACCGCCGCGGCCATGTCCTGCCCCTGCGTGTGGATCCGTGCCTCGTTGTAGCTCAGGTTGTCGGGCGCGGCGGTCGGCGAGGCGGCGCTGGCCGGAACGGCGTCGGCCTTCGGCGCGGGCTCGGTAACAGCGGTCTTCGGAGCCGCCGCAGGGGTCGTCGCCGGGGCCGATACCGGGGTTGCCGTCGAAGCCGCCTCCGGGGTCGACGCGACGACCGATTTCTGGACCGAGGCCGGAGCTGACACCTGGGTCGTTGTCTGGGTCGCTTCCGGGGCTGAGATCTGGGACGACGTCGTAGCCGTCACCGGAGCCGATATCGGTTGTGGGGCCGATGCCACCGAGGTTGCCGGAGCCGCGCCGGACGAAACCGCCTGCGTTTCGGTCGCGGCGGTGGTCGCCTGCGCGCTCACGTCGCTCGCGGGGAGCTGTGCCGTCCCGGCTGTTGCCGCATCCTTGCCGACGGGGCGCGCCGCCGCCAAGGTGGCGCCCGCAGATGGCGCGGTCGTCACGATGTCGTCGTCGAGCAGGAGGTTGCCCTGCCGGATCAGGTTGGCGTCGATCATGTTCCCGCCGACCACGATCAGATCGAAGGTCCAGCCGAACTGGTTGAGCACCGCGAGGTTCTCGAGCTGGTTCTCACCCGCTCCGAGACGCAGGCTCGACGATGGCAGATCGATGCGCAGGCTGTCGGTGTCGCTGGCGAAATTGTACTGCTGGACCCCGTTCACCTGCACCAGATCACCCGTGATCCGGGCGATCGCCCAGTTGCTCGGCTGCTGACCGGCGTGGTCGGGATCGCGGGGGACGGGGTTGGAGGCGCTGGTGACCGAAACGGCGTTCTGGACCATCGACGGCGCGTGCGGGGCGTGCGTTGCCTGCGCCGGGCCCGTGACGGTGTCGCGGTCGAAGGTGGCGTTCACCTGCGAGATCGCCGTGATCTCGCGCGCGTCGCCCTCCACGACGATCAACGGCGCGTCCAGCCAGTTCGATGTGATCGAGACCTCGTTGATCAGCTGGTTGCCACCGGTCACCACGAGCGGCGTCTCCTGTGTGTCGCTGGCGGGCGATGCCTCGTCCTGAAGCCCGTTCATCGCCTTGTCGAAGTCGGCGGCCTCGCCCGACACCACAGTCTTGATGGTCGTCGCCTGATCGCCGGCATTGCCCTGCGCGACCAAGCCATGACCGGCGGCTTCGGTGCCGGAGGCGTCGTCGTTCGCGCCGTCGCCCTCCCCGGCATCGCCGTCCGCGCTATCGCCCTCCACCGCATCATCGTCGGAACCCGTTTCGTCCTCGGGGATCGTGTCGGCCGCCTCCTCGTCCTCCTTCTCGCGGAGGAACGCGGGCAGCAGGTCGTGCCAGTCGGGCAGCGTCTCGGCCACCACGCCATCGACATGCACCCCAAGCGTCTCGCCCCCCTGCAGCACGACGCCGCCCAGCGGCGATGTTGCAAGCTGCGCCGCCGCCTCCGTGATCTCGACCGTCAGCTCGGCCCAGTCGAGCGCCCCGATCGAGCTGCCCGACAGGGCCTCGAACGGGGAGGGCAGCGGCGAGAGCGATGCGAGCTGTTCGCTCAGCACCTGCAGCGTCTCCGCCAGATCCGCCGCCAGCGCCATGTCGGCCGCGCTTAACGGGCCGAAGCCATCGGCGTCCTCGAGCCGGTTCGACATCCAGAGGATCGCCGCGACGCTCGAGGGCGGCGGGATCTCCAGCCCGCTCATCGGCTCGGGCCGGGCCATCTGCTTGACGGGGGCCATCTCGATCCGCAGCGTCGCGGCGGAGACGACCTCGATCACGTGCTCGGGGCCGGGCAAGGGCTGTGGCGGGGCCACGGGAATGGCGAAGGGAGAGGGGGGGAGCTGCTGATAGACGATCTGCGGGTCGAGATCCTCGATCTCGTGCTTCGGTGTCAGGCGGAGCCCCTCGAAGTCGAGCGCCTCGCGCTCGGGATCGGGCTCGGGCAGCACCGGGATGTCCTCGTAATCGGCCCTGATGCGTCCGATCTCGTCGGACAAGGCAAAGTCGCCGATGAAATGCGCGATGATTTCGGTAATTCGATCCATCGACATGTTCTGGTCCCTGCTTTTGGTGCGTGGCACCCGCCAGGGAGGTGGCGGGTGCCGGTGGTGCCTGCGGGGAAGTTACCTGCCGATCCGCCGGGAGGAGTGAGGATGGCAGGACCCGGGGCCGGGCGCGACCGGCCCCGGGGCTTGTTGGCGGCGGCTTACATACCGTCGCTGTCGTCGCCGACGTAGTTGGAGCTGAACGATCCGCCGACCACGTTCATGTCGACCGTGTTGCCGAGCACGTTGGCGCCCATCACGATCTCCTGGTTGAACGCGGTGGTGTCGACCTGCGCCGCGGCGGAGGCGTAGGATTCCCCCGTCACGTAGCCGTCGTCACCGTTCGACGAGCCCCATGTGCCGGCATGTCCGGCGCTTCCGCCGTCACCGGTCATGGCATCGCCGCTGGCGCCGCCGATCCCGTCGCCACCATTGGCGCTGCCCCCATTGGCGACCCCGCCTTGCGCCATGCCGCTGGCGCCGCCGATGGCTTCGGCCATGCCGCCCGCTCCGCCGGCACCCGACATCGCGTTGACATCGCCGGAGGCTGCGGTGTTGACGTCGACCATGGAGGCCGCGTCGGCCATGCCGCCGTCGCCGGTATCGATGTGCGCGTCGTTGTCGGCCATCGATTCCGCGAGCGCCTCTGCCGCGAGATCCGACATCCCGCCATAGCCGCCCATACCGTCGGCCATGCCGTCGGCGGTGCTGCTAGAGGTCGAGTCGGTGTCGGAGGTGCTGGCGCCGCCCTCGCCCCCGGTCGACGCGGCGTCGGACGCGCCGTCGGCCGTCTGATCCGCGTGGTTCTCGGCCATCGCGCCGGCATCGCCGCCAAGCGCTTCACTGCCGCCGGTGCCGCTGCCGGTGGCGTCGGCGTCGTTGGTCGCCGAGCCTGCCGCGCCCGCCCCGCTCTCGGAGTCGGTCGAACCGGTACCCTCCACGGAGGCATCGTCATCGGTGTTGGCGTTGCCCGATCCACCGTCGCCGCCCGTGCCATCGGCCGTCGCATCGCCCGAGACCATGCCGGTCAGCGCCCCGTTGGTGGCGTTCGTCGCCCCGCCTGCGCCAGTGGTGTTGCCGTCCGAGCTGCTTCGACCATCGGCCATGGCGTCGTTGTCGGCGCCGCCGTCGCCGCCTTCACCGCCATCGGTTTCGGCATGGCCCATGGCGTCGGAGGTGGCGTCGTTGTCGGTGCTGGCGTTGCCGCCCATCACCGCGCCGGTCGCTCCGTCGTTGCGGGCTTCGCTCGACCCGTCGCTGTTCGAGGTGCCACCGGTGCCCGTGGCGTCGCCGCCGGTGCCGCCGTCATTTTCGGTCTCGGCGTCGCCGCTCGAGTCCGCGGTGTGGCCGTTCTCCGCCGCGCCGCCGTCCCCGCCATGGGCATCGGAGGCGTTGCCGGTGTCGGCCGAGGCCGTGTCGGCGTTGGTCGCGTCGCCGCCGGTCCCGTCGCCGCCGTCACCATCGGTGGTCGCATCCCCGGACACGTCGCTGCGGCTCATGCCCGTCGTGGCGTCGGCCGCACCACCGGTGCTGTGGCCGCCGGTGCCGGTGCCGGTCGCCGTGCCGTTCGCATTGGCCGGTCCCGTGTCGCCGGTGTTCGTGCCGCCATCGCCGCCGCTGGCGTCATCGGCGCTGGCGGGAGAGTGGTTGCCGGCCGTGTCGACGACGGGTTCGGCGCCGTCGCCATAGGCGTTCTGATCGTTGTCGTTGTGGGCTTCGCCCGCCGCGGCATCGGCGTGGCCATCGCCGTCGGCGGTGTCGCCATCACCCGCCTCGGTAGCGGCGTCCGAAGAGACCGTGCCATCGGCGTCGCTGTCGGCGTCGTTCTCGGCATCGCCGGCTTCGCCATAGCCCGCATCGGCCGAACCATCGGTCTGGGCGTCGCTGTCGCCATCGGCGTCGCTGGCGGTTTCACCGGCGTCGCCGGCCTCAGCGTAGCCTGCGACGTCGACCTCGCTGTCACCGGTCGCGTCGCCGTCGCCATAGCCGCCATCGCCCGCTTCGGGCTCGGCATTGGCATCGCTCTCGGCGTCGCCCGCGCTGTCGGCACTCTGGTCGTTGTTGCCGCTGTCACCGGCCGCGGTGTCGGCATCGCCATCCGCATGGGCGTCGCTTTGGGAATCGAGGGTGCTGTCGGCCTCTCCGCCATCGCCGCCATCGCCATCGCCGTCGGCGGTGGCATCGGCCTCGCCGCTCACGTCGGTGTCGACATCGCCGGTTTCACCGCCGGCGGCGTCCGAAACCGATTCGACATGGCCGTCGCCGCGGCCTGCGGCGTCACTCGCGGACTCGCCACCATCGCCGCCGTCGCCGGAGGCGTCGCTTTCGGTTTCGCTTCTGCCATGGACCCAGACGTCGCCGTCGATCTCGCCGCCGTCACCGCCCTCGCCCTTGGCCTTGGAGAAGGTCAGGCCGAGGCCGAGGCCGTTGCCTTCGCTGTCGGCCGCGCCGCCTGCCCCGCCATTCGCGGCGCTGTCGTTGTCGGATGTGGCGGTCGTGGCCTGGGTCGCGTCGGCGTCGCTTGCACCGCCATAGCCACCCTCATCATCCGATGCCGCTTGGCTTTGGCTGTCGGACCGAACGTCGGCAGTGCTGTTGACATCGCCGCCTTCGCCGCCATGGCCATCGGCGGCCAGGTCCGCGTCGGTGTCGGACATGGAGTCGTTGGAGGAGTTGTTGTCACCGCCATCGCCGCTTGCGGCCTCGGTCGCCGTGTCGACCGATCCACTGTTGGTGTGATGACCTTCGGCATCGATCTCGGCGCTGTCGCCACCGTCACCGCCGGTCGCGCCGGCATCGCCGCCGTCACCGCTGTTGCCCCCCATGGAGGACGCATCGGCCGAACCGCCGGCGGCCCCGTGACCGTCGCCGCCCATGGCGTCGGCATCGTCGCCGCCGTCACCGCCTTCGCCGCCACTCTTGATGCCTTCCTCGGCATGAGCGTTGCCGCCATTGGCGTTGCCGTTCTGGTGGAACTCGCCGGAGTTGTCGACCGTGGCCTCATCGAGCCTGTCATTGTCCTCGAGGTTGTTGGTCAGGACGTTGATGAAACCCGCATCGTTGCCCTCGCCATTGAGCGAGTCGTTCAGCATGGCTTCCATGTCGAGATCGTCGCCCGGGTTGTAGCTCAGATCGCCATTGGCGGTGATGACGTCCCCGGTCGTGGAGTCCTGCAGGTCGAGATCGACCACGTCGTCATCATGCTCGGACGTGCCGTCCAACTCGATGCCGAGGTCCACGTCGACATCCACGTTGACATCGACCTCGCTGCTGTTCTCGTTGTCATTGTCGTTGCGGTTTGAGCTGTCGCTGCCGGAATGGGCATCCGCGCTGGCGCTCGATGTCGCGTCGGTCTCGCTCTCGTTCGCGTTCGAGTTCGTGTTCTCGTCGTGGTTCTCGTTGGAGTTCTTGTTCTTGTTGGCGTTGTAGTTCTTGTCGCCGCCATGGCCGTAACCGTGACCCTGGCCCTGATCGCCTTCGTCGCCATTTTCGGAGTAACCGTCTCCGTTGTCCTCGGGCGCGGAGGATTCGACGATGGCGTCGATGTCTCCGCCGTCGACGACCTCGCTCGGGGTCGAGGTTCCGTCACCCCAACCGATGATTGTGCTGTTGTTGCGTGTGGCCATGGTTCTGTCTCCGGACAAAAGGCTATCGCCGCACCGCCACTCATCTTGAAAGCGGTAAATCGAGATAGCCGGTTGCAATGGGATGCAAATGATGAACGCCCCGGACAGGGCGGCAGAAATCACAAAGCAAACTTGCCTATCGGCTACTGTTAAAAGTTCTGCCCTGATCCGGGCATCATCTTCGGCTGTGCAAGAGCGACGGCATTTCACCTCGATCGTGGTGGTCCCTATTTCGGGACCCAGCCGATGAAACGAGATTGCGCGGATTGTCGGCGCGGATCAGCCCGGAGATTCGATGTAATAGCGGCGAATACAACGTCCCGCGACGGGCCGCAGAGAACGCTGGCCAGCGCCGAGGTTAACCTTTATCAAGAGAATGTGATCGAAACAGCTCCCAAAACAGCTTGTTTTGGAGGCACTGCTTGAGGGGTCCGAACTCAAGTAACCCTTTGTGAACGAAATTCATATCCCGCGCGCGCCATAGGCGGGAGCGGGTTGCGCGACCTGACCGACTACGGAAATCCGGACCTATCCTATCGGTCTATGGGGAACTTGCGCTGTCAGCCTTACTATCGAAATCCTACGAACATCGATTCAACTCACCATTTTCATTTTGCGAGTTACCTATGTCGAATCGTGACCCCGATCCCCATGATCATCTATCCTCCCCCCCTTCCGAGCCCGAAAAACTCGTCATTCCGATGCTGGGAAGCGAATTCTGTTTCCCGAATGATCTTCTCAGAACGCTTTGTGCTGAATTCGACAGCGTCCTGTTCACGAGGGCAAAGGACCTCGCGGATATCGGCCGCCTGAAGCCCGAGCGCGGCGACGTGCCGCTGCTGATCGTCGACGAGGCCTATATCGAGACCCAGGCCGACATGCTGGCCGCGGCGCAGGCGGCGGGCACGGACATGCTGGTCCTGGCCTATGGTGGCCACCCGCCGGATCACGAACTGCTGCGACAGGGTCTGAACGATCACGACCCGCCGCGGCTGGGCCTGCTGCCGCTCAACGTGCGGATCGACGTGCTTTTGGCGATGGTGCGGCTGCTGCTGTGCGGCGAGATCCTCGTGCCGGAGCCGATCCTGCGCGCGCTTTTGTCTGCCGGGCCCGTGGCGGCGCCCCGGAACGGGCCGGCCGACCCGGCCATCCGCGACCTGACCCGCCGCGAATGGGAGGTGCTGGCCCTGATCGCCAAGGGCAAGCAGAACAAGATCGTGGCCGCCGAGTTGGGCCTGTCCGAACACACGGTCAAGCTGCACATCCATCATCTGATCAACAAGCTCGGCGTGTCGAACCGCACCGGGGCTGCGATCTGGTTCCTTGCGCAGGGGGAGGCGGGCGGGACGCCGACCAGTTCGACATGACCGCCCCCGCGCCCGAGCCGCCAAACAGCGGCGAGGCCGGGCTGAGCGCCTTCGACCAGCTGCTGCTGCTGGTCGGGCGCATGAACTACAGCTGGACCAACACCGAAAGCCTGCTGATCCACCTGATCGCGGGGCTGGCGGGCACCTCCAAGCAGACGGCGGTGATCATCTACCTGACGCTCAACACCACGCGGGCGCGGGTCGATCTTGTCGACCGTCTGGCCAAATCCGGCACGGTACCCGCCGAGCTGCGCCAGCGGATCACCGACCTCACCGCCCGCATCCGCAAGCATCAGTCGCTGCGCAATCATTACAGCCACTCGATCTATTCCTTCGACGCCGAGACCGGCGCCACCCGCACCATCACCATGCGCATCGCCGATCGCAAGGACGCGCTCAAGATGGGTCGGAGCGACGATGTCGATGCAGAGGCGCTGACCCGGATCAAGGACACGATCGAGGCGCTCAAGCTGCTCAACCACGAGATCTGGGCGCTGGTGCTGGAACAGGGCTATCCCGCCTGACGCAGGCCCGTGTTCCGGGTGCGCCTCAGATCTCAAGACCGGCTCGACGCGGACATGGCATCGCTGCGGCACGACGCATGGGTCGCGCCGCAGCGGGCCTGTTCGGGTCGCCATGCCGCGCAGGGGCTTGTCACGGGCCCCGCGCGGTCCAGCTTCAGCTCAATTGCCCGAAACAGGAGTGGATCATGGCCGAACGCACGCTTTTCATCACCGGGGCCTCGTCGGGGATCGGTGCCGCCACCGCCCGCGCCGCCGTCGCCGCGGGCTGGCATGTCGGGCTGATGGCGCGCAGCGCCAACAGGCTCGACGCCCTCGCCCGCGAGCTGGGCCCGCAGGCCATGCCCCTGCCCGGCGACGCGACCGATCTCGCGAGCCAGAGCGACGCCGTGGCCCGGCTCGTCGCCGAAAAGGGCGGCCTCGACGCCGCCTTCGCCAATGCGGGGCGCGGGCTCGACACGCCGGGCACCGAGGCAGGCGACCCCGACGAATGGCGCGCGATGATCGATCTCAACATCATGGCGCTGCTCTACACCGCGCGCGTGACGCTGCCCGAGTTGAAGAAACGCAAGGGCCACCTCGTGCTGACCGGCTCGGCGGCAGGCAAGAGGCACATCGCGGGCTCGATCTACGGAGCGACCAAGTGGTTCGTGCACGGCTATGCCGGCAACATGAGCGAGGAGATGCGCGACTGGGGCGGGCGCTGCACGGTAATCGCGCCGGGCATGGTCGACACGCCGTTCTTTTCCGAGCCCAAGCCCGACAAGATCCAGCCCGAGGATATCGCCCGCGCGGTGGTCTTCGCGCTCGACCAGTCGCCGACGGCGGATCTGCGCGAGATGTTCATCATGCCGACCGGCTGAGGCGGATCACCCCAGATCGCCCTCGAGGGCTTCCTTCTGTTCGATGGCGAAATAATCCGACCCGTGCGAGATGATGCAGCTCAATCCCTCGGGGGAGGTCAAGAGCACGGTGAAGCTGCCGCTTTCGGGGTTCGACCACAGCTCCAGCAACGCCTGCGAGCGGCCCTGCAGCCCGGCCCCGGCAAGGCTCTCGGCATAGCGGTTCTCGAGCTTGTCGACGATGTAGTCGCGCGGCGCGCAGCCTTGCGCCGTGGCGGGCGGGGCCGTCGCCGCCATCCCGAACAAGAGCCCCGTGGTCATCAATCGCTTGAACATGTCGCCCTCCGTCTCCGCATGGTGAGGCGAGAGGAGGTCATGCTGCGGAGGCCATGGCCCACCCATACCGCATCGGGTCGATCGACCGGGAGACAAAGGGGGGAGCGGATCATCGGGCTCCGATCGCGGGTTTCCCCCGGCCGGCGCGGCGGCTGCGACCAGGCGCCGCGCCGCGTGTCAGGGCAGGGTGACCTCGCCCGTGATCTCGTTGGAAAAGTCGCCATCCTCGGTCGACCCGGCATCGAACTCGCCGCCGCCCGTGGCCCCGTCCCATTTGCCGGTGCCGCCCATGATGGTCCATGTGCCCATGGTGCGCCCGGTTTCGTCCATGCCGGTCCCGGTCCAGCTGATGGCGCTGATGTCGCCATCGGCATCGGTCAGGTGACAATATCCCTGCCCGCTCATCGCCCCGGCTTCGACCATCGCCGCGCCGAAGCAGGGCCCTGACAGGCTGGCCATCGGGTGATCCTCCTGCCCCATCTCGAAGCCGTCATAGCTGTTCTGGGTGTGCACGAGGATGAGATCGTCCCGCACCGGCATCTGCTCGGTGCCCACGCTGCCCATGCCGGTGCCGTTGGCGGGGTAGGTCTCCGCGAGGGCCGGGGCGGCGCCGAACGCCACGAGGGCCATCGTCGCAAATCTGGAGATCGTCATCGTATTCTCCCACTTGTCAAAGCCGGGCCGGAACGATGGCCCGGTGCCCCTTTATACCACGACTCGCCCGTTTTCCGGAGCGCCGAGCCCGAACGCGAAACGGCGGCCCCCCTTTTCGGAGGACCGCCGTCTGCATTCGAAGCCCCGTGTCAGGGGGGCGAAAGGGAGGGCCGGATCAGGCGGCGCGGGCCGCGTCGCGGGCGATCTGGTTGATCGTGCCGCGGGCGATGCCCAGATCGGCGAGGTCGCGATCGGTGAGCTGGCTCAGCTCGCGCTGGGTCTGGCGGTAGACGCGGTTGCGCTCGATGGCGGCCTTGACGCGGGCGGTGATCGCGGTGAGGCCGCGGTCTTCGGTGTTGTAGGTGGTGCGCTGGTCGATGGTGGCGTAGGTCATGTCAGTATCCTTGATCTTCGGGTCCGTGTGGCCCTTGTCTCGGGCCTGATCGGCGCGTCGCGTATTCGCCGCGTCGTTGATCCCTAATTGGTAGCGATAACGGCCGAGCACCACCCCGATCCGCCGTAGACCCGCCATGCGCTGCCTGCATGGGCCGCGCGGCTCAGCGCCCGGCGGTCCAGTCGAGCACCACCTTGCCCGAACCGCCGCCCCGCATCGCGTCGAAGCCTGCCACGTAGTCGTCCACCGACATGCGGTGGGTGATGACGCCGCGCACGTCGAGGCCGTTTTCCAGCATCGCGATCATCTTGTACCAGGTCTCGAAGATCTCGCGCCCATAGACGCCCTTGATGGTGATCGCCTTGAACACGATGCGCGACCAGTCCACCGGCGACTTGCCCGGCGGGATGCCGAGCATGGCGATGCGCCCGCCCATCACCAGACGCTCGACCATCTGGTCGAGCGCGCGCTGGTTGCCCGACATCTCGAGCCCGATGTCGAAGCCCTGCTTCATCCCGAGGCGCGGCACCACCTCGGCAAGGTCCTCCTCGGCCACGTTGACCGGCACCACGTCGGCGACGCGGGCGGCGAGCGCGAGGCGGTCGGGGTTGATGTCGGTGATGACGATATGGCGCGCGCCGACATGGCGCGCCACCGCCGCCGCCATGATGCCGATCGGCCCCGCGCCGGTGATCAGCACGTCCTCGCCCACCAGATCGAAGCTGAGCGCGGTGTGCACCGCGTTGCCCAGAGGGTCGAGGATCGCGCCGATCTCGTCGTCGATCGCGTCCGGGAGGGGGACCACGTTGAACGCCGGCAGCCGCAGGTATTCGGCGAAGGCGCCCGGCTCGTTGACGCCGATGCCGCGGGTTTCGGGGTCGAGGTGAAACTTGCCCGACCGGCTCTGGCGCGACTGCTTGCCGATCAGGTGCCCCTCGCCCGAACAGCGCTGGCCGATCTCAAGATCGGTCACGTTGCGCCCCAGCTCGACGATCTCGCCCGCGAATTCGTGGCCCGTCACCAGCGGCACCGGCACCGCGCCCTGCGCCCACTCGTCCCAGTTCCAGATATGCACGTCGGTGCCGCAGATACCGGTCTTGTTGACCCGGATCAGCACATCGTCGGGGCCGATCTCGGGCACCGGCACCGTCTCGCGCCACAGCCCCGGCTCGGGCCGCGCCTTGACCAGAGCGGTCATGCCATTGGGGCGGCTCATTCGATCACGCCCAGTTCGCGGCCCGCCTGCGCAAAGGCTTCGAGCGCCGCGTCGAGGTCGTCGCGCGTGAGAGCCGCGTTCATCTGGGTGCGAATCCGCGCCGCGCCCTTGGGCACGACCGGGAAGAAGAAGGCCGAGACATAGACGCCCAGCTCGTCGAGCCTCTGGGCCATCTTCTGCGCCAGCTTGGCGTCGTGCAGCATGACGGGGATGATCGGATGCTCGCCCGGCAGAATCTCGAAGCCCATATCGGTCAGACCCTTGCGCCAGTATTCGGCGTTCTCGAAGAGCTTCGCGCGCAGATCGTCGCTCTGCTCGATCAAGTGCAGCGCTTCCAGCCCGGCGGCGCAGACCATCGGCGGCAGCGCATTGGAAAAGAGATAGGGCCGTGCGCGCTGGCGCAGCAGGTCGATCACCGGCTGCGGCCCGGCGATATAGCCGCCGATCGCACCGCCCAAGGCCTTGCCCAGCGTGCCGGTCAGCAGGTCCGCCTTCACGCCGAAATGCGCGGGCGTGCCCGCCCCTTTCGGTCCCATGAAGCCGGTGGCGTGGCAATCATCGACCATCATCAGCGCGTCGTATTTGTCCGCCAGCGCCCGGATCTCGTCGAGCCGCGCGAGGTAGCCATCCATCGAGAACACCCCGTCGGTGGCGATCATCACGTGGCGCGCCCCCGCTTCGCGCGCCTCCTTCAGCTTGGCCTCCAGATCCCCCATGTCGGAATTGGCGAAACGGTAGCGCTTGGCCTTGCACAGCCGGATGCCGTCGATGATCGAGGCGTGGTTGAGCGCGTCCGAGATCACCGCATCCTCGGGGCCGAGCAATGGCTCGAACAGCGCGCCGTTGGCGTCGAAGCAGGCGGCGAAGAGGATCGTGTCGTCATGGCCGAGATACTCGGCCAGCCGCTTCTCCAGCTTGCGATGCAGATCCTGCGTACCGCAGATGAAGCGCACCGAGGCCATGCCATAGCCATGCCGGTCGAGCGATTCCTTGGCCGCATGGATCAGGTCGGGGTGATCGGCGAGGCCGAGATAGTTGTTGGCGCAGAGATTGATGACCTCACGGCCGTTCAAATCCACGCGCCCGCCCTGCGGCGAAGTGATCTCGCGCTCGGTCTTCCACATGCCCTCCTCGCGGATCTCCGAAAGGCGGGTCTCGATGTCTTGCAGAAAGCGGCTCATGGAGGGTCCTCTCAACGGCACGGGCAGGCCCCGACTCTATGCCCGCGCGCGTGGCTTGCAAGCTCTGCCGCCACGGCAGCGTCAGCCGAGCGCCACCAGCCGGATCTCCCCGTCCCAGACCGTCTCCAGCCGCCGCGCCGCCTGCCACGCTCGAAGCCCCGAGCGGCAGCACAGCACCGCGCGGGCGCCATCGGGCGGGCGCGGGCCGTAACTCCCGAGGCCCTCGACCGGCAGCCGCCGCGCCCCTGCCCGTACCAGCGGCCCCTCCTCCTCGCGTCGCAGATCCACCACGAAATCCTCCGCCGCAATCTGTGACGCGGCAAGGAAACGTGGCGCGCGGTCAGGCTCCTCAGCCCCCGCGAAGCCGAAGCCGCCAAAGCGCCACGTCTCGGCGTCGAAGCTGACCAGCCGCCCCAGCGGCGGCGGCACCATGCCGGAAAGCTGTGCCAGCGCCATCTGCGCCTGAAGACCGCCGATCACGCCGACCACCGGCCCGAGCACGCCGTCCTCGGCGCAGGAGCTCATGCGCGCGGGCAGGTCCGGAAACACCGCGCGCAAGCTCGGCGCGCCGCCGCAGAACCCACCCGCATAGCCCGAGAGCCCCGTGACCGAGGCGCTGATAAGCGGCAGCCCGGCCTCCTTGCAGTGATCCGAGGCGACATAGCTCGCGGCGAAACTGTCGGCGCAGTCGATCACCAGATCGACGCCCGCGCAGAGCGCCGCCGCATTGCCCGGATCAAAACGCGCGACCAGAGGCTCGACCGCGCAATCAGGGTTCAGCGCGGCCAGATGCGCCGCCGCCGCGATGGATTTGGGCCGGCCCAGATCGGCCTGGCGAAACAGGGTCTGGCGGTGCAAGTTCGACGCCTCCACATGGTCGGGATCGACGAGCCGGATGCGGCCCACACCCGCGCCCGCGAGGTATTGCAGCACCGGGGCCGCCAGCCCACCCGCGCCGATCACCAGCGCATGGGCAGCGGCCAGCCGCGCCTGCCCCTCCATGCCGAACTGCGGCACCGCGACCTGCCGCGCGTAGCGGTTCATCGCGTCGCCCCGATCCAGTCGCGCAGCCGCGCCTCGGGATCGGCATTGAGCGTGATGTCGGTCACCGCCGAGACGATGTCGGCCCCGGCGGCGAAAGCCTCGGGCGCGCGCGCCACCGACAGCCCGCCGATCGCGACGAGGGGAATGTCGCCGATTTCGCGCTTCCACTCCGTGAGCCGCTCCACCCCCTGCCGCTCCCACTTCATCTTCTTGAGGATCGTCGGCCAGACCGGCCCCAGCGCCACGTAGTCGGGGCCAAGCGACAGCGCCCGATCCAGCTCGGCCCGGTCATGCGTGCTCACCCCGAGGCGCAGCCCGGCGCGGCGGATCGCGGCCATGTCGGCGGTGTCGAGATCTTCCTGCCCTAGATGCAGCCAATCGCAGTTCAGGTCGATCGCCTCGCGCCAATGGTCGTTGACCACGAGCGTCGCACCATGGGCCGCGCAGAGATCGCAGGCGCGGGCGATCTGCGCGCGGGTCTCGGCCGCGCTTCGGTCCTTGAGCCGCAGCTGCACCAGCTTCACGCCGAGCGGCAGCATCCGCTCCAGCCAAGCCACGTCGTCGAAGATCGGGTAGAAGCGATCGAGCGTCATGCGAGGAACGCCTTGCCGATCAGCGGCGTCGAGGGTGCCGCCATGTCGCGCGGCTCCATCGCGCCGGCCTCATACCCGAGCCGTCCGGCCTCGACCGCGCGCGCAAAGCCTTCGGCCATCGCCGCCGGGTCGTCGGCCTTCGCCACGGCGGTGTTGAGCAGCACCGCGTCGAACCCCATCTCCATCGCCTCGGCGGCCTGCGACGGACGCCCCAGCCCCGCATCCACGACCATCGGCACCTGCGGAAACTGCGCCCGCAAGCTTCGCAGCCCGTAGCGGTTCGCCAGCCCCAGCCCGGTGCCGATCGGCGCGCCCCATGGCATCAGCACCTCGCAGCCCGCCTCGATCAGCTTCTCGGCCAGCACCAGATCCTCGGTGGTGTAGGGAAACACCTTGAAGCCGTCGTCGCTCAGGATCCGTGCCGCCTCCACCAGACCCCAAGGGTCGGGCTGCAGCGTGTCGGCATGGCCGATCACCTCCAGCTTGATCCAGTCGGTGCCGAACAGTTCGCGCGCCATCCGCGCCGTGGTCACCGCCTCGCGCGCGGTGTGGCACCCGGCGGTGTTGGGCAGGAGCCGCACGCCAAGCTCGCGCACCAGATCCCAGAAGGCCCCGCCCTCGCCGCCCGCCGCCTCGCGCCGCACCGAAACCGTGGCGATGCCTGCGCCCGAGCGGCGGAACGCCTCGGCCAGAACCTTCGGCGAGGGGTATTGCGCGGTGCCGAGCATCAGCCGCGAGGGCAGCTCCGTGCCATAGAAGGCGACCATCTCAGCCCCCCTGCCGCGGCGCGACGATCTCGACCCGGTCGCCCGGCGCCAGCGGGGTGCGCGCGCGCGCCGCGGCGGGCACGAACTCCTCGTTCAGCGCCGTCGCCACCGTGTCGCCGCACTGCCCCAGCGCCTCCAGCGCCTCGGCCAGCGTTTCGGCCGCGACCTCGCGCGGCGCGCCGTTAACCATGATCCTCATCGCAAACCTCCGGTCTGATGCCGTCGCAGAGCCACGCCGCCACCATCCGCGCCATCGCTGGCGCAAGAAGGAAACCGTGGCGGAACAGCCCGTTGACATGAATGGTCTCGCCCCGCCGCCGGATGCGCGGCAGGTGGTCGGGAAAGGCCGGGCGCGCATCCGCGCCGATCTCCAGAACCTCGGCCTCGCCAAAGGCGGGGTGCAGCGCATAAGCCGCGCTCAAAAGCTCGAGCACCGCGCGCGCACTCGCAGGCCCGCGCCCCTCGCTCTCGATCTGCGTGGCACCCAGCATGTAAAGGCCGTCGCCGCGCGGCACGACATAAAGCGGGTGGCGCGGATGCAAGAGCCGCACGGGCCGGGTGATCGCGACCTCGGGCGCGCGCAGCACCAGCATCTCGCCGCGCACCCCGCGCAGGTCGGACAATGCGTCGCGCGCCGCCAACCCACGGCAGTCGATCGCAGCACCCCGCGCGCGCGCCTCCCCCGTCTCGAAAACCACGCCGCGCGCAGCGAGCCTGTCGCGCAAGCCCGCCAGCGTCGCGCGCGGGTCGAGATGGGCCTCCGTCTCGACATGCAGGCCCCGATCGAACCGCCCCGCGAGATCGGGCTCCAGCGCCGCCACGCCTTCGGCATCGAGCGTCACGCCAGCCACGCGGCGGCCGAAGCGTCCAAGCTCCGCCCGGTCGCGCCCGAGCGCCACCACCAGCGTGCCGCGCTGTGTGACCTGTGCACCCTGCCGCGCCCACCACCCCGCCGCCTCGCGCCCGAGCCGCACGACCGGCGCCTCGGCCGTCTCGCCCTCGCAATCGGGGGCGAGCATGCCGCCCGCCCACCACGAGCAGTGATGCGGTCCGGCCCCGGCCCTCCGGTCCACCACCGTCACCGCGCGCCCGCGCGACGACAGCTCCGCCGCCACGGCAAGGCCCATGACGCCGCCGCCGATCACCCGCTGTGTCATCGCCGCCCCTCGTAGAAATGATCGACCGGCCCGTGCCCCGACCCGATCCCGAGCGCGTCCGCCGCGCGGATCGCCCCCGACAGCCAGCGCTGCGCCCGATCGAGCGCCGCCTCGGGCGTGCGTCCCGTCGCCAGAAGCGCAGCCAGCGCCGCCGAGAGCGAGCAGCCGGTGCCATGGGTGTTGCGCGTGGCGATGCGCGGCCCCGTCACCTCGTGCACGCCCGCGCGGCCGACCAGCCAGTCGGTGCAGCACGGCCCGCCCGCATGGCCGCCCTTCATCAGCACCGCCCCCGGCCCGAGATCGAGCAGCGCGCGTCCCTGCGCCACGATCTCGGCGGGACTCGAAGCGGGCGACACCCCCAGAAGCCGCGCCGCTTCTGGCAGGTTCGGCGTCAGGATCGCCGCGCGCGGGATCAGCCGCCGGGTCAGCGCCGCGATGGCTGCGGCGTCGAGCAGCGCATCGCCCGACTTGGCCATCATCACCGGGTCGAGCACGACCGGGCCTTCGTATCCCGCGAGCGCGGCGGCCACCGCCTCTACCGTCGCCGCGTCGCCCAGCATGCCGATCTTGATCGCGTCGGGAGGGATGTCGTCCAGCACGGCGGCGATCTGCCCCGTGACCATCTCGGGCGGCACCGACGTCACGCCGAAGACCCCGCGCGTGTTTTGCGCCGTGATCGCGGTGAGGGCCGATGTGCCGTAAACGCCGAAGGCGGCAAAGCTCTTGAGATCGGCCTGGATGCCTGCGCCGCCGCCGCTGTCGGAGCCCGCGATGGTCAGGGCCGTCTTGATGCGCATCGTCTCGCTCTCCCCCCGGACGGGGGCGCGGGACGGATTCGGGGCGCGCGCATGCATGGCCCCGGTCGCGTCTCCGTTCCCTCCGCCGGTATCAACCGGATCAGGTTCGATGGGTCGGCTTTCGCCTCTCAGCCCTAGCTGGGCACCCCAACGGATTCGAGCGGACGTTAGCGGCGCGCCCCGGGTGACGCAAGGGAGGCCGGGATCACCGCTCGCCTTCGAAGCGGTAGATCGCGAGGCCGCGCTCGCTCTCGTCAATCTCGAGCTTGCGGTTGACCGGCGCGTGGGCGCGGCTGGCGCAGTTGGGCCGCTCGCATAGATAGCAGTTGATGCCGATGCCGGTGGGGGTGATCCGGTCGAGGTCGAGCCCTTGGGCATGGGCGAGGCGCGGCGCATAGGCGACGTCGCAGCCCAGACCGATGGCCAGCCGCGTCGCGGGCTGGCCCAGCGTGCCGCCATGCCGGGTCACGGTGCGGGCGATCGAGAAATACCGCGCCCCGTCGGGCATCGAGATCACTTGGGTCTGCACCCGGTCCGGCGCCTCGAAAGCGGCATGGATGTTCCAAAGCGGGCAGGTGCCGCCAAAGGAGGAAAACGGAAACCGACCCGCGCTGAACCGCTTGGAGATGTTGCCCGCCTGATCGACCCGCACGAAGAAGAACGGGATGCCGCGCGCGCCCTCGCGCTGCAACGTGGTGAGCCGGTGCGCCACCTGCTCGTAGCTGGTGCCGAAGCGGTGGCTCAGAAGCTCCACATCGTAGCGCGCGCTCTCGCAGGCGGCGAGGAAGCGCGCATAGGGCATCAGCAGCGCCGCGGCAAAGTAATTGGCCAGCGTCACCCGCGCCAGCGCCAGCGCCGACGGGTCGGTGAGACCCGCCGCCGCGACCTCGTCGGCGATCTCCTGCGGCAATTCCAGCCGCGCCAGAAGCACCGCCATCTGAAACCGGCGGCTTGACTGGCCCAGAAGCTCGGACAGGCGCAGCTCGCCGCGATGCGCCACGTGCTGGCGCAACCGGCCCGCCATCACCTCGGACGGCAGGATGCGCACGCGGATGCCATGACCGCGCAGCCGCTCGGTCAGCGCGGTGTGCGGCTCGCTCCGGTGCAGCTTCATCTCCTCGGCCATGGCTTCGGCGGCGCGGTCGAGCGCGTCGACATGGTTGCGCCGCTCGAACAGCCAGGCGCGCACCGACTGCACCGCGCGGCTGCCCTCCTCCAGCACCTCGACCTTGTCGCGATCCGCCAACGGGTTGGCGTCGGTCTGGCGCGACAGCACCAGCTGGCGGTAGCGATCGTGCAGCCGCACCAGCGCCGCCGCGACGCCTGGAGCCGCCGAGAGCGCCTGTTCGATCTCGACCCGCCCGACCGAGGCCTCGAGCGCGGGGTCCTTCAGCGCCGCGGCCAGATCGGCGGCAAGCTGCGCGTCGGTCTCTGGCGCCAGCTCGCTCACATTGATGTCGAACGCCTCGGCGAGCCGCATCAGCAGCTTGGCCGAAGCCGGGCGCTGGTTGCCCTCCATCAGCGTCACGTAGCTCGACGACACGCCCAGACGTCCGGCCATCTGCACCTGCGTCAACCCGAGCGAGACGCGCAGCGCCTTGAGACGAGGACCGATCAGCAGCTTTTCACCACGCTCACTCATTTCAGACCTAACAATGTTTCAAACTTACCGCTTACATAACTTACAAGATTACCCGCTCGCAACAAAATTATGCTGCAACTGCGCCATGACCACACTAACCTTACAGACAGAACAGGCACCCTCCTCCCTTTCGGTGCCACCAACAGGAAGGTCACGCAGATGTCTCTCGATCTCGTCCCCGCCCCCGCAGCCCCGAAGCCGGTCCTGCTGCGCGACGTGCCTGGCGCCTCCCGCGTCCTGACCGACGAGGCGCTCGCCCTCGCCGCCGAGCTTCAGACCCGCTTCGCACCCAAGATGCAGGCGCTCTCGGTCGCCCGTGATCGCCGTCAGGAACGCGCCGACGAAGGCCGCATGCCCGATTACCTCGAAGACACGGCCAGCATCCGCAAGGGCATGTGGACCTGCACCCCGGCGCCCGAGGGCCTGCGCGACCGCCGCGTCGGTCTCGCCACCGCCGCCGAGGCCGGGGCGCTGGCCATGGCCCGCGCGGGCGGCGTCTCGACGCTGCTGGTCGATCTCGACGAGACGACCGCGCCCGGCTTCGCCAACCTCGTCGCCGGGATCGCGGCGCTGATCGAGGCGCCCGACGACCACACGCCGATGCTGATCCGTCCGCGCCCGCTGGACCGCGACGAGCCGGCGCTGCTGATCGGCGGCCACCCGGTTTCGGCGGGCCTGTTCGATCTGGCGCTGATCGTCACCCATCTCGCGACGCCGCTCTCGACGCGCGACATGGGGCCGTACCTGCAACTCGGCGGCATCGACGGCCACCGCGAGGCGCGGCTCTGGTCCGAGATCCTCGACATCGCCGAGGAGCGCGCGGGCCTCGCCCCCGGCACGATCCGCGCCGAGGCCTCGATCGAAAGCGTCAATGCGGGCTTCGAGATGGACGAGATCCTGTGGGAGCTGCGGGGCCGCGCGCTTGGCCTGACGCTGCGCCGCGCGCCGCTCACCGCCTCCTATCTGCGGCTGATGCGCGCCCATCCCGACGCGGTGCTGCCCGCCACGCTCGACCCCGAGGCCGCTTTCCTCGGGACCTGCGCCGCGCGCATGGTCAAGGTCGCGCATCGCCGGGGCACCCACGCCATCGCCGAAGGCCCCGACAGCGCCGAGGCGTCGCAGCTGCGCCGCCCGCTCGACGAGGGCTGCGACGGCATGTGGCTCGCGGCGCCCGAGCGGATCGAACCCGCCCGCGAGGCGACCGCCCGCGCGCTGCCCGGCGCGCACCAGATCGGCAAGCCGCGCCAGTATTTCCGGATCAGCCCGGAGATGCTTCTCAAGCCCCATACCGGCCCCGTCACCGAAGCCGGGCTGCGCGGCACTGTCCATGTCGCCATCGGCGCGCTTGCCGCGTGGATCGCCGGTCGCGGCCCGGTCCGCATCGACGACCAGCTTCACGGCCTGGCCTCCGCCGATCTCGCCCGCGCCCGGCTCGGTCAATGGCTGGCGCATGGCGCATCGGTCGAGATGGAGGCCGGCGAAAGCCGCCGCATGACCGCCGACTGGCTCGCCGAACTGATCCACGAGGAGATCGTGGCGCTGGTCGAGTGGCTGGGTCCGCACAGCTTCCACCGCGGCCGCTACGCCTCTGCCGCGCGCATCGTGCAGGAGGCCGCTTGCGCCACGCCGCAGCCCGACCACGTCGCCCGCCTCGCGGCGCCGCTGCTCGACACGCTCGACTGATTTCCGGCGCGGGGCCCCGAAGGCCCCCGCCCCCTTCCCCTTCATCGACAAGGACCTGACGACATGACCGACATGACCCCCCAGAGCCGAAAGACCTATGCCGAGCGCCGCGCCAGCCTCGCCTCGCGCTTTCCCAAGGGCGAAGCGCCCGGCGGCATCGGCATCGACGACATCCTGCAGCTGCAGATGCAGAACACCTACAACACCCATCTCGACATCGCCCGCGAGATGGCACGCGTGATGCGCGCCGACATGGCCGCCTATGACGCCAACCCCGAGCATTTCACGCAAAGTCTCGGCTGCTGGTCGGGCTTTCACGCCCAGCAGATGATCCGTTCGGTCAAGCGGCTGCGCGGCACCACCAAGGGGGCCTACGTCTATCTTTCCGGCTGGATGGTCGCGGGTCTGCGCAACCGCTGGGGCCATCTGCCCGACCAGTCGATGCATGAAAAGACCGCCGTCGCGGATCTCATCGAGGAAATCTACGTCTCGCTGCGTCAGGCCGACGAGGTCGAGCTGAACGACCTGTTCCGCGCCCTCGACAAGGCCCGCGAGAGCGGCGACGCCAATGCCGAGCGCGAGGCCGTCACCGCGATCGACAGCTTCGAGAGCCACGTCGTGCCGATCATCGCCGACATCGATGCGGGCTTCGGCAACGAGCACGCGACCTACCTGCTCGCCAAGGAGCTGATCAAGGCCGGGGCCTGCTGCCTGCAAATCGAGAACCAGGTGTCCGATGCCAAGCAATGCGGCCACCAGGACGGCAAGGTCACCGTCCCGCGCGAGGATTTCATCGAAAAGCTGCGCGCCTGCCGCATGGCCTTCGAAGAGCTTGGCGTGACCGAGGGCGTCATCGTCGCGCGCACCGACAGCCTCGGCGCGGGCCTGACCCAGAAGCTCCCGGTGAGCCAGCAGAGCGGCGACCACGCGGCCGAATACCTCAAATGGATCGAAACCGAGAGCATCAATGGCCAGCCCGACGAAGGCGAGATCGCCATGTGGCGCGACGGCGGTTGGGCCAAGCCCGCGCGCCTGCCCAACGGCCTCGTGCGCTTCAAGCCCGACACCGGCCGGGCGCGGGTCATCGAGGATTGCGTGGCCTCTCTCAATGATGGCGGCGCCGACCTGATCTGGATCGAGACCGACACCCCCAACGTGGCCGAGATCGCGGGCATGGTCGACGAGATCCGCCAGAAGGCCCCGCAGGCCAAGCTCGTCTACAACAACTCGCCCTCCTTCAACTGGACCCTGAACCTGCGCCGCCAGGTGCGCGAGGACTGGATCGGCGAGGGCCGGATCGCCGAGACCGACTACCCGGACGGCACCCAGCTGATGAAGGCCGATTACGACGACACCGATCTCGGGCGCGAGGCCGACGCCCGGCTCAAGCGGTTCCAGTACGACATCTCGACCAAGGCGGGCGTGTTCCACAACCTGATCACGCTGCCGACCTTCCACCTCACCGCCAAATCGGTGGACGAGCTGTCGCGCGGCTATTTCGGCGAAGACCGGATGCTGGCCTATGTCGCCACCGTGCAGCGCGAGGAGATCCGGCGCGGCATCTCGGCGGTCAAACACCAGCACGAGGTCGGCTCGGATCTGGGCGATACCTTCAAGGAGATGGTCGGCGGCGACCGCGCATTGAAGGCCGGTGGCCATGCGAACACGATGAACCAGTTCGCGGCCGAGTGAGAGACCCCGTCGGTCGGGCCTGACCGACGGGCCATCGGGCACCGGGCCGGGCGCATAGCCCCGGCCCGGTGTCGCGTCGCGCCGGGGGGCCGGGGCCGCCCTCCGGCGCCCCGTCCCCGACGCAGCGGATGCCCCTGCGCTCTGCCCGCGAACCCCGCAGCGCGATTCGCCGCACCGCACCGCCAGACATTTCATCGGGTGATGCTGTAGCGTTCGGATCGCCTCGAAATCGCGCAAATCCGCCGGGCTTCGCGCGGCACTTGGGCCATTTCCCGCCGCATGGGGCCGGGCCTCGCGCGATCGTGGATCGACGCGGCCGAACCTGCCAGGATGAGCCTGCGTCGATCTCGCACGGGAGGCTTGAGATGACCCGCACACCCCGACTGAAACCCGCAACCGCCGATCGACGGCCTTCGACACGGGCCGTGGCACCGCGATCCTTCCCGACATTACGGCACGAGCATCTCTGGGCGGCGCAGGTCCGCCTGCTCAATGAAACAGAGACGTTTCTGGCGGGCTGGTTCGAGCGCCGCCACCACATGGCGGAGGCGCTCGGAGAGTTTGCCGCCGAAACATCCGAGGCCGGGACCGACACGGCCCGGCTGTCGCAGGCCGTGACCCGCTGGCAGGAGGGCGCTCAGACGCGGCTTCGGGCCGACCTGCGCGATTGGTTGATCCTGTGCACCAACTGCACCGGTCATCTCGCGCGAGAGGCCCATGAGGCCGAGAGCGAAATGCTCGACACCACCGTCGAGCTGACCCGACGCGCGAGAACCGCGCAGCACGCGACCCCCGTCTGAGGTCGCGGCGCGGCAAGGAGGCCGGCCCGGCGGTGGGCCGGCCTCAGCCTCAGCCTACCCGTTCGAGCAGCGACACATAGCTCGTCACCGCGGCGCCGCCCATGTTGAACACCCCCGCGAGCTTCGCGTCCGGCACCTGCATGCCGCCCGCCTCGCCCATCAGCTGCATCGCCGCCATCACATGCATCGACACACCCGTCGCCCCGATCGGGTGCCCCTTGGATTTGAGCCCGCCCGACGGGTTCACCGGCAGGCGTCCGTCCTTCGAGGTCACGCCTTCCTCGATCACCCGGTGCCCCTGCCCCGGGGCGGCGAGGCCCATCGCCTCGTATTCCAGAAGCTCGGCGATGGTGAAGCAGTCATGCGTCTCGACCAGCGACAGGTCGTCGAGCGTCAGCCCGCCCTGCTGCAAGGCGCGGGCCCAGGCCCTTTTCGGCCCCTCGAAGGCTAGCACGTCGCGACGGCTAAGGGCGAGGATGTCGTTCACATGGGCGCGGGCGCGCACCGCGACGGCCCGGCGCATCGCCTTGGCGGTCTCAGCATCGGCCAGCACCAGCGCCGCCGCCCCGTCCGAGACGAGAGAGCAGTCGGTCCGCCGCAATGGCGCCGCGACATAGGGGTTGCGGTCGGTGACGGCGTTGCAGGCCTCGAAGCCGATATCCTTGCGCATATGGGCATAGGGGTTCTCCACGCCGTTGGCATGGTTCTTGGCGGCGATCCGGGCCAGCGCCTCGGAGCGGTCGCCGTATTTCTGGAAATATCCCTGCGCGATGCGCCCGAAGATGCCCGCGAAACCGCCCGGCGTTTCGCCCTCCTCCTCGCGCCACGAACAGCCCAGAAGGATGTCGCCCACCTGCGCGCCCGGCGTCGCGGTCATCTTCTCGGCCCCGACCACGAGCGCGATGCGCCCGCGCCCGGCGGCGATGAAATCCATCGCCCCGTTGAGCGCGGCCGTCCCGGTGGCGCAGGCGTTCTCGTAGCGCGTTGCGGGCGCATGGCGCAGCCCGTCATGCCCCATCGCCACCAGCGATGCCTGAAAATCCTGGTTCGAGAAGCCGTTGTTGAACACGCCGACAAAGACGCCGTCGACCTCCTCGGCGCCGATCCCGGCATGTTCCAGCGCCGGGCCCGTCACCTCGGCCATCAACGACGCCGTATCCGGCGCCTCGCTCTTTCCGAACACGCTATGCGCCCAGCCTACGATCTGCGCTTCGGCCATGGCGATCCTCCTGCCCTGTTGCGCCGCCTCCCCGGCGCGCGCCCCATGCTCGGGCAGGCGCGCGCCCTTGGCAAGGCCTTCGCGCGGCCATCGGGGTCGGCCTAGCCCCCGGCGCGGGCGAGCAGGAGGCAGGTCTCGGAGTTGAGCACGCCCTGTATCTCCCGGATATCGCCCAGCACCCGGTCGAACTCGACCAGCGATCCGGCCTCGATCCGCGCCACGAGATCCCACGCGCCATTGGTCGAATACAGATCCGACACCTGCCGCATCCGCCGCAGCCGCGCCACGACGCCGCGCGCCTTGGGCCCCTGAAGCTCGATCATCATCACCGCGCGCACCATGTCGTCGGCCTCCGGTGCACCGAGCTCGATGGTGAAGCGGCGGATCGCCCCGGTGGCGCGCAGCCGTTCGATCCGCGCGCTGACGGTGGCGCGCGACAGGCCCAGCTCGGCGGCGATCGCCACCACGGGCATCCGCGCGTCCTGTTGCAGCAGCGCCAAAAGGCGCCGGTCGGTCTGATCAAAGCTGGTCATTGCGCAATCCGTCGGTTCATTGCGCAAACTGTAGGAAGAACCGCGCGTCATGCGCAATCCGTCCCCTCCCAGCCGCGCGCGTCATGCCCCAGTATCAAGGAAAATCATGACCGACAGGAGTGACCGATGACCGACGCCCCCGCCCCGTCCAAGCTCGCCATGGTGCCGTTCGTTTCGGTGGCCCAGATGATGGAGATGGTGAACAGCATCGGGCCGCGCCGGATGATGGCCGAACTGGCCGACTACATCGAAGAGGATTTCCGCCGCTGGGAGCTGTTCGACAAGACGCCGCGCGTGGCCAGCCATTCGCCCGAGGGGGTGATCGAACTGATGCCGACCTCGGATGGCGAGACCTACGGCTTCAAATACGTCAACGGCCACCCCTCGAACCTGCGCCGCGGCTTTCAGACCGTCACCGCCTTCGGCGTGCTGGCCCGCGTCGACAACGGCTATCCGATCCTTCTGTCCGAGATGACGGTGCTGACCGCGCTCAGGACCGCCGCCACATCGGCCGTGGCCGCGCGTCACCTAGCGCCCAAGGGGGCGAAGACGCTGGCAATGATCGGCGCCGGCGCGCAGTGCGAGTTTCAGGCGCTGGCGTTCCAGGAGATGCTCGGCATCGAAAGGGTCCGCATCTACGACATCGACCCGTCTGCCACGAAAAAGGCCGTGGCGAACCTCGCCGATAGCGGCCTCGACGTCACCGCCTGCGACAGCGGCGAGGAGGCGGTCGCGGGGGCCGAGATTATCACGACCTGCACCGCCGACAAGCAGTACGCCACGATCCTGACCGACAACATGGTCGGGCGCGGCGTCCACATCAACGCCATCGGCGGCGACTGCCCCGGCAAGACCGAGCTGCACCGCGACATCCTGCTGCGCTCGGACATCTTCGTCGAATACCCCGAGCAGACCCGGATCGAGGGCGAGATCCAGCAGCTCGACCCCGACCACCCGGTGACCGAGCTGTGGCAGGTCATCACCGGCAAGGCCGAGGGACGGCGTGCGCCCGACCAGATCACGCTCTTCGACAGCGTCGGCTTCGCGACCGAGGATTTCTCGGCGCTGCGCTATGTGCGCGACCAGCTCGACCGGACGGGGCATTATACCCTGCTCGACCTGCTCGCCGATCCCGACGACACGCGCGACCTCTTCGGCATGGTGCGCCGCGCCAAGGGCTGAGGCGTCAGAACGGGTCGAGGATCGCAACGCCGGTCGGTTCGAAATCCGACACGTTGCCCGTGACCACCGTTGCCCCGTGCGCCAGCGCGGTGGCGGCGATCATCAGATCGGCGCCACCATGGCCGATCTCGGCCGAAAGCCGACCCCAGATCCGCGCCTCATCAGGCCCGAAGGGCAGGATGCGGTCCGAGAACAGCCGCGCCGTCCGGTCGAGCCAGCCGCGCAGATCGGCGGCGAAACCGGGATCGCGCCCCTCCTGCCGGGCGATGCCGCGCTCGATCTCGCCCAAGGTCACGGCGCTAAGGAACAGCGCCTGCTCGGGCTGGGCGCGCAGCCATGCCGCGACGGCGGGCGCGCGGCCGTCGCGCCGCACCGCCGAGATCACGTTGGTGTCGAGAAGATAGATCAAAACGCGACGTCGCGCGGCCGCGCCCGCAGCCGATCACGCTCATCCTCAAGGCCCGGAAAGCCGAGAAGATGCTCGGCGAAACTGCCCCGCTCGGCCCCCGCCGCCGCCACCAGCCGCGCGTATTCCGCAGCCGACAGCACCACGACCGCGGGCTTGCCGCGCCGGGTCACCTCCTGCGGCGCACCGGCGATGGCGGCGTCCACCACGGCGCTGAACCGGTTCTTGGCGTCCTGAAGGCTCCACATGGCGCTGCTCCTGTCTAGCTACCTGTCTAGATAGGGACAGCCTGCTCCCAGATCAAGCCCCCTGCCCCGCCCGGAACCAGCGCACCAGCGCCCGGCGGTCCGCCTCGGAGATGTCGGTGACGTTGGCGGGCGGCATCGCATGGGTGACCCCGGCCTGAAGGTAGATGGCGCGGGCGTTGTGCGCGATGTCCTGCGGCGTCTCGAGCACCACCCCCTTGGGGGCCCAACGGATGCCGTCCCAGACCGGCTCGCGCGCATGACACATGGAGCAGCGTCCCACCACGATCTGTTCCGCCTCGTGAAAGCCCTCCGCCTCTGCGAAGCGCTGCTCATAGGCGGTCATCGGCCGCGCCTCGGCCTCCTCGTAGGAGCCCCACATCGGCGCGGTCGAGAGCCACGCGAGGACGAGGAAGATGATCACCGTCGCCCCCCATGTCCAATGCGGCCCCTTGCCGGTGGCGTGCATGGTGTTGAAGTAGTGCCGGATCGTCACGCCGAGCAGGAACACCAGCGAAGCGATGATCCACGAATACTCTGTCGCGAAGGCGAGCGGGTAGTGGTTCGACAGCATCAGGAACACAACCGGCAGGGTCAGGTAGTTGTTGTGCGTGCTCCGAAGCTTGGCGATCTTACCGTATTTCGGATCGGGCTTGCGCCCCGCCTTGAGGTCGGCGACCACGATGCGCTGGTTCGGCATTATGATCAGGAACACGTTCGCGGTCATGATCGTCGCGGTGAAGGCGCCAAGGTGCAACAGCGCCGCGCGCCCGGTGAAGATCTGGTTGTAGCCCCAGCTCATCGCCACCAGCAGCGCGAAGAGAAGCAGCATCAGGAGCGTCGGACGCGCGCCCAGCCCCGATTTGCACAGCCGGTCATAGACCAGCCAGCCGATGGTGAGCGATCCCGCCGACAGCGCGATCGCCTGCCACACCGCGAGATCGGCGCGCGACGGGTCGATGAGATAGAGCTCCGCCCCGACCCAGTAGACGATCATCAACAGCGCCGCGCCCGACAGCCACGTCGCATAGCTCTCCCATTTGAACCACGTTAGGTGCTCGGGCATCGCGTCGGGTGCGACGAGAAACTTGCGGATGTGATAGAACCCGCCGCCATGCACCTGCCACTCCTCGCCATGCGCGCCGGGCGGCAGGTCGGGGGCCTTCTTCAGCCCGAGGTCGAGCGCGACGAAATAGAAGGACGAGCCGATCCAGGCGATGGCGGTGATGACATGGAGCCAGCGCACGGCGAAACCGGCCCAGTCCCACAGGATTGCGAAGTCGTGCATCTGGTTCCCTCGACGTTGGCGTCCACCACTCTAGCGGCGCGTTCGCGTCATCGCCAAGCCATGCGCGCGCCAAGCAGCTTCAAACGAAACCGGACAATCGCGGGTCGTGGGAAGCGCTCCACAGCAGGGTCGCGCGCGGTTGGCGCGCGCGCAACGCGCGCCACGATCACGCCTCGTTGCGACACCGCGGCTATGCTCGCCCGAAAGCCAGCCCCATGAGGACGCCATGTCACAGATCTCGGCCATCCTGTCGCTGCCCTACATCCAGCCCGGACAGGCGCAGAAACACGTCACCCATAACGAGGCGCTCAAGCGGCTCGACGCGCTTGTGCAGCCGGTGGTCGCCGACCGGGACCGCGCGGCCCCTCCCGCCACGCCGGGCCTCGGCGCGCGCCACGTCGTGGCGGCGGGGGCGGCGGGCGACTGGGCCGGGCATGCGGGCGAGATCGCGGTCTGGGACGGGGCCGCCTGGCTGTTCGAGACCCCCCTGCCCGGCTGGCGCGCGCATTGCCTCGCCGAGGGTGAGGATCTGCTTTTCGGCGCGCAGGGCTGGCAGGGCCGGTCCGAGCGCGGCGCCCGGGCCGCGCATCTCGGCCTCAACGCCGAGGCCGACGCCACCGACCGGCTCACAATCTCGGCGGCCTCCACCCTGCTGACCCACGAGGGCGCGGGGCACCGGCTCAAGATCAACCGCGCAGGCGGCGGCGATACCGCATCGATGCTGTTCCAGACCGGCTATGCGGGCGGGGCCGAGATGGGCCTCGCGGGTGAGGCGGATTTCTCGATCAAGACCAGCGCCGACGGCGCGGGCTGGACCACGGCGCTGCGGCTCTCGGCGGCGGATGGGCGCGCCTCGGGGGCGGCGGTGCAGTCGGACCGGCTCGACGCGACGCCGGGGCGGCTTCTGACGGTGGGGGCGTTCGGCCTCGGCACCACGGCAGCCCCGGCGATCACCGATGCCGACGCCGCCCTCACCGGCGGCAGCTTCGCGATCGCCATGCCCAGCCCCGGCACACCTTCCGGGGCCACCGGGCCGGGGCTGCTGTCGGTCGCGGCACTCGGCCCCGACGAGGCGACGCAGCGCCTGCATGAGACCGCGACGGGCCGCGTCTGGCGGCGGGCCCGCGCGGGCGGGATCTGGCAGGGATGGCGCCGCGAGATCGGGCAGGCCGACCTTCTGGGGCCGGTCTCGCTGTCGGGCGGCCTGCCGGGCGGCGCGGTGTTCGAAACCGGCGAGACCGCCTCGGGCCGTTACCTGCGCCTCGCCGACGGCACCCAGATCGCACAGATCGACGCGGCGCTCTTCGCCCAGGCCTCGCCCGACCGGCTCGAACATGTCTGGAGCTTTCCCGCCCCCTTCGCCCAAAGCCCGCAGGTCACGGCCACCCTGCCCGGCGCGGAGGCCGATTTCGCAGGGCTGGCTCCGGGCGACATCGGCCCCCTGATGCAGGAGACCGGCGCCGCCTCGGCCGCGCTCAGGCTGCCGCGCGCCGCCGGGGCCGCGGGTTTCGCAGGCGGCGCGCAGATCGCCAGCGTCAGGCTTCTGGCCGTGGGCCGCTGGAGCGTCTAGAAGTTCACGCCGACTCGGCTGGCGAGCCCGAGGCTCGTGCCGAGAAGGCCGAAGATCGTCTGCGCCGAGGTCACCGGGCTTTCGGTGGCATAGACCAGATCGCCGGGCAGGATCTCGAACTCCCCGGCGCTGAACAGCCCGTCTGCCGAGGTCAGGTCGATGGTGAAGACGACGCGGGCATGGTCCGGCCCGGCCGGTCCCGGCGTCACCATCTTCGGCGCATAGCGGCGCAGCACGAGGATGCCGCCGGGGTCGGCGCGGCTGTCGGCCACGCCGCCGATGATCGCCATCGCCTCGAGCGCGTCGAGCCTGTCTTCGGTAAAGTAATGCACGCTCTCGCTGCCCGCGGCCCCCAGCGACAGGAACTTGCGGTCGTCCGCCTCGATATGCACCTTGTCGCCACCCTTGAGGGTGGTGTCGAGCCGCGGGTTGTCGAGCAGCCGCTCGACCGAGGTGCCATAGAGCCGCCCGTCGCGGGTCAGCCGGATCTGCGGGTTGCGCAATGCGTTCGACACGCCGCCGCCCTCGGCGATGAGGCCCAGAACCGTGAAGTCGCTGTCGGGCAGAGGATAGCTGCCGGGACTGGCCACGCCCGACACGAGGCTCACGGTGTTCTGGCGCCCCTCGCTGAATTCAAGCTGGACCTGCGCCGAGGGCGTCACCTCGACATACTCCGCCTCGATCCGGTCGCGCGCCGTCTCCGGGCTCATGCCCGAGACCTTGACCGTGCCGACATAGGGCAGGAACACGGTGCCGCCCGCGCCGACGCGCTGCTGCGGCAGCGCCACGAAGCGCTGGCCCGGCGTGGTCAAAAGGCCGTTCTCCTCGGTGCTCCAGATCGTGATGTCGATGCTGTCGCCCGGCGCGATGATCCGCGTGTTGGGCTGATCCACCCGGTCGATCCACGAATGCCCCGTGCCGCCATTGCCCGGCCACGCGGCATAAACCGGCAGCAAGGCGCGGGTCACCGGGGCCACGGTGAAATCGCGGGCCGCAGGATCGTCGGCCACCTGCGTCTGCAGGATCTCGCTGCGCAGCGCGGCGCCGCGCGGCAGGTTGCTGCAGCCGGACGCAAGAAGGACGAGCCCGAGAAGGGCAGGCCCGATGAGGACGCGAGAACGCAGTTGTGCCATGGAGGGTCCGGTGCCTGCCTTGTTTTGCGTCAACCTATCCCAGCGCCGCCTGCAAGGAAACACCGCCTCGCGCGCTCAGATCAGATCCCATCCCGACTGCACCGCGAAAAGCGCCATCCACGGCAGGATCACGAGGTTTTCCAAGGGGCCGTTCACCTTGACCAGCCGCAGCCCGGTCTTGGCCTCGGTCAGCGGCCACAGCAGCGGCACGCCCGCGCCGCGCCAGCCAAAGCGCGGCCCCTGCCCGAAGCTGATCGCATCCGCCGCCAGATGGGTGATGATTCCCGCCCCCAAGGCCAGCGCCACGGGCGGCGAGACGGCCCAGACCGGAGCCATCACGAGCCCGGTGAAGAGCAGCGAATGCGTGCCGCCCCGATGCCCGAAGATCGAGAACACCAGCTTCGAGACCGGCCAGAAGCGGCGGCCGAGCTTGCTGTAGGGGGTATCGAGATCGGGCAGAATCGACCCCAGAAGCGCCGCCGCCATGATCGGCAGGCCGAGCGCGGGGATCGACGCTGCCAGATGCACCCCCGCCACGGCCCCAAACGCCAGATGTGTGCGTCCCATCATCGCCGCCGATTCGCCTTTCGTTCCGGTTTCGCCCCCCGATGGACGAGACCGGCGTCGAAGGCCAGCGCCGCGCTGCGTCAGCGCGCGGCTTCGGGCAGGAAATCGTAATAGAAGATGTCGCTGTCGATGAAACGGTAGAGGGCGGCGACGCCCTCAGGACGGGCGACCTCGAAACCGCGCCCCCGTTCCCGCACTTGGCGCAGCACGGCCTCGACGCCCGCCTCGCTCGCACGGCCCCAGATGCCGTCGATCGGCCCCGCCAGAAGCCCCGCGTCGCGCAACCGGCCCTGCACGTTGCGCCGACGATACTCGGGCATCGCGACAAACCCGTCCTGGAGTGCTTGTGAACGCCGCTGCGCGGGGCTCGGAGCCTCGGCCTGCACGGAAGGGGCCGGTTGGACAGAAGGCGCCGGCTGGGCGGGCGGGACCACCTGCGGCGAGGCCGCGGCCCGGGTCTCGGCGCGAAAGATGCCGATGCTGGTCAGGAGCTGACGCTCGATGCAGGCGGTGTCGCCCTCGCAGGCCTGACGCCGTTCGAGCTGAATGTCGGCGATGCGGCGCGCCCTGGCCTCGCCGATCCCCGCCACGAGATCCTCATAGACCGCGACCATGTTCCGTTCGAGATCCGCAAGATCCGGATCGGCGCAGATCGCCCGTTCGGTCGCGGTGCGCGCGGCGCCGCAATCGAAGGAGGGCTGCGCCCCTGCCGGGCCGCTCGACAGCGCGAGCGCCGGGGCCAATGCCGCGGCGAACAGGGTGAAACGCGTGGCGGAGGTCATGATCGTGCTCCTTGCTGCATCCTTTGGCGTCACAAGCGCCGACAGGCGCGCGCTGTTCCGCCCGGCCATGATTGCTGCGTCGGGGTGCGGGTGGCATAGTCCGCCGCGAACCTCCCATCACGAACAGGACGACAATGCCCCCCAAATTCGGAACAAGCGGTTTGCGCGGTCTGGTGACAGAGCTCACCGACGAACTGGTCCATGCCCATATCCGGGCCTTCCTCGCCGCCTGCCCGCATGGCGGCACGGTCCATGTCGGGCGCGACCTGCGCGACAGCTCGCCGCGCATCGCGGCCACGGTGATCGAGGCGATCCGCGGTGCCGGTCTGGGCGCGGTCGATTGCGGCGCGGTGCCGACGCCGGCGCTCGCGATGGCGGCGATGGCGCGCGGCCATGCGGCGGTGATGGTGACCGGAAGCCATATCCCCGCCGACCGCAACGGCCTCAAGTTCTACATTCCCTCGGGTGAGATCGCCAAGCCCGACGAGACGGCGATCCTCGAAGCCCTGAAGACCGGCGGCGCGCCCGACGCGCCCGAAGGCCCGCTTGAGCAGGACCCCGACTGCGCCGCGCGCTACGTCGCGCGCTATGTCGATGGCTTCGGCGCGCAGGCGCTCTCGGGGCTGCGGATCGGCGTCTATGAGCACAGCAGCGTCGCGCGCGACAGCCTCGGCGACGTCATCGCCGGTCTGGGCGGCAGCGTGGTGCGCATCGCGCGCTCCGAGACGTTCATCCCCGTCGACACCGAGGCCGTCGATCCCGACACGCGCGCCGCGCTCGCGGGCTGGGCCGCCGAGCACGAGCTTGACGCGATCGTGTCGACCGATGGCGACGCCGACCGACCCATGGTGACCGATGCCAAGGGCGCGATGATCCCCGGCGACGTGCTCGGCCCGATCACCGCGCGCCTTCTGGGGGCGCGGATCGTGGTGACGCCGGTGTCGTCCAACACGCTGGTCGACGCCATGGAGGGCTTCGAGGTGCGGCGCACCAAGATCGGCTCGCCCTTCGTGATCGCCGGGATGGAGGCCGCTTTGGCCGAGAACGCCTCGGCGGCGGTGGTCGGCTACGAGGCCAATGGCGGCTTCCTGCTCGGCTTTGCCGCAAATGGCCCCGAGGGCGCGATCGCGCCGCTGATTACCCGCGACGCGGTGCTGCCGATCGTGGCGCCCCTGGCGGCGGCGCGGGCCGATGGCCGGGGCCTCGCCGAGATGGCCGCGAGCCTGCCGCCGCGCTTCACCGCCGCCGACCGGCTGCAGGAGGTCCCGTCCGAGCGGTCGATGGCGCTGATCGAACGGCTTCGGGCCGAGCCCGCCGCGCGGGCCGAGTTCTTCGACACCGGCAGCGCCGAAGAGGCGATCGACGAGACCGACGGTCTGCGCGTGACCTTCGTCAATGGCGACATCGTGCATCTGCGCCCCTCGGGCAACGCGCCCGAATGCCGCCTCTATGCCGAGGCCGACAGCCCCGAGCGGGCGCAGGCGCTGCTCTCGGGCCATCTCGACCGGCTGGGCGCGCGGCTGCGCGACGCCGCCTGAGCCCACGCGCGGGGCCTTGCCCGGCCCCGCGTCCCCCGGCATTAGGCGGATCGCCCCCCTGCCCCCACATGCGGGGCATGACAGCAGGAGATCCCCCATGTCCGACAAATCCATCTATGACGGCCTGACCATGCTCGGCGGCGCGACGGTGCAGCCGCAATCGCCCGAAGAGGCGGTGCTCGAACGCGTGCCCAACCCGCAATCGGACGTCGATTACGCGGTGCGCTTCACCGCGCCTGAATTCACGTCTCTCTGCCCGCTCACCGGGCAGCCCGACTTCGCGCATCTGGTGCTCGACTACGTGCCCGGCGACTGGCTGGTCGAGAGCAAGTCGCTCAAGCTGTTCCTGACGAGCTTTCGCAACCATGGTGCGTTCCACGAGGATTGCACGGTCTCGATCGCCCGGCGGCTGGTCGACACGCTGTCGCCGCGTTGGCTGCGGCTCGGTGGCTACTGGTATCCGCGCGGCGGGATTCCGATCGACGTGTTCTACCAGACCGGCGAGCCGCCCAAGGGCGTCTGGATCCCCGATGCGGGCGTGCCGGGCTATCGCGGCCGAGGGTGACATTCTAGGTACGCTATCGCACAAAGCTGACGTTGCGTAAGGAGCGGCTGGCATTCCCGCGCCTGTCGGGCGACGCTTATTCTGCGGATGCGAGAGAGGCCGGACCATCCCGGCCGCTCCGATCCGCCCGGACCGCCTTCGGGCCGGGACGGTCGAGATGTTCCAGCCCCAAGCGCGCACGATGCGCGGACATGGCGGCACGATAGAATTAGAGCCTGCGAAGGAGACACAGACCATGGCTGACGATCGCGAGGAGCGGATCCGCAAGCGCGCCCACGAGATGTGGGAACGCGACGGTTTTCCCGAAGGTCAGGATCAGGGGCATTGGCACGACGCCACGCGCGAGATCGACGCCGAGATCGCCTCGGAGTCGGGTGAGACCCCCGAATATGCGGAGACGCCCGAGACCCTGGCCGCCAAGCCCGAAGGCGACATTCACGGCGGTGACGAGGGCGGCGCCGGTCTGGGCGGGGCCGATGTGACGGGGGCCGAGGGCGGGGCCAAAGCCAAGCCGACCCGCGCCAAGTCACCGCGCAAGAGCGCGAGCGCGAAGGCAGATGCCAAGCCCGCCGCGAAGGCGACCAAGACCGCCACGCGCAAGCCGCGCGCCAAGAAGGGCAACACGGGCGGCGCGTCCTAGACCTTCGCGCTGGCGCCAGCGCCAAGGACGGCAGGCCGGTTCCCCGCGGGGAACCGGCCTTTTTCATTTCGCATCGAGCGCGTCAAAGAAGGCCTCGAAGGCCTGCTGCAGCCGCGCCCGGTCCAGCGCCGAGAAATCCCGCGCCAGCCGCAATTCGACCCGGCCATCCGAGGCGGCGATCCGCGCCTCGCCCTCGGGCCGGGGCAGCCGGAGCATCGTCTTCGACACCGATTTGGGCCGCGGCTTCACGATTTTGGGCGCGCGATGCACGAAGTCCTTGAGCACCGCCACCTCGGCCTCGGCGTCGCGATCGGGCGCGCGCCCCAGCATGCCGATCAGCTCATCCCCCAAGAGCGGGTCGGCGTCGATGATCTTGAACAGCTCCAGTCCAAGGGCCCGCGGGATCGCCTCGGGATGGCGGATCTTGCCCTTGGCGCGCTCCAGCACGCGGGTAAAGCTGCGGATATAGCTGCGTTTTTGCTTGAGCGCCGAGGCGTAGAGTTCGGACACGGCGTCATGCGGTTTGATCCCGGTATGCTGCGCATAGTTCAGGGCCAGCTGCGCCATTTCGCCGAACGAGATGTCCCTACGCACGAGGTTCTCGTCGACCATCTTGCGATAGAGGTCACGCACCGGTTCCCCGCGGGGAACCATCGCAGCGGGGATCCGGGCATAGCGTTGGTCGCCGGTCTGCTCGAGCAATTCGCGGAACGCCGACAGGCGACGAAACCCTTGGATCAACTCATAGCCCCCCTGCCCGTCCTGCTCCACGCGGATCGGGTTCGACAGGCCGATGTCCTGAATCGAGACCTTCAATTCCTCGAGCTCGGGGTCCCGGCCCTTGGCCCGGTCGCGCACCAGCTTCGAGGTGCGCACCGCGTCGATCGCGATCAGGTCGGTGATCAGACCGAGCTTCTTGAGCCGCACATGCTCATGCGCCAATTCGTCGTTTTCGGCGCGGATCGCCGCCTCGGCCTCGGCCCGACCGCGCGCGGCATCCGCGGTTTCGGTGATCGCCGAGGCCATCGGTCCGCGCCGCGTCGGCGGCGTCGGGGCGGCCGGCGGGGCCGGTTCCGGCTCGGGGTTCCCCGCGGGGAACCGCTCGGGCGCCGCGGGCTCGGGCACGTCGGGGGTGAAGTCGATGTCGAAAACGCTGCGCTTCTTGGCCATCTCAGTCCTCCAGCTTGTCCCACGCCGCCACGAGGGTGGCACGGAATTCGTCATAGGCGCGATCGAAAGAGGCGCGGGCACGCCGCCATGTCTCGCGGGTCATGTTGCGATAGTCGATCTCGTAGACCGAACTCAGGAACCGTCCCGACTGCTCCACCGCGCGGGTCATCTCGATCGGATGCTCCGCCACATGTGGGCCAAAGACCTTCTGAAAGGCCTGCTGCATCGCGCGGTGCAGATCGTTGTTCGGCTCGAACCGGGTGAGCAGGAAGCGGATGTCGGAGAAGTGCTTCTCGGGCTCGGTCCCCGCCGGCACGGCACCCCGGAACCGCCCCAGATCTTCGAGCGCCTCGGCCAGCTGACCGATGAAGGAGGTGGTGCTGTCATACTCCCAGTAGCCGGGGCCGGACGGGATATAGAGCACGTCGGCGGCGAAGACCGCGTTCATCGACTGGTAGCCGATCGCGGGCGGGCAGTCGAAGATCACGATGTCATAGGCGTCGGCGGGCAGGTGATCGAGGTAGCGGTCGACGGCGGCGAAGAACGACCATTCGGGATTGAGGTGCCGGTACTGCGCGCTCGCGAACTCGACGAAGGCGGCGTTGGCGCAGGACGGCACGAGGTCGATGGTCGGCCACGAGGTCGGCTTGATGAAGTCGGTGACGCGGAGATCGTCAAGGCCCATCCCGGTGACCGAAGGCGGCAGCTTGCGCTCGGGCAGGGCGGCACCGGACTCGGCGCCGCGACCGGCGGCGTTCATCCGCTCGGTCTCGCGGATCAGATCGCGCGCCATGATGCCCCAGACCGTGTACTCCTCGGCCACGTCCGACAGGCCCATCGAATGCGACAGCGTCGCCTGCGGATCGAAGTCGACGCAGAGCACCCGGTAGCCGTCGAGCGCCGCGGCATGGGCGAAGTGCAGCGCCACGGTCGACTTGCCGGCGCCGCCCTTGAAGTTGGCGACGGCGGCGCGGATCGCGCGCTTGCCCGACGGGCGGGGCGGCAGCATCGGCTTGTTCTTGTGGCGCAGCCGGCGGCGCAGCTCGTTGATCTCCTCGAGGCTGTACCAGCGCTGGCGGCCATCCTCCTCGACGAGGCCTTGGGGCAGCGACGGGTCGGCGGCGAGGCGGCCGCGAAATGTCGAGGGGTTCAGCCCGAGGATCAGCTCCGCCACCTCCCAGCTCGAGAAGCGGCGCAGGCTCTTCTCGCTCTCGGGCGAAAAGGTCTGCTGCCGGATGAAGCCCTGCATCTTGAGCGACTGCGACTGCAGCCGGGCCAGGTCGGTGTGTGTGAACATGCGGTGTCTGCCCTCCGGTTCCCCGCGGGGAACCGAAACCGGAGACCGAGGGAACGCTAATTCTTGCGATGTCCTGATCTACGACGCATTTGCGGAACATGAAAAGCCATTTATGCTCCCGAAGGGGATTTTACGGAAATCGAGCAATCCTCAATGCCACAAGGGGCTTTGCGATTCGCGCCTCGGCCCCCACACGGCCAGGTCCCTGCCGCAGCCGCATCCGAAAGAAGGGGGACAGGCCGGATCGGCAAAATTACCCTTGAGGGGACATTTCCCGCCCATGGGGGGACAGCCTGTATGTCCCCCAATACCAGTACATACCGATTTCCCAACGGAAATAGGGCGGGCTGCGATCCCGATCCGGGACTCGGCTTGACAGAATCGAGTTTCCGGACGCAAATCAGGTCAAGTTGGGGAAAGGCGTTGCGAAGACGCGCGGACCCAGGGGATATCGGATCACACCGATGTTCGATCGAGGCAGTGAAGCGACGACCCCTCGCGGGGGACAGACAGGGCGTGCCATGTTGTTGACGAAGCCCGTAGGCCGGGGTGCGGCGGCTCGCAAATACGATATCCTCACCGCTCTTGGCGCGCATGCGCTGGGGCAGGGGAGGGGCGAGCAGGTGCTGGCGCTGCGGCTCGTGACGCTGATCACCGCGCGCTACAACTGGGGCCGTGACGAGCTTGCCGTTGGGCAGCGCGAGATCGCCCGGCTGTGGTCGGTCGACGAGCGGACAGTCAAGCGCGAGATGGCCAAGCTGCGGGGCAGGGGCTGGCTCGAGCTGAGCCGGGCGGCGGCGCGCGGCCGGGTTGCGGAATACCGCCTCGGGATCGAGCGGGTGTTGGCGGACACGCGCCCGGGCTGGGAAAAGGTCGGGCCGGATTTCGCGCATCGCGTCGAGGGCGATGACAGCGACGGCAAGGTCGTGCCGCTGCCGCTGCGCGGCGAGGTGGCGCCGCCCGACCTGTCGGCGGGCACGGAATGGGCACTGGCGCAGGCCGTGCTGCATGCCGAGGCGCCGGGGCTCTATGCGTCATGGATGCGCGCGTTGACCCGCGCCGGGCGCGCGGGCGGCCGGCTGACCCTTGCCGCGCCGTCGCGCTTTCACGCGGCCTATGTGCAGACGCATCTCACCGCGCGGCTGCTCGATGCCTGCCGCGCCGTGGATGATGCGGTGGACGAGGTGGTGGTGATCACCGCGTCCTGAGGTCTAGACCAGAAGCGCGATCACCGTCAGCACGACCGCTGTCCCGACCGTCACGGCGATCAGGATGGTGCGATTGCTCGCCTCGCGCGAGGTGTGGCTTGCCGACATGCTGTCGGGTCGGGTCGCCTCGGCCCCCTTCGGCGCGTCCTTGCGGGCGGGGTTTGCGGTCTCGGCGGCTTGGGCGCGTTCGACCTGCGCTTCGGTGTTGGGGAAGCCCGAGGCTTCGTCGTCGGTCCCCAGCGGCGAAGCCGCCGCGTCGGGGTAGCCCTTCTTGTCGCCGGCCTCGCCCTCGTCGATGTCGTGACGGAGGCGATCGGCGGTATGCGGTGTCTCGGCCATGTCGTGGCTCCTTTGAGATGTCGAAACTCAAACCGAAGCCGGGGCGGGGCGGTTCCTCAGAGCCGCAGCCGCATCCCCGAGGCGGGCCATGGCGGGATCGTGCGGCGCGGGATCGACAGGTCCTGCGGCGGGGTTTCGAATTGGGCCTCATGAAGCAGCGCCGTCGCCTCGGACAAAAGGGCTTGGGTCAGCATTTCGCCCGGACAGCGATGCCCCTCGCGCATGGGCCCGCCGCCCTGCGGCACGAAGCCGCCCTCGACCGGGGCCGCGGCAAGATGGCGAGACGGGTCGAAGCGCTCGGGTTTGGGCCAGGCCGCGGGATGGCGATTGGTGCCGTGGAGGTCGAGCAACACCCAGTCATCCCTGTCGAAGCGATGACCCGCATGCGAGAAGGGCTTCTGCACCCGGCCGCCGATCAGCGGGAAGAACGGGTAGAGGCGGCGGACTTCGTCGCCCCAGGCCCGCAGCGCGGCTTCGTCGGCAGTGAGGCTTGTGCGCGCCTCGGGTTCGGTCGCCATGGCATGGGCGGAAAAGGCGATGAAGCGGCCCACGGCCACGATCGGGCGCAGCAGGTTCAGCAACTCGACCGCCGCCACGTCGCGGGGCAGGGCGAGGCCATCTGGATCGCGGTGATATGCGAGCGCCGCCAGAGGCGTGCCGGGGGGCGGCGCACCGGCACGCGCGGCGCGGATCTGTTCGCGTGCCCAGGCTTCGGAGCGGCGGCGCAAGGCGCGGGCGCGCCAATGGCCGGGGCCGATCTTTGCCGCGCCCCGGACCATCGCGCTCAGCTCCTCTTCGCGTTGACCGGGCGCGTTGTCGACGGGATCGATGCCGCACCAGCGCAGCGCGGTCCGGGTCAGGATCGGCCCGATCTCGCGCGACAGTGTCACCTCACGCCCGCTCCACGTCCGCGCGGTGGCCCGCCATTCCTCGCGCAGGAGGCGACGGGCGAGGTCGAGACGCTCTTGGGACATAAGGTCGAGAAACAGCGCGCGGCGGTTGAGATGCTCGACCCCGTCAAGGGCCTGCACCGACCCCTTGTCCTGCAGCAGCGCGAGGACCTGCGCCGGCATCGCGCCGCGCCGGGTCAGCCGTCCGGGGACGTAGAAGGCGCGCGCGGCCTCCGGGCCGCGCAGGCAGGTGACGGGGCGCAGCATCAGCCGCGTGCGAAACCCGTCCGTGCCAAGCCTGTCGCAACGGCGCGAGACGAAGTCGTAGCCTTCGCGTAGCAGCGACAGCGTGCTGTCGGGGGCGCGAAGTCGGGGGAGGCTCTCGATATCCATGACGGTCGAAACGGGCCGGGCGATACCGGGGTTCCGTACCGAGAGATCGATGCGCGGAACCGCGCCCCTCGGGTCACAGTTGATCGCCGGGACACGTGCGAACCCCGGTGGCACCGGGGCAGGGGCGCGAGAGACGCGAAAGGACCGATCATGACCGACCGCAAGGAAACCCATCAGCGCGAGGACCTGCCGCATTACGACCATCCCTCGGGCGGCTGGGGCTCGCTCAAGAGCGTGGCCAAGCATATGGGTCAGGAACGTCCTTCGGCAGGGGTGATGGAAACCCTGATGCGCCAGAACAAGCCCGGCGGCCACATGTGCACCTCCTGCGCCTGGACCAAGCCGCCGAACCCGCATATCGCCGAATTCTGCGAGAACGGGGCCAAGGCGACGCTGTGGGATCTGACCCGCGACCGCTGCGGCCCCGATTTCTTCGCGCGCCATACGGTGAGGGAGTTGCGCACATGGCCTGATTACGATCTCGAGATCGAGGGGCGGCTGACGCATCCGATGCGCTACGATCCGGCCTCGGACAAATATGTCGAAGCAACGTGGGATGAGGCGTTCTCGGCGATCGGCGCTAAGCTGCGCGAGATCCGTGCCAAGGACCCCAAATCGGTCGTGTTCTACGCCTCCGGGCGCGCCAGCTTGGAGACCTCGTATCTCTACGCGCTGCTGGCCCGGCTTTATGGCAACAACAACCTGCCCGACAGCTCCAACATGTGCCACGAGACCACCAGCGTCGGGCTCAAGAACGTGACCGGCAGCTCGGTCGGGACCTGCGTGCTGTCGGATTTCGATCATTGCGACATGATCCTGTTCTTCGGCCAGAACACCGGCACCAACAGCCCGCGCTTTCTGCACCCTCTGCGGGCCGCCAAGAAGCGTGGATGTCAAATCGTCACGTTCAACCCGGTGCGCGAGGCCGGTCTCGTCACCTTCCGCGACCCGCAGAACCCGGTCGAGATGCTGGGCGGCAAAGAGACGGTGATCTCGGACCGTTACCTGCAACTCAAGCCCGGCGGCGACGTCGCGGTGCTGGCTGGCCTGTGCAAGCGCGTCTTCGAGATCGACGACGAGCAGGGCGGCGGCGTGATCGACCGCCAGTTCGTGGCGCAGCACACCTCGGGCTGGCCCGAGTTCGAGGCGAAGATCCGCGAGATCGACTGGGCCGATATCGAGCGGGTCTCGGGGCTCAGGCACGAGGACATCGCCGAGGTCGGCGAGATGTACTGCAACTCCGAGAAGGTGATCGGCATCTATGGCATGGGGCTGACGCAACACGTGCATGGCAGCCTCAACATCGCGATGTATGTCAACCTGCTGCTGATGCGCGGCAACATTGGTCGCGAGGGCGCGGGCATCTCGCCGGTGCGCGGCCACTCCAACGTGCAGGGCCAGCGCACCGTCGGCATCTCGGAAAAGCCCGAGCTGGTGCCGCTCGACAAGATCGACGAGCTGTTCGGCTTCAAGAGCCCGCGCGATGAGGGCACCACCACGGTCGATGCCGTAAAGGGCATCCTCGACGGCTCGATCAAGGGCTTCGTGAGCTTGGGCGGCAACTTTGCCCGCGCGATCCCCGATCAGGGCCGGGCCGATCCGGCATGGCAGGATCTGGAGATCAACGTGCAGATCGCGACCAAGCTCAACCGCAGCCACACGCTGGTGGGCAAGGAGGCGTGGCTGCTGCCTTGCCTCGTGCGCTCTGAACTCGACATGCAGACGACGGGGCCACAGGCGGTGTCGATGGAGGACAGCCTGTCGATGATCCATGGCAGCGAGGGCAAGCGCGAGCCTGCCTCGAAGATGCTCCGCTCCGAGCCCTTCATCGTGGCGGGGATCGCCAAGGCGACGCTCGATCCGAACCCCAAGGTGAAATGGGACGACTGGGTCGGGGATTATGCCCTCGTGCGCGACCTGATCGAGGAGACCTATCCCGACCAGTTCACCGACTTCAACGCGCGGCTGTTCACGGCGGGCGGCTTCTACAAGGGCAACCCCGCGCGCGAGCGGACTTGGAAGACCGAGACCGGCAAGGCGATCTTCACCGCGCCCAAGACGCTTTCGGCGCTGGGGCAGGTGCCGGACAAGGACAGCTACACCCTCGTCACCGTGCGCTCGAACGACCAGTTCAATACCACGATCTACGGCTTCAACGACCGGCTGCGCGGGCTCAAGACCGATCGGCACGTGGTGATGATGAACCCCGAGATGATCGCCAGGGCCAGTCTCACCGAGGGGCAGGAAGTGACGCTCTCCTGCGCCATCGATGATGGCGAGACGCGCGAGGTTGGCGGGCTCAGGGTCGTGCCTTATGATCTGCCCGACGACACGGTTCTCGCCTATTATCCCGAGACCAACCCGCTGGTGCCGCTCGACTACCATGACGAGCTGTCGAAGACCCCGGCCTACAAGGGGGTGCCGGTGCGCATCCGCGCCTGACCGACGCGCCGGGGCGGGTTAGGGTTCGGTCACGAACTCCACCGTCCCGGCGCCGATGCGCGCGGCGCTGAGACGACCGGTGAGCCATGCGCCGGTGTCGATCGCGATGCGGCCCTGATGACAGTTGGGTTCGTCTTGCACGACATGGCCATGCACCACCCACAGCCCGTCCCGGCGGGGGTGCCGGGCAAAGGCGGAATGCCCCCAGAGCAGATCGGCGCGTTCCTGAAACTCGGGCTTTCTGTTCGGGTCGAGACCGGCATGCGCGGCCACGACATTGCCGCTGCGCCACATCGCGGGAAGGCCGCGCAGCCAAGGCAGCATCGGGCCGAGCGCGCGGTGCAGATCTTGGGCCGAGCGCTCGAACGCATGAGGGTCCGGGGGGTCGATGCCAAAGCTTTGCAACGTCTCGGCGCCGCCATTGCGCAACCAGCGTTTCGCCCGCAAGGCGGGCGCGTCGAGGAAATCGAGCATCATCTCCTCATGATTGCCCGAAAGGCAGATCACCCTGAGATCCGACAACCCGTACATCAAGCGGAGCACCCGGGCGCTGTCGGGGCCTCGGTCGATCATGTCACCCAAGAGCACGACCGGACCCCTGACGGGGCGTCGCAGCAACCTGTCGAGCAGCGCCTCCAACAGATCGGCGCGGCCATGGACGTCTCCGATGGCGAGGAAGGGATCGTCAGGGGCCGGAGGCGCGCCGCGAAAGCGGGGCCCGGTCAGAGCGAGAAGCGGCTTCATGCTCTCTGAAATATCGTGCGCGGGTGCGGGAGGCCAGTCTCGGGCATCCCGCACCCCGGAGGATATGATCAGCTGTTGCGGGAAACCAGCTTGTTGAACCGGCTTGCGGCACCGTCCTTGGCGCTGTCCTGATGCAGGAAGGCCAGCTCGCTCTCCTCGAAGGTGGCGAACCAGTCGTCCCAGTCGATCCGCTCCAGCCCGTCGGCCTGCGGCTCGAAGTCGATCCTGAGGATGCCGTCGCCGTCGCCCTCGCCGGTGTCGCGCACCCGCGCCGGGTGGCCGCCGCGCGCCTCGACCCATTCGCGGATCTGGTCGTGATCGGTCGTCGTCCTGCTGTCGCTCATCTCGTGCTCCTATCGGAAACCTCTGCGCCTCAACGCGCCGGCGCGACGCGGGTTTCCGCGCGGGGATGTCGCCAAACCCCGTCGGAGCGGCGCGGGCGTGCTGGCATCCCGGGGCAGGGCGGGCGAGAACCGGGCAAGCCAAGACGGGACACGCCATGACCACCCATATCCTCACGCTCACCTGCCGCAACCGCCCCGGCATCGTCGCCGCCGTCGCCACGGCGCTGGCCGAGACAGGCGGCGACATCACCGAGGCGCGGCAGTTCGACGACACGCTCACCGGCACCTTCTTCATGCGCGTGGCGTTCCGCCTGCCGCAGGAGATCGGCGGTGATGGCGGGTTCCGCGCCAAGATGGACGGCATCGGCACCGCCTTCGGGATGCAGTGGACGCTGAGCCCGCAGGACTACCGCCAGAAGGTGCTGATCCTCGTGTCGAAGTTCGACCATTGCCTGTCGGACCTGCTCTACCGGCAGCGCATCGGCGAAATGCCGATGGATCTCGTGGCGGTGGCGGGCAACCATCCCGAAAGCGCGCTGTCGGTGCGCCTGCCCGAGGACGTGCCCTATCACCACCTGCCGATCACCCGCGAGACCAAGCCGCAGCAGGAGGCCGAGATCCGCGCGCTGGTCGAGGAGACCGGGGCCGAGCTGGTGGTGCTGGCGCGCTATATGCAGATTCTGTCGGACGAGATGTCGGCGTGGCTCTCGGGGCGCTGCATCAATATCCACCACTCCTTCCTGCCCGGCTTCAAGGGGGCCAAGCCCTATCATCAGGCCCATGCGCGCGGCGTGAAGATGATCGGCGCCACGGCGCATTACGTGACCGAGGATCTCGACGAGGGGCCGATCATTTCGCAGGACGTGGAGCATGTGACCCATGCCGACACGCCCGACGATCTCGTGGCCAAGGGCCGCGACATCGAGAGGCGGGTGCTGGCGCGGGCCGTGGCGCTGCATCTCGACCGGCGGGTGCTCGTCAATGGCAGCCGCACGGTGGTGTTCGGCAAGTAGGACCGATCCGTTTCAGTCCGGCGCGCGGGCCTCGCCCGGCGCGCCGAGCTGCGCGTCGATGCCGTCGTAATCGGTCTCGTCCGACAGGGCGAGGGCGACCCAGCGCAGCGCCGGCACATGGGCGCAAGCCACCATCACCACCATGGTGATCGGCACCGCGAGGATCGCCCCCGCGACCCCCCAGACCCAGCCCCAGAACAGCAGCGACGACAGGATCACCAGCGCCGAGATCGACAGGTGACGGCCCTGCACGCGCGGATCGATGTAGTTGCCCATCACCTGTTCGATCATCAGGATGCCCGCGCCGATCAGCACGGCGGTCCAAGGATCGCGCGTGGCAAAGGCATAAAGCACCGGCAGCACGCCCGAGATCAGCGAACCGATCGAAGGCACGAAGTTGAACACGAAGGTCAGCAGCGCCCAGACCAGAAGAAGGTCGATCCCGAAGATCCAGAGCCAGCCCACGTAAAGGAGGGCAGTGAGCACCCCGAGCACGAAGCGCACCGCGAGATAGCGCCGCGTCTTGGAGGCGATCAGCGCGACGGCGCTCTCCACCTCTTCGCGGCGGTCGGGCCGCAGCATCGCGCAGAGCTTGTCATGCCAGCGCGGCGCCTCCGACAGCATCAGAAGCGTCAGGAAGAAGATCAGCACCAGCGCCAGCGCGAGGCCCGAGATCGTCGAGACCACGGCGGTGGCGATGCCCGAAGCCCGCTCCATCAGCGTGCCGCCGAGACCGCCGCCGCCCGCGAGGCCACGGATCTGCTCGATCAGCCCTGTCGCCGATCCGCCGCCGCCTTGGGCGGGATCGGGAGCGTCGGCGGGGTTGAGGCCCGCGCCGGGCGTCGCCTGAATCGCGCTTTCGACCGCGGCACCCGTGGCCCTCGCCGCCGCGTCCCCGGCGGCCTCGTTCGTGTCGCCCTCGGTGCCGGACGCATCGCCGGTCGCGTCCGAAATCTGCTCGACCGCGGCGCTGGCCTGTTCGGCGGGAAACCGGGTCAGGAATTGCTGCGCCGAGACCCACAGCATGCCGATGAAGACCGCCAGCGTCAGCGCCAGCAGCGTCATCGCCGCGAGATGGCCGACCCATCGCCGCCCGCCCGCCGCCCGCGCGGCCCAGCCATCGACAGGCGCAAGCAGCAGCGCCACGAAGACCGCGAAGACGATCGGCAGGAACACCGGCTGCATCGCGTGCAGCGCCCATCCCACCAGCACCAGCGTCACCACGCCCAGCATGCCCAAGGCGGGATGCGCCATGCGCTGGGGCGCGGTCAGGTCGCGCCTGGTCTCGGACGCGCGATCAGGCACCCTGGCCTACGTTCAGCGAAAGGCCGCCGTCGATGGTGAAGGTCTGCCCGGTCACGTAATCGGCCTCTGGCGAGGCGAGATAGACCGCGAGATGCGCCACCTCCTCGGGTTGGCCAGCACGCCGCCACGGGATGTTGCGCACCTGCTTTTCGCGGGCCTCCGCGTCGTCCATCGCCTCTTGGTTCATCGCGGTGAGGATCATCCCCGGCGCGATGTTGTTGACCGCGATGCGGTCCGGTGCCAGTTCGAGGCAGAGCGTGCGGGTGAGGTTGCGCAGGCCTCCCTTGGCGGCGTCATAGGCGGCCGAACCGATGCGCGGGATTTCCTCATGCACCGAGGAGATGTTGACGATCCGCCCGCCGCCGCCTTCGGCGCGCCGCGCGCGGATGAAGGCGCGGCAGCACAGGAACGGACCGAAGAGATCGACCTTCAGCATCTTTTCCCACGTTTCCTCGTCCATCTCGGCCACCTCGTCGCCCGGCGCGTCGAGACCGGCGGAGTTGACGAGAATGTCGGGCGGACCGAAGGCGTCGCCCGCCGAGGAGAAGAGCCGCTCCACGTCGTCGGGACGGGTGTGGTCGCATTGCACCGTGATCGCGGCGCGGCCCGCCTCGCGCACCGCGCGGGCGGTCTCGTCCGCGGCTTTGGCATCGCTCAGATAGGCCAGCACCAGGTCAGCGCCCTCGCGCGCGAAGGCGATGGCGATGGCGCGGCCGATGCCGGATTCCGCACCGGTGACGATCGCGATGCTGCCTTGAAGTCTGTCGGTCATCTGCCCCTCGCTTTGGCCGGGGGGCGCGGCCTCGCGCGGCCTCCCGCGACAGCGCCCCTCGGGGGGGCAACTGCCGCGGGGGCGCGGGGTTCCGGATCAGCTGCGGGCGTAGACGTCCTCGTAGCGCACGATGTCGTCTTCGCCGACATAGGCGCCGGTCTGCACCTCGATCAGCACCATCGGCACCTTGCCGGGGTTCTCCATGCGGTGCACGGCGCCCAGCGGGATATAGACCGACTGGTTCTCGGTCACGAGCTTGACCTCTTCATCCACGGTCACGCGCGCGGTGCCCTCGACCACGATCCAGTGCTCGGAGCGGTGGTGATGGCTTTGCAGCGACAGCGAGGCGCCGGGATGCACCATGATCCGCTTCACCTGGAAGCGGCCGCCGACCACGAGGCTTTCGAACCAGCCCCATGGGCGGTGATCCTTGGGGAAGGCGGTGGCCTGCGGGGCCTTCTTGGCCTTGAGCGCCTCGACCGCCTTCTTGACGTCCTGCGCGCGGCTCATGTCCGCGACCAGCACCGCGTCGTTCATCGCGATGGCCATGATGTTCTCGAGCCCGATGCCCACGACCTCCATGCGCTCGCTCTCCGAGCGCAGCAGCGTGTTGGCGCAATCGATCGCGGTGGCGCCCTGCGAGGTCACGACGCCCTGCGCGTCGGGGTTACTCTCGCGCCAGACGGCGTCCCAGCCGCCCAGATCCGACCATTCGGAAACGAAGGGGACCACCGACAGGTTGTCGGCCTTCTCCATCACCGCGTAGTCGATCGAAATGTCGGGCGCGGTGGACCACGCCTCGGGGTCGAGGCGCAGGAAACCCAAATCGGTCTTGCCTTGGGCGAGCGACGCCTCGACCGGGGCGAAGGTCTCGGGGGCGTGGGCCCTGAAGGCGGCGACCATGTCGGAGGCGCGCGCCATGAAGATGCCCGCGTTCCACAGGAACTTGCCGGATTCGAACATCTGCGTCGCGCGATCGGCATCGGGCTTTTCGACGAAACGGCTCAGCTTCTGCGGCGCGCCGTCGGCGATCGGGCTTGCGATCTCGAGATAGCCGTAGCCGGTCTCGCCATGGGTCGGCTTTATGCCGAAGGTGACGAGCTGGCCGCGCGAGACCGGCTCGAGCCCGCGCTCGATCGCGGCGTGGAAGGCGGCGGTGTCGGGGACGACCTGATCGGACGGGGCGACAAGCATAATGGCCCCGGGCGAGGTCGCCTCGAGATGCAGCGCCGCGGCGAGGATCGCGGGGGCGGTGTTGCGGCCCTCGGGTTCGATCAGCACGGCGCCGGGATCGATCGCCGCGAGGCTGAGCTGTTCGGTCACGATGAAGCGGAAATCGGAGTTGGTCAGCACGAGGGGGCGGTCGAAGTTCAGATCGCCGCTGCCCTGCCGCGTGCCCTGCAGCCGCCGTGCCGAAGCCTGAAACAGTGTCTCTTCACCCATCAGCGGCACGAACTGCTTGGGATAGCTCTTGCGCGATAGCGGCCACAGACGGGTGCCGGAACCACCGCAGAGGAGGACGGGGGTGATGGTGGTCATGAGATACTCCATTCAAAGTCAGGGAACATGGAACCGGCAACGGGGCCATCTAAGATCATTGCGCTTCACATCGCCCAGAAAGGGGGTCAAATGGAAGGCCCTGAAGACGGCATAGTTCGTTTCCCCGCCATCAATGGCCTGCGGCGACCCGATGGGGCGCGTCGCGGATCGCGACGCCGCCGAAAGGCGCAATGCGCGAAGGGGCGCGGCGGACACCGCTGGACAAGGCGGGGCCGACCCCGCATCAAGCACGGGTCCGTAGGGGGGAGACATCGACATGGGTGAAACGATGCGGCGGTATTTCACCTGGTCGCTTCTGGTGACGGCGGTCGGTCTGGCGCTCGCGGTCTGGCTCGGCTGGAGCCGGGGCGGCGTGGCCGGGGCGCTGTCCTTCGGCCTGATCGCGGCGGTGCTCGCGGTGCTCGAGATCTCGTTGTCCTTCGACAACGCCATCGTCAACGCCAACAAGCTCGACGGCATGGCGCCGGTCTGGCGGCAGCGGTTCCTGACATGGGGCATCCTGATCGCGGTGTTCGGCATGCGCATCGTGTTTCCGCTCGCGGTGGTGGTGATCGCCGCCGGGATCGGGCCGTGGGACGCGATCCGCCTCGCCGCCGCCGAACCGGATGAATACGCGCGCATCATGGAGGAGGCGCATCTGTCGATCACCGCCTTCGGCGGCACCTTTCTGATGATGGTGGCGCTGGGGTTCTTCATCGACGAGGAAAAGGAGATCGACTGGATCGGCGGGCTGGAGCGACGTCTGCGCCGGGCCGCGGGCGTGCAGGGGCTTCAGGTCGGTCTGGTCCTCGTGGTGCTGGTGAGCTTCGCCTCGGTGCTCGACCCGATCGAGACTGGTATCTTCCTGTTCTCGGCGCTGTTGGGGCTTCTGAGCTATCTCGCGCTCGACATGCTAGGCAACTGGCTCGACGCGGAGCAGGAGGTGGCGGGGGCCGCGCGGGCCGGGGGCCTGGGCGCGTTCCTCTATCTTGAGGTGCTCGATGCGAGCTTTTCCTTCGACGGGGTGATCGGCGCCTTCGCGGTGACCAAGAACCTGTTCCTGATCGCCATCGGCCTCGGCATCGGCGCGATGTATGTGCGCTCCATGACGATCATGCTGGTCGAGAAGCGCACGCTGGCCGAGTTTCGCTATCTCGAACACGGGGCCTTCTACTCGATCCTCGTCTTGTCGGTGCTGATGTATGCGCAGGCGGTGGTGCATGTGCCCGAGGCGATCACCGGCCTTCTGGGCGCGGCGCTGATCGGCGTGGCGCTTTGGTCCTCGGTCCGGCATAACCGGGCGCTGCGCGAGGGTTGATCGGGAGGCGGGGCGGTTCGTGAGCGATCCTAGCTCCCCGCCTCGACCGCACATCTTGGTGATCGCCGGCCCGTCGCATACGTCTCTGGTGGCCATTCAACCGGGTCAAACCCCATGGGGAATGCCGCGGTCCGCCTGTGTCGCAGCATGGGTCCAAACCGGGAAGGCGACCGTCCCGCCGCCTCTATTCGAAGGTTACAAGCTGCGCCTTCGGTGCCAAGATCGACGCCATCCGGAGATCTGACCGGACAAGGGAGGCAAGACCGTGAAATTTACCATTTTCGATCCACTCAATCGTTCTCAGCGCTTCGACGCCGCAGATGACGATGGCGTCAATTCATCCAAGGCACCGACGATCGGCGACGTGATCGCCGCCCGCATGGGGCGCCGGGACCTCATGAAGGGGGCCTTGGGGTTCACCGCCATCGCCGCGACGGTCAGCCCGATGGCATTGGCCGCGAGCCGCGCTTACGCGCAGACCGAGGGCAGCAGCTTCGACTTCACCGAAATCGAGGCCGGCGTCAGCGAAGACATGGTCGTGGCGGAGGGCTACGACGCCGAGGTGCTGATCCGCTGGGGCGATCCGGTCCTGCCCGGTGCGCCGGAGTTCGACGTCGACAATCAGACCGCCGAGGCGCAGAACCAGCAATTCGGCTACAACTCGGACTTCATCGGCACCGTGCCGCACCCCGAGGCCCCCGACGATCCCGACCGGCTCCTCCTCGTGAACCATCACGAATACACCAACGAGGAGCTGATGTTCCCCGGCCTCGGCATCCAGGACGACGCCGAGTTCGCGAAGATGACCCAGGAGCTGGTAGATATCGAGAAGGCCGCGCATGGCGGCAGCGTCATCGAGATCCGCCGGGGCGAGGACGGCAAATGGTCGGTGGTGCGCGAGTCGACCTATAACCGCCGGATCACCGCCGAAACGCCGATGAAGATCTCTGGCCCGGCGGCGGGTCATGCGCGGATGCAGACCAATGCGGACCCGAGCGGCACCGAGGCGCGCGGCACCTTCAACAACTGCGCCGGCGGCATCACGCCCTGGGGCACCTGGCTCATGGCCGAGGAGAACTTCAACGGCTATTTCTGGAGCGACCAGCAAGAGCCGCCCGCGACCGAGACCTCGGACGACCCGGCGACGATCCTCAATGCCCGCTACGGCGTGCCGGGCAAGTGGTATGCCTGGGGCAAGTTCGACGACCGCTTCAATATCGACAAGGAGCCGAACGAGCCCAACCGCCACGGCTGGATCGTCGAGGTGAACCCGGCCGACCCGAACTCCACCCCGGTCAAGCGCACGGCGTTGGGACGGGTGAAGCACGAGGGCGCCATGCCCGCGGTCAACGGCGATGGACGGGTCGCGCTCTTCATGGGCGACGACGAGCGGTTCGACTACGTTTACCGCTTCGTCACCGAGGCCGCCTATGACGAGGCGAACCCGGACCCCGACATTCTCGACCGCGGCACGCTCTCGGTGGCGAGGTTCGACGAGGATGGCTCCGTGACATGGCTGCCTTTGATCCATGGCGAAGGCCCGCTGACCGCCGAGAACGGCTTTGCCGATCAGGGCGACGTTCTGGTCCAGACCCGGCGCGCCGCCGATTTCCTGGAGGCGACACCGATGGACCGCCCCGAGGATGTGGAGCCGAACGAGCAGACCGGCAGGATCTACGTGATGCTGACCAACAACACGCGCCGCAAGCCGGGCGACGAGAACGCGGCCAACCCGCGCGCCGAGAACGCGTTCGGCCACATCATCGAGATCACCGCACCGGAGGGCGATTTCGCGGCCGACACCATGTCGTGGGAGATCCTCGTCAAATGCGGCGACCCTTCGGTCGAGGCGGTCGGTGCGACCTTCTCTCCCGCCACGAGCGAGAACGGCTGGTTCGGCATGCCGGACAACTGCGCGATCGACGCGGCGGGTCGGCTCTGGATCTCGACCGATGGCAACTCGGCGGAGGACACCGGGCGGGCCGACGGTCTTTGGGCCATGGAGACCGACGGAGAGATGCGCGGCACGTCGAAGCACTTCTTCCGCGTGCCGGTCGGGGCGGAGATGTGCGGCCCGTGGTTCGTCAACGACGACCAGACGCTGTTCCTCGCGGTTCAGCATCCGGGCGATGGCTCGACCTTCGAGGACCCCTCGACCCGCTGGCCCGACTTCGCGGACGGCATGCCGCCGCGACCCGCCGTGGTCGTGATCCAGAAGCAGGGCGGAGGCCGGATCGGGTGATCGCCACGCGCGTCTGACGGTCCTGAGCCAGTCCGGGCCAAAGCTGCGCCGTCAGCGGCGCAGCTTCTCCCCTAGGAGCGGCAATGGGCGGGTTTCATGACGGGGCGCGTTGTGGGCTCATCGCTCCGCCGCGTGTGACAAGGGGCTCCCGATGGGGAGCCCCTTTTTGCCGAGCGGATACGGGGTCAGTCGCGGCGCTTGGGGGCCTCGGTGCCGCCCTTGCGGGGCGGTTTGCCGGGCCGGGGTCCGGGCTTGGCGCCAGCCTTGCCGCCGGGGGCCGAGGGCGGCGTGAAGCGGCGCGAGGTGTCGGCGGCGCCGCGCGACTTGGGCGCGCCGTCGGGCTTGCCCGGCTTGGCGAAGGGCTTCGCACCCGGCTTCGCTCCGGGCTTGGCGAAGGGTTTCGCGCCCGGCTTGCCCGCCGGTTTCGCGCCCCGCTCGGAGACCGCGCCGTCGCGGCTGCGGTCGAAGGGCTTGGCGTCGCGCTTCTGCCACGGCTTGTCGCCGCCCTTGTCGGATGCGCCTTCGCGCTTCTTCCACGGCTTGTCGCCTGCGGGCTTGTCGGCGCGCGGCTTGCGCGGCGGGCGCTCCTCGGACGGGGCAGGGGCCGAAACCGGAGCCGGGGCGGGCGCGGCCTCGACCGGGGCGGCGGGCGCGGTCGCTTCGGGGGCGGGGCGCGG